>PXBW01000253.1 GCA_003566775.1 candidate division WS1 bacterium
ACGATATAAGTCGCGCCCTGAGAAGCGGGACCGCCACAACGGCAGGAGCGCCAGAGCCTCTGTTGTCCGAAGCAATCATTGCTACGCATCGAGGCAAGCCGATTCGCCCGAAGACGAGCGCGCAGGTGAAGTACGTTGAGAGCATGCGCGAGAGCGATCTTACCCTCTGCATCGGTCCGGCCGGAACGGGTAAGACTTTCCTGGCGATGGCCAGCGCGGCGGCGGCACTCAAGGCCGGAGAGGTGAATCGGTTGGTACTGTCGCGGCCAATCGTGGAGGCCGGAGAGAGCCTCGGCTTCCTGCCGGGGGACATGCTGGACAAAGTCGATCCCTACCTTCGGCCGCTCTACGATGCTCTCCACGACATAGTGGGGATGGAGCGAACGCGGCGTCTCACCGAGCACGGTACAATCGAGGTCGTGCCGTTGGCTTACATGCGCGGGAGGACGATTAATGACGCCTTCATGATCCTCGATGAGGCACAGAACTGCTCGCCGGCTCAGATGAAGATGTTCCTCACCCGCATGGGCTTCGGCTCACGGATGGCAGTCACGGGGGACATCACGCAGAGCGACCTTCCCTCGGGTCAACTCAGCGGACTGCGTCATGCACTCGACGTACTCGAAGGTATTGAAGGCGTTGCAGTGTGCCGTCTTACTCGACACGACATAGTTCGTCACGACCTCGTGCAGCGCATAGTGCGAGCGTACGATGTCCGCGAGAAGGAAGCGCCGCCTGAGGAGGCGGCGGAAACCAGTAATGCGCAACAGTAGGAGAAGGCGGGACAACAACGGCGCTTCCCCTCAGCGCACACTGCTGGGGATGCGCATCGACCGGTTCTGGTATATCCGTGCGGCAATAGCCGCAGGGACCGCACTACTACTTTTTGTCGCCCTGAGCATTCGCCTTATTCCCGAGCGGATCACACTCGAACCGGGGGATGTCGCAGAGCGTACTATCATAGCCCCACGTAGCACTCATTATACCGACACGCAGGCTACGGAGGAGCGGAAGCAACGCGCTCGCGAAGCGATCCCCGATCAGTACAACGTGGTTCCTGAGGCGGCAGGTCTCGTCCGTCAGACAATCGACGACATCTTCGAGACGGCCCGGGCCGTGCGGACGGACTATGAAGTGCCGGAACACCCTCAGAACTCCGAAACACCTGCTCCTCCCGCCGCGGAAGTGGAGGAGATGATCCAGGACCTTCGCCGGCGGATTGAGGTGGCGCTGGACGAGGAGATTCTCAGGCTGCTTGTGACTACAGGCGAGGGGACACTCGGGCGCCTGCAGAGCGACACGCTTGCGCTGGCGAATCGACAGATGCAGGACTCGATTCGGGACAACACCGACGATCTGCAGAGAGCCCGGGAGAGCATCCAAACCGCGGCGGATCAGCTTCCGCTTACCGAACGATACCAGCAACTCGTCGCGAGCATCGCCTCGAAGGCGCTGAGGCCGAATCTGCGTTACGATGAGCAGAAGACAATGGCACAGCGCAACGCTGCCGCGGGGGCGGTCGAGCCGGTTCGCCGACAGGTGCAGGCTGGTGACGTGGTAGTCAGCGTCGGCCAGACGGTCACCGAACGACACATCGACATCATGCGAGCGCTGGGACTGATGGCACCCACGGTCGACTACACCCAGGCTCTGGCACTGCTGGTGCTGCTGAGCATCATCGTGGTCAGCTTCGGAGTGTATCTAAGACGCTTTTTCCCCGAGATATACTCGGACCACAGACAGATGCTGCTGATCGCCGGGTGTCTCGTGCTCGCCGCGACGGGCTTTCGCATCGCTCTGCAGTGGCCGTTATACGGTGCAATAACGCTCGGGGTAAGCACGGCCCTTGCAATGGTCATAGCGATGCTGCTGGACACACGAGTCGCGATCATCTTCTCGGCGGTGGCGGGACTGCTCGTCGGGCTGATAGCGACTGGAGGAGACGCGCGGCTGGTAATCGCGACGATCGTATGTGGCGCGATCGCCGCGTACGCAATCTCCTCGACCGGTGGCAGAAGTGTCGTAATCGCGCGCACCGCCGGAGTGGTGGGGCTCAACAACGGCGTGATCTTCGCACTGGCAAGTGCGGTATTCGGTCTGACTCTGGGGCTCAATCAGATCGTGGCGACGGTGTTGGCCGGTTTGATCGCCGCGAGTATCGCAGTGGTCGCGGTGATGGCACTTGAGCGCGCCGTGGGTGTCGTGACGGATCTACGCCTGCTGGAGCTTGCCAACCCCACTGAAGGTACGCTTCACCGCCTTCTGACCGAAGCGCCGGGATCGTATCAGTCGTCGGTGATGGTGGCCAACATCGCCGAGGCTGCGGCGGAGGAGATCGGGGCGAAGCCGCTGCTGGTGCGTACAATGGCAATGTACCACGACATAGGCAAACTCAAGCGTCCGTACTTCTTCATAGAGAACCAGTTCGGCAAAGAGAATCCGCACGAGAAACTCAAGCCGCATCTGTCCGCCCTTACACTCATCGCTCACACCAAGGACGGGCACGAGATGGCGAAGGAGATCGGCCTGCCCGAACAGGTCAGTGACATAATCCGCCAGCATCACGGCACATCACTTGCCAGCTACCCCTACCATCTCGCGGTAGAGGCGGAGGGCGAGGAGAACGTCAATCCGGCGGACTTCCGATATCCCGGACCGAAGCCTCAGACACGCGAGGCGGCTCTGGTGATGCTCGCGGACGCGGTCGAGGCAACCTCGCGCACGCTCGTGAACCCAGATCGGGAGCAGATCGAGGAACTGGTGGATGACATTATCTCTCAGAAAGTCGAGGATGGCCAACTCGATGAGTCCCCGCTTACCTTCGACGATCTGCGAACTATCAGGGAGTCATTCGTCAACACGCTGCACGGGATGTTCCACCAGAGGCTGAAGTACCCGGAGCAGGAAGAAGCGGAGCAAGAGGAAGAGGCCAGGGAGCGGGATGAGCGCGCGCAGGCTGAGCCAGCCGCGGAGGCAATCGAGAATCGCGCTCCCGCTCACTGAGTTCATGGAAGTAGAGATCAGGGACCTTCAGGATCGGAAGATCGACCAACAGCTTATCATCGAAGCGGCGCGCGGGGCGCTGTCTGAGGCCGGCGGCAGGTTGGATGCCGTCGGCATTGCACTCGTGGACGACGAGCGGATCCGCGATCTGAACATGAGGTATCTTGGACGCGAGGGCGTGACGGACGTTATCGCCTTTGAGGCTGAGAAGGGTCCGGACGGTATCACCGGCGAGGTCATAATAAGCGTTGACACCGCCTATCGACAGGCTGCTGAGCTTGGACACTCAGCCGACGAGGAGTTATGTGTCCTGGTGGCCCATGGGGTGCTGCATGTGCTGGGCTACGAGGATTACGACGAGAGTTCACGCGCGGAGATGAATCGGCTGCAGCAAGAGGTCCTGCAGCGAGTTGAAGGGTGGAGCGACGACGATGGATAAACGCTCGGAAGAAAGTGGAACAGAAGAAGCGAAGCCCGGCGGTCGTCGCTCGATGATCGACAGCTTCCATCATGCCTTCGAGGGGCTCTATTACGTCTTCAACACGCAATCAAGCATGCGCGTGCAGAGCATAGCTACGGCGCTTGTTCTCATTGCGGCGTGGGGCTTCGGAGTAACACACCTTGAACTGTTGATACTTCTCACCGCGATGGTCGCCGTGCTGGCCGCGGAGACCTTCAACACCGCGATTGAGGGTGTTCTCGATGTGAAGGTGGACTATCGCGACGAGCATGTGGGGCTGGTGAAGGACGTCGCGGCGGGAGGAGTGCTCATCTGTTCGATCTATGCGCTGCTGGTCGGTGTGATGGTTTTCGCCAGCAGCGAGGCGTTCATGGGCCTCTTCCAGTTTCCACCGGAATTCCCCGACCGCCCGGTCCTCGGCCCTCTGCAGATCGTGCTCGTGGGTTTGCTGTTGCTGGCGGTGTTTATAGTCTGGGTGAAGCGCGCCACCGGCTGGAGGTCATTTCTCACCGGCGGGATGGTCTCCGGACATGCCGCATTGGGCTTCCTCGTGGCGTCATCGATCGCATTCGTGACTCGCGATCCCTCAGTCAGCGCGCTGTCAATGGCGCTTGCCCTGCTGCTGGCGCAGAGCAGGCTACAGGCAGATATACACAAGCTCTCCGAAGTGTCACTGGGGGCGCTGGTTGGAATCCTTCTGGCACTATTGCTTTTCGCCTGGCCTGTCATCGGCTGAATCCTCGTCTCAGGGGCGGGCGCTCTGGTCTCTCCGCCCCGGACAGCTTTCTCGGACGAATTTCCAGGAGGACTTGACTTGGCGATCCACCATGACTATACTGTGTAACAGTAATCATTAGCAACAACAGCGAGATGCTATGAAGAAAGAGGACCGGCTCGAGGAGAATCTGCGCCGACGTGGTGGGAGGATGACGGAGCAGCGGCGAGTGCTGCTGGATACGCTTTCTTCCGTGGACTCCCATCCCACCGCTGCCGAGCTTTATGAGATGGTGAGAGATCGCCTTCCCGACATCAGCCAGGGGACGGTCTACCGGAATCTGCGCCGCCTCCACGAGCTTGGGTACGTGCAGAAACTCGACTATGGCCCCGGTGCCTCTCACTTCGATGCCACCGTCAAACCGCATTACCATCTTCGCTGCCGGGAATGTGAATGCGTGATCGATCTTGATATCGAGCGTGAGCCCGTTCCGGGCATCGAGAGAGCACAGAATGCGGCTACAAACTGGGAGGTAATCGAGCATCGCGTAGAGTTCCTGGGGGTCTGCCCCAAGTGTCGTAAGACAGGGATCAAAGATCATGAGGAGGGTCCGTGATGGATCTGAAAGGCACTCGAACCGAGCAGAACATTCTTACCGCGTTCGCAGGTGAATCTCAGGCTCGAAACCGCTACGCGTACTTCGCCAGCCAGGCCAAGAAGGACGGTTACGTGCAAGTCTCGGCAGTCTTCGAAGAGACCGCCGATCAGGAGAAGGAGCACGCCAAGCGCCTGTTCAAGTTCCTTGAGGGTGGGGAGGTCGAGATATCCGCGGCATTTCCCGCCGGCGTCATCGGCACGACCGAGGAGAATCTGCTGGAGGCGGCAGAGGGTGAGAAGTACGAGCACAGTGAGATGTATCCGGAGTTTGCCGACGTCGCCGAGGAGGAGGGCTTCCCGGCCGTCGCTTCGGCAATGCGCTCGATTGCGAAGGCCGAGGTCGGCCATGAGAATCGCTATCGCAAGCTCCTCGCGAACATCAATGAGGGCAAGGCCTTCTCGCGCGACAGCGAGGTTGCCTGGCGCTGCCGCAATTGCGGGTACGTGCATGAGGGCACGGATGCGCTGAACAAGTGTCCCGCTTGCGACCATCCACAGGCGCATTTCGAGGTCTACGGCGAGCGACTCGTCTGGTAGCCGCGCACAGCAGCGCCTGAATCGTCGGACACGACCCGGCGGCGGCGCGTCTCATGCAGGCGTGCCGCCGCTTACGGATAATGCTCTTGAGAGAGGTGCATTCTGATTGCTGAGGTATCTGAAATCTATCGCTGTGACGTATGCGGTATCGTCGTCGAGGTGATCCACGCCGGGGCGGGCACGATGAGTTGCTGCAACCAGCCGATGACCCTGCAGGAGTACGATGGCTCAGACGCCTGACGAAGTGGGGCGCGGCCCGTAGCAGGGCGGCGGATAGAGCGGAAGGGAGCACTGTCTCACGATGTATGTGGAACTGACCAAGGAAACTGGCTGGGTGGGCGCGATCGACTGGAACGTGCGTGACTTCCACGGCTACGAGACACGCCGAGGCTCGACCTACAACGCGTATCTGGTGCAAGGCGAGAAGAGCGCGCTGATCGACACGGTGAAGAGCCGCTTCGCCGACACACTCCTCGCGAACGTCGGCGAGGTGTCTGATCCAGATGACATCGACTACGTGGTGGCTAACCACGGCGAGCCGGATCACTCCGGTGCTCTCCCCGAGGTCCTGGAGGCCACCGGGGCAACGCTCATTACCAATGAGAAGGCTCTCGGCACGCTCGAGGGTTACTACGACACGTCCGGGTGGCAGGTCGAGTTTGTCGGAACGGGCGACACACTCGATCTCGGCGGCAGTTCGCTGAGTTTCGTGCAGACTCCTATGGTTCACTGGCCCGATTCAATGGTGACGTACTGCCTGGAGACCAAGATTCTGTTTTCGAACGATGCCTTCGGGCAGCACCTCGCCTCCTCCGGCCGCTTCGACGACGAGACGGAACTCCCGGTGGTTATGGATGAGGCGAAGACCTATTACGCCAATATCGTGATGCTCTACGGCCGGACCATCGCGAAGGCTCTCGAAGCCGTGGGTGATCTGGAGATAGAGATGATCGCGCCCTCACATGGGATCATCTGGCGCTCGGAGATACCGACGATACTTGGAGCGTATGAGGACTGGGTGCGCTGCCGACCTGTCGCAAAAGTGCTCGTTATCTATGAGAGCATGTGGAGATCTACCGAGCTTATGGCGCGCGAGATCGTAGAGGGCGCGATGCGCGACGGGGTCGAAGTGCGGCTCTTTGACGTGACTCGGGCGGGCAGAACCGCCCTCGCAACCGAGATGCTGGATGCGGCGGCGGTCGCCTTCGGAAGTCCAACGCTTAACATGACCATGATGCCGGAGATAGCGGGGTTGCTCACCTACCTCAAAGGCCTTGCACCGAAGCATAAGGCAGGCCTGGCGTTCGGCTCCTGCGGATGGGCTCCCGCCGGGCAGCGCGAGTTGCAGGAGCGCCTCGAAGAGATGGAGATCGAGGTGCTCCGAGAGCCGCTATCGGCGCAGTGGCGTCCCGACAACGAGGTCCTGGGGCAGTGCCGCGAAGCCGGACGGCTGCTCGCTGACTACGCCGAGAATGCTGCCGCCGAGGGCCACCTCTGTGAGCCGTGAAAACTGGTGCGGTGGCAACGGCAGATGACGACTGTAATGATTAGCGACGTTGGCAGGTTGCGATTAAGGAAGCAGAAACTCACAGGAGGTAGCATCATGCAGAAGTGGGAGTGCACTGCCTGCGCCTACGTCTACGACCCGGAAGAGGGCGATCCGACACAGGACATTGAGGCCGGTACAGCGTTCGAGGACCTTCCCGACGACTGGGTATGTCCCGACTGCGGCGTCGGCAAGGATCTCTTCGAGCCCGTGGATTAGTGCACAAGATCCGAAGAAGCAATCTCGCGCCGGATGAGCACCTTCAACAGGCTCATCCGGCGTTGCCGCTGGTGTAGGCCATTGCGATTGCAGAGGATATCGGCCCTCGGGCGGCGAACCGTGCTCACCGGTAAATGTCAGCAGTTGAAGCCCTCGCGGGTTCCCGCTCGAGGTGATCGAACTTGACCGCTAATGAACCGCTGATCCGGCATGACCTGATGATGCCGCTGCGAGATGGTGTGCGGCTCGCCAACGACATCTACTTCCCTCCCGGATGGAGCGAAGACGACGCTCCACTCCCCGTGATCCTCGCGCGCACTCCGTACGACAAGCGCGCGATGGTCGAGATGGCCACCGGCTCGGCGCGGCACGGTTACATCTTCGTGGCTCAGGATGTGCGCGGACGATATCAGTCCGAGGGCGAGTTCTATCCATTCGCTCATGAGGGTCCGGACGGTTACGACGCAGTCGAGTGGCTGGCCGCGCAGACCTGGTGCAACGGCAAGGTCGGCACGATCGGGCAGTCATACGTCGCCGCGGTGCAAAACGCCCTCGCCTCGCTCAATCCGCCCCACCTGTCCGCGATGGTCGTTACTTACGGACCGTCAAGCTACTATCACCACGCGATGCGTCACAACGGTGCACTGGAACTGCGCTTCTTCGTCTATGCCTTCATGATGGCGAGCACCAGCCGCGAGGCGCAGGCCGACCCGGTGCTGAAGGCCGCCCTCGATGAGGCCCATGCCAACATCTGGGATTACGTGCGAAGCTGTCCCATTCAACCGGGCGAGACACCGCTTGCGCTCGTGCCGTCCTACGAACGATGGCTGCTCGACATCCTGCGCCACGCGCGCTATGACGAGCACTGGCGGCAGCCGGGCTTTGGTCCTCTTTCTCACTACGACCAACATGCTGACGTGCCCACTCTCTACATCGGCGGGTGGTACGACAGCTACACGCGCGCGACGATTGAGAACTTCGTCGAACTGAGCGCGCGTCAAACTGAGGCGGTACATCTGCTCATGGGGCCGTGGACGCATGCAGGCGCGGGGGTCGGCAGATCCGGAGATGCGACGTTCGAGCCGCACGCCAGCCTCGACGACTACCTCGGGTTGCGGCTCGCATTCTTCGACCGTTTCATCAAGGGCGAGAGCGCAGACTTCGGACAGAAGAGGACTGTGCGCTACTTTCTGATGGGGGGAGGCCCGGGCCCTGCTGACGGGCCCTCGGCTGAGGGTGCTGCCGAGATCCGTCACGGGGGAGAGTGGCGCGAGACCGACCGATGGCCGCCTGAGGACTGCGAGCCAACTGACTTCTACCTGCACCTGGACGGAGGTCTTTCAACCGAGCCGCCGACTGAGAAGAGCGGGGCGACCTCATGGACCTTCGATCCCGCTGATCCGGTACCGACGATCGGGGGGAACCTCTCCGCGCTGGGCGTGGAACCTGGCGGATACGACCAGCGCAACGACTCGCGCTTTCCGTTTACCGAGGGAACACTGCCCCTGTCCACTCGACGCGACGTCCTGTGCTTTCAGACTGAACCGCTGGAGAATGAAGTGACCATCGCGGGACCTATCGAGGCGGTCCTCTATGTCTCCACCGATGCGCCCGACACTGACTTCACCGCCAAGCTGCTCGACATATACCCGCCCTGTGAGGCCTACCCTGCCGGGTGTGCGCTCAATCTGACGGACAGCATCATGCGCCTGCGTTTCCGCAACGGCTATCAGCGCGAAGACCTCGCCCGGCCGGGCGAGGTCTATGAACTGCGCTTCGAGCTTTACCCGTCGGCGAATCGGTTCGTGGCCGGGCATCGTATTCGCGTAGATATCTCCTCGAGCAACTTTCCGCGCTTCGAGTTGAACCCGAATACCGGTGGGGCGCCTGGACGCGACCGCCGCCTGTGCATTGCGCAGAACACGCTTCATCATGACGCGACTCGGCCTTCGCGCATAGTGCTGCCGGTGTTACAGTAGTTCACCCGGGCGACCGCCCACGCCTCTCTACCAGGTACGCACCTCGGCGTCGAGCTTGCGTCGGAGTCGATGCGTGATACGCTCCATCGCCTCTTCAACTTCCTCATCGGTAGGCGTGCGCTCGGGATGGCGGAAGCTCAGGCTGAGAGCCACCGACTTACGCCCCTGACCGAGGCGCTCGACGTCCACGTACACATCAAAGATCCTCGCACGCTCGAGGAACTCGCCTCCGGCCTCGCGGGTAACGTTCAGCAGCCGCTGCCCGGTATGCTTCTCATCATCATCGACCACCAGCGCCAGGTCGCGGCGTGCGGCGGGAAGCCGCGGCTGCGGCTCATATCTCGCCAGTAACCGGGCATGTGACAGGAGTATCTCGAGATCAAGCTCGACCACGCAGGCCGGGGCGGGCAGGTCATAAGCCTCCTGCACAGCTGGAGAGATCTCACCAATGTCCCCGACTGTCTCGCGCCCAACACTGATCTGGGCGGCCCGACCCGGATGCAGTGAATCATGAGTGCTTCGCGCGAACTGCACCTCATCGTCGATGTACAGGCGCTCGCACAACTGCTCCATGATTCCTTTTAGCCAGTAGAAGTCCATCTCCTGGTACTCGTCAGGGAGATTCCAGGTGGAGGTTCGTGCGCTGCCCATGCAGACCGCGCCCAGTTTCTGCCGCTCTTCAGGCAGGCCCACCTCAAGGGGGACGAAGATGCGTCCGATCTCGAACAGGGCCACCTCCTCCACACGCTGTCTCACATTGTACCTCGCTGCAGAGAGCAGCCCCGGCAGCAGCGTGGTGCGCATGAGTTCCTGGTTCTCCGCAGCGGGCGAGCGCAGCCTTAGAGCATCGCGCTGGTCCACATCCTCAGCCAAATCGAGGAAGTCCAGATCGCAGGCGCCCATCATCGAGTAGGTCACATTTTCGCAGAGTCCTGCTCCACGCATTATCTCGCTCACGCGCCGCTCCAGCTTCTGTCGCCTGGTGCGAACCCCCGCTCCGGTAGTGTTTCGCGGCAGTGTCGCGGGGATAGTGTCGTAACCGTACACTATTGCGATCTCCTCGATGAGATCGACCTCACGCTCGATGTCCGGCCTCCGGGTTGGAACACTGACGCGGAGTCGCTCCAGAGCCTGCCTGTGATCCGGGTATGGGTGCAGCAGTTCTTCCTCTGGCGGCTCCGCCGGCGTCTTCTCCGGCTCGCTTTCAAGGCCCAGCAGAGCAAGCATCTCGACCTGCTCGCCAGTGGTGAGTTCCAGCCCCAACAGGTGGTTGGTTCGCGCCGGACGAAGCACTATAGGATCGCGAACGAAGTCCTCGGATCGCACGTCCATGGCCGGGCCGACCACACTGCCCGCATCGATCTGTTCGATGATACGCGCGACCCGTCCGAGGGCCCGCAGAGTCAGGTTGGGATCGACGAAGCGCTCGAAGCGATAGGAAGCCTCGCTGGCCATGCCCAGACGCTGCGCGGTGCGGCGAACCATCGTCGGATCGAAGTGCGCGGACTCGATCAGCACATCCGTGGTGCGCTCGCGTATCTCGGTATCGGTGCCGCCCATCACTCCCGCCAGCGCGATAGCGCCCTTCTCGTCTGCGATCACAAGGTCGTTCTCAGTCAACTCGCGAGCAACGCCGTCGATCGTCATGAGCTTTTCGCCCGACTCGGCGCGCCGGACGATGATGTGTCCGTTGACCAGCAGCTTGTGATCGAAGGCGTGCAGCGGCTGCCCCAGTTCCCAGAGCACGTAGTTTGTGACATCGACCATGTTATCGATGGGACGCGCTCCCGCAGCTTCCAGCCGATGCGCCATCCACTGGGGTGACTCGCGCACCTCCACACCCACAAGTCGCAACGCGCTATAGCGGGGGCAGCCCTCCAGATCCTCGATCGTAATCTGAGAATCTCCCTGGGTCAGTTCATGCTCGGCCCGCTCAGGCTCACCGCCCCGGGGCATCGTGCAATCCGGAAGTGTGAAGTCACAGTCGAGCAAGGCGGCGGCATGACGTGCGACCCCGGTCATCGACAGAAGGTCGCCGCGGTTGGAGGTAACCGAGGTGATAAGCACCTGATCGGTTGCCTCACCGTCTGCGGAGGCCCAGTTATCGATCTCCTCTACCTCCAGGCCGCCCATCGTCAACACCTCGGCCATATCCTCGGCCGAGATATCTGTGTCGATATAGTCCAGCAACCAACTGTAAGGAACCCGCATTTCATTCTCCTCCAGGATGCAACAACGGACTGCGACTGATCACGAGCGACCGGATGGTAATCATCCAGGGCGCGACCTGCTCCTGCCGGGCCTCAGAACTGCCTGAGCATCCGCATGTCACCGCTGTAGAGCAGCCGCATGTCCGGGATACCGTGACGGTTCATTGTGAAGCGCTCAATGCCCACGCCGAAGGCGAAGCCGGTATAACGCTCGGTGTCATAGCCCACGTTGGCGAGGACGTTCGGATCGACCATCCCCGCGCCTCCAAGCTCGATCCATCCGCTGTTCTTGCAAACACGGCAGTTCTCGCCCTCCCCCCGGCAGGCAAAGCAGCTGACGGCAAACTCCGCGCTCGGCTCGGTGAAAGGGAAGAAGTCCGGGCGGAAGCGAACTCGCGTGTCTTCGCCGAACATTCCCCGCCCGAAGGCGATCAGCGTACCCTTCAGATCCGCCATAGTGATACCCTCATCAACGCACAAACCCTCAAGCTGATGGAAGGTGTGACTGTGAGTGGCATCCACAGTGTCCCGACGGAAGCACCGCCCCGGCACCACCACCCGCACCGGTGGCTTCTGCTGCTCCATGACTCTGATCTGCACTGTCGAAGTCTGACTGCGCAGCAGAGTATTCTCCCCCAGGTAGAAGGTCATCTGCTCGTCCATGGCGGGGTGATCGGGCGGGTAGTTAAGGGCCTCGAAGCCGTAGTAGTAGTTCTCCACCTCCGGCCCCTCCGCGATATTGTAACCCAGTCCGAGGAATATCTCGAGCATGTCATCAAGCGTCGCCATCAGGGGGTGCCGTCCGGCAATGTAACCCGAGCGGCCTGGAAGCGTGACGTCGATCCGGTTCTCCTCGGCCCGCTCGTAAACCTGCTGTTCTTCAAGCTCCCGGCGACGCTCCTCAACTATTTTCTCAAGCTCCTGCCGGGTCCTGTTGATGAGTTTTCCCACGCGCGGGCGCAGTTCCTCGGCCACATCCCGGATACCCTGCTGAAGCTCGCGCAGGATGCCGCTGCGTCCGAGATACTCGATGCGCGTCTCCTCCAGTTCCTCGAGATCAGAGGCGCCCCTTAGCGCCGAACGTGCTGCATCCGCCATCTTCTTCAGCCGATTCTCCATCTCGCTCATTCTCCCTGACCCGCGCACGTCGGGTATTCTTTGCACTATTGTCTTCTCCCGGGTTACCGGTGTCCCTCCCGGTGTACCGGCCGGAAACGCAACAACCCCGTCTCTCGTCCCAGGGACGAAAGCACGGGGCTTCCGGTGTACCACCCATCAGGTGGGGGTGCATGATGCACCTGCTCCGGTAACGGTGGAGCGCCGACGAGGCCTACTGGCGCGCGGTTCGCGCTGCGTTCAGCCTGCGACTCGGGAGGGAACTTCGGCGCAGTGACCGGTCGGGGCGCTCTCAGCCCTTGGCTGCCCCTCTCTGTGGACCATCTTCCCGCGCCTACTTCTCTCCGTCACTGTCTTTGGAAAGGTCCTGTATTGTGGTTCTCTCGCGTCAGGCGGTCTTCTGACGCAGTATCTCCCAGATCAGTATGCCCGCCGCCACCGCCACATTGAGACTCTCCGTCTGCCCGGGCATCGGTATATACGCGCGCAGATCGGCACGGGCTGCAACATCAGGCCTCAGACCGTTCGCCTCATTGCCGACCATCAGCAAGGTTTGAGAGCGATAGCGTATCTCCGTATGACGTCTTGCTCCCTCGAGGCATCCCGCCACAGTGGAGATTCCGCGCTCACGTGCCCATTTCAGCATCTCATCAGGGTCCACGTTAGTCACAGCGCGCAGGTGGAAGATCGAACCTGCAGTCGCTCGGATCACCTTTGGGTCATAAAGATCAACGCAAGTTCCTGCGGTGATCAGTCCATCTGCGTCTGCCGCATCGGCCGTACGGAGCAGCGCCCCCATGTTACCGGGATCACGCAGATCAACCGCCGCCACCACAAGTTCCGCCGCATCGTCGAGCGCACGCAGTCCCTCGTCCGGGATCGGAATAGCCGCGGCCACGCCCTCTGGTGACTTAACCTGGCTGAAGGAGCCAAATGCCTCCGCCCCCATGCGCAGCACCCTGGTCCCCACACTCGCAAGCTCCGTGGCCAGTTGCTCGGCCCGCTCGTTCCCGATCATCTCGGGACAGATAGCCACTGTGTCGGGTGTCAGTCGTCCGCCCACCGCCTCCTCAAGGGCGCGGACCCCTTCAACGAGGAACTGGCGTTGCTTCCGCCGGCCCTTCTTCGTGGCCAGCGACCTGAGTCGCTTTACGTGCTGATTCTGCGGACTCTCGATTAGCAAGGGTGGTAAGCTTCAGATCTCTACGCGGACATCTCCTGCTTGGCTATCTCGACCACCGCTTCAAACGCCTGCGGATCTTCCATCGCCATCTTCGCAAGCATCTTGCGGTTGATCTTCACGCCCGCCTTATTGAGGCCACCGATCAGTCGGCTGTAGTTCGTCCCGTTTGCCCGTGCCGCGGCGTTGATGCGCGCGATCCAGAGGCGTCGGAAGTCTCGCTTCTTTCGTCGTCGATCGCGCCACGCGAACGCTCCGGCCCGTATAACGGTATCCTTAGCTGACTTGTACAGTCGGTGCCGCCCGCCCCATGAACCCTTGGCGGCCTTCAGCCACTTCTTGTGCCGGCGGCGCCGGACGAAACCTGTCTTTACTCGTGCCATCTGTGCCAACTCTTCCCTTCGCCGCCTGCGAGACAATTCGTGGCGGACACTTGTGACGTAATTACCTCAGTCATTGGGCAGGAGCTTCTCGATCTTCTTCTTCTCTCCGTCGGTCAGTTCTTTCTTCTGCCGCAGACGCCTCATGCGCCGGGCGTCCTTCACGGTGCAAGCGTGATTCTGCCCCGGCCCGGAGTGCATCAACTTTCCCGAACCGGTTCGCTTGAACCGCTTCGCGGCTGACTTCTTCGTCTTCATCTTGCCCACTGCCGATCAATCCTCTCGTATTCATGGGTCCTCGCGACCCTATACATGTCTCCGGAGAAAGTCTTGCCGACCGAGGCGCACCCCGGTCGACAGGTAACGACTGCCTGCAGGCCGCCCTGCTCAGTTGTCGGATTTGGGGCGCAGGACCATAGTCATGCGCCTTCCCTCCATTCGAGGCGCCTGCTCGACATCGCCTACCTCCGAGCAGCCCTCGATGAACTTCTGCAACTGTTCCCGGCCACGATCCTTGTGCCGCAACTCAGGTCCTCGAAAGATGACATTGAACTTCACCATGTCCCCCTTCTCGAGGAACTTACAGGCGTTTCGCATCTTGAAGTTC
Source organism: candidate division WS1 bacterium (assembly GCA_003566775.1). Taxonomy (GTDB): domain Bacteria; phylum Armatimonadota; class Zipacnadia; order Zipacnadales; family UBA5352; genus UBA5352. The sequence goes on from PXBW01000253.1 coordinate 14,610, forward strand.
ACGTCATGATCGTCCGTGTTGGGACGAATGCGGATCGACTTGAGTTGGGTCTGCCGCGACTTCTTCTTCGCTTCCTTGGCCTTCTTCTGCTGCTCGTAGCGGAACTTCCCGTGATCCATTATCCGGCACACAGGTGGTTCCGCGTTGGGGGCGACTTCAATGAGGTCGAGGCCCTTCTCCTTCGCCGTACTTATCGCCTTGTCGCGCGGCATGATACCGATCTGGTCGCCCTCCGGCGAGATCACTCGAACCTCCGGAGCACGGATCCGTTCGTTTGTCCGATAGGACCGGTCTATGTGCAGTCACTCCCTGTACGAATTGCTACGCGTTTAGATGCTTTTCATCGCAGTACTGTCCAGAATCTCTGTACAAAAACCTTAGCAAAATGCTCGCGAGGAGTCAAGCGTCAACGGCGCGATTGTCGGAGAAAAGCGATAATACCCTGATTGGGCAAGGAAAGAAGTGTCTTTCCGCTGCGGATCATGGCTCGCGGCGCGCCGAACAGTGAAGCACGAATCTCGCAATCAGTCAGAACGAGCGAGAGCGGCTGCAGTGATTCAAGGCGTCGATGGTAGCCCCAATCGCAACCACGAATCTTCATGCCTCCATGGTCCCCTGGCTGACTTTCACCAACCCTGCATGAAGCTGGGCGAGGGAGACCTACCCCGCCTCAACACGCAAATGCGCACCGCCTCCATTCGATTCCGCGGGAGATGTCGTTTTCTGATCATCAATTGTCAGCCCCGTCTGCCAAAAGCAGACTGAGCGTGTCCCGGGTCGAGTGGGAGGCGGAAAGACGACTCGTTGGCCCGCTACCTCATGAACGCCTTCACTACCTTCAGGGCGCCCTGATTCCACGCCACCCGATGGGTCACGCCCGTACCCTCCGATAACTCATCCTTGTGATCGAGATACCACTGGTATGAGCGGATGAGCGCCTCGGCGTTGGAGTAGCGCGCCGACCAACCGAGGGTCTCCTTGATCTTATCGACCGCCACGTAGCTGTCGGTGTCGGCGGTGCCGTAGACCCATTTGTAAAGCGGCGACAGACGTAGCGCTTCAAGCAACGCGAGTATTGGCTTGACCAGCCACGCGGGGGTGCGCATGACGCGCGCGCCACTTTCGGCGTAGTCGCACAATGCTCCCACATCCTCCATAACGGTGTGAAACTCCTCAGCGCCCACGTTGAAGATGTCATTGCAGAGTTCGGGGGCCTCGGTCACGCACAGCCGGATCGCCTCACACAGGTCCTCGACCTCGAGAAGCTGATATCGATTCGTGCCGTCGCCGATGATCGGGATCTTGCAGCCACTCTCCACCCAGTCGTACAGTATCTGAAAGACGCCCAGTCGTGCGGTACCGATGAAGGTCTTCGGGCGAAGGATGGCGACCGTGAGATCCCTCTGTTGAAACTCCTGGCAGACCTCCTCGGCCTGAACCTTGCTTTCACCGTAGGGGCCGACCCCGACCATAGGATGATCCTCGTGAAGCGGATGCACATCCGGCACTCCGTAAACGGCAGTGGAGGAGATGTACACCACGCGTGGAACGCCGAGCGCCTCACATGCCCACAGCACGTTGCGGGTACCCTCCACGTTCGTGCTGAAGATGTCATCGGGCCGCCAGAGAGGCAGCGCGGCGGCGGCGTGGATAACGCAATCGAGGTCGTAATTGTTCAGTACCTCCTCGAGCCGCTCGCGATCGCGGATGTCGGCATTCACAAACTGCGTGCCGTCGGGATAGTCGCTCTGGACGAAATCCGCGACGTCGAGCAGCACGAATGTGCTGTCGGGATCTCTGTCGTGGAAGTAGTTCGTGACGTGGTAGCCGAGAAAGCCGGCCCCACCGGTGATTCCAATCATCAACTCTTACGCCCTTTCGACAGCTGATTCGATGCGCTCAGGCGCTCCTATTCCGTGATCAGACGTCCGCGAGCGCAACTGGTTCTCCGCTCTCGGCGGACATGTTCGCTGCGATGCTCACCGCAAGCGATTTCACGCCGTTGGAGTAGTCCGAGAGGATCAGTGAAGGATCGTCCTGCGCGATGGCGTCCACGAACAGTTCGCTCTCCCGAAAGTGCGGCGCCTCCCACTCCCAGCTTCGCTCCTCGACACCGTCGGGTGTGCGAAGCTTGAAGCGATTCTGATCGAAGACGACGGTCTTCTTCTCGCCGACGATGCAAAGGCCGTTGCGCCAGCCCGGCGGGATGCACGAGTTCGTGACGTTCCCGATCGCGCCGCTCTCGAAGCGCAGGTTCACGGTGCCGACGTCGGGGACCGAGATGTTCTCGACGTCGGTCATCACGCGCAGCGCCATCTCCGCCGAGACGCGCTCGATCTCGCCCGCGATATACCGCGCGGTGTCGATGATGTGCGTGGTCTGCTCCAGGATCTGACCGCCGGACTCCTCCTGCACGCGCCACCATGCGACGCCGGGGAAGCCGCCCATCCACCAGCCGAGCACCATCGCGATCGTCTCGCCCGCAAACTCCTCCAGCGCCCACTGAATCGTGTCATGGGTGCGCCAGTGGTAGGCTGAGCAGCTCATGACGCCCGCCTCGGCGATCGCGGCCTCGACCTCGCGCGCCTTCTCCATGGTCAGCGCGATCGGCTTCTCCACCAGCATGTGCAGTCCCGCCTCCGCCGCCAGTACCTCCTGGTCGGTGTGCGCGAAGGGCGGCAGGCAGATGTACACCGCGTCCATCTCGGCGCTGTCGTACATCTCGCGGTGGTCCTCGAACGCCTCCCCGCCGTAGTCATCCGCGGCCTGCTCGGCCTTCTCGATGATGACATCGCTGAAGGCGACCATCTCCGCGTTATCTATCTCCGCCAGGTTCTGCATGTGCGCGTTTGCGATGCCGCCGCATCCGACAAAGCCGATCTTCACGGCCATGACTGCGTCCTCCTATTGCGAGCTTCGGGGGCTACGCGAGCCCCGGTCTGATGACTGGGGGGGGATAGTTCGCAGCGGGCCGCCCGGGTTCCTTCCTGCGCTCGCCCATCGTTGCCCTTACTGCCGCAGACGCTGTTGCTGCCGTTCCTGTCGTTACTGCCGTCACTGGAGGGGCCGACGCAGGCTGCAGCGTCGTTTGCTGGAGCCAAAGTCCGGCCCGGCCGTTGGTCGTAAGTCGTTGCCGTGGGTGGTTCCGAAGGCAGGCTTCCCTGCGCATCCGGTCGTTTACGAAGCCCGCAGCGCCGTCTCCAACTCCTGCACAATCGCGCGCATTGCCTCCGTCGCCTCGTCGAAGCGCCCGGAGTTGTGCAGGGGAAGCACCTCGCGCGCGTGGCGCTCCACGATCCGCGCCTCAAGGTCCTCCTCTCCCACCGGCACCCGCAGCGAGCGAATCTCGTCGAAGCTCAGATTCGCCGGGCCCACGCCGTTGATCAGGCGGTGGATCTGTGCCCAGCCGCAACGCGTCCTGAGGAAAGCCGCCACGAAGTCCGGCTGAATACCCTTGAGGCGGACCAGGTCCACCCAGCAGTCAACCACGGCCGGCTCTTCACAGTGGTGAACCGCCAGCCGATTCTGCTCGAGCGATCCTGCACCCGAGCGCTCGATCAGAAGATCACCGCGCCGGACGGTGGCCCGCTCCAGCGCCCACGGCGATTCACGCGGCACCCGGATGCAATCGCTCAGGTCCACGCCGCTGTGCCTCAGCGCCCCCTGGCCGATCAGCGGCAGGCCTTCGGGGTCGTGCTCGGGCCTGCGGCCCGTCACGATCGCGCCGTAGGTGATATGCGCCATGAACTCGCCCAGAGGCGCCAGCTTCGCGGCGCACTCTTCCAGCAGCGCATCGTACGCGGGATGCGCGAAGCCGGGGTCGAGACGCTCGATCAGATCGCTCTGCGCTTTCCAGGTGACGAACACCGCGAGTTCCTTTCAGACGAAGATGCACCGGAGGGAGGTATTCTCCGTGCGAGGGCGAATCGCCTGTCTACCAGGGACCATCGATCACGCAGACCACGTTGTAATGGCGTGGACCAAGGAGGGTACACGATGGCTTTCATGCCGGCGCTTGCGAAGTTCATCGACTTTCAGGACGCCGAGGAGTGCGCGCGCGTACGCGCCATCACGAAGGAAGAGATTACCCAGCACGACAATCCTGACTTTCAGATTCGGGTGGTCGAGGATTCCGCCGAGTTCTACGGACGCTTCGCCACCGACATCGTCCTGAGGCTCATTGAGGCTCGCGAAGAGGGGCGCGAGTGCGTACTGATCCTGCCGGTCGGCCCGGTACCTCAGTTTGCAATAGCGGCCGAGATGATCAATCGCATGGGACTCGACTGCAGCCACCTCGTGACCTTCAACATGGACGAGTACGCCGACGAGGACGGCAACACCGCGCCGCCGGAGTGGGAGGGTTCGTTCGCGACCGCCATGATGCAGAACCTCTTCAGCCGCATCGATGAGGACCTGCGACCACCCATGGAGAAGATACTCTTCCCCAGCAGCGACAATATCGGCGATTACTCGAAGATGATCGAGGACTACGGTGGCGCCGACTGCTGCTACGGCGGCATCGGCTGGTGCGGCCACATCGCGTTCTGGGAGTCACACCTCGGGCACGACTACGACAGCATCGAGGATTACAAGGCGGCCCGTGCCCAGCTTGTCGAGCTTCACCCGATGACGATCATGCAAAACGCCCTGCACAGCTTCGGCGGGGACTGGTCATGGGTGCCGCCGAAGGCCGTCACGATCGCTCCCGCGGACATCATGGGCGCGAAACACCGCAGCTTCTGGCTTGACGGGATGTGCGGGCCGGCCACAGACATGAGCTGGCAGCGCTTCATCGCCCGGCTCGTCGCCCACGGCCCGGTCAGCAAGTTCATCCCGGGCTCGATCCTGCAGGAGGCGCGCACCGACTACACGATCCTCGGCGGCGTCGCCGACAACGTCGAGATCGCGATGTCCTGACACGCGACCGACACAGAAAGCTCCTGCTTTTGGAACGGGTAGCGGCGGAGCCGAGATCGGCTCCGCCGCTACTGGTCGGTGGGCCGCCGTGGGCAGCAGGGGCGGGTGCGGCTAAGTATGTTACCTCCGAACAACTCAGTACCGGCGTGAGGGACAGCTTTCTGTCAACTGCAGAGCAATTTACGGGATCCGGGTCCCTGAGTGCTTCGTCAGGGTGAACTCAAGCGATACCTCGCCGCCCGGCGGCACGGTGATGCGCATGAACGCACGACCATCCTCCAGTTCGTAATCCGCGTCGGTCCGCAACTGCCAGGTGTCAAGCACAGTCTCGGCCACCTCAATCTCTACCTCGTGAGCGAGATAGCTCGTCACCTGCAGGCGATAGTTCTCGATGGTGTCGAAGCCGCTCACCGCGCCGATTCGGTCAAACTCAACGTTCGTCTTCTGCTGTTCCAGCAGCGTACGCTCTACCATTAGGTCGCGCTCGGGACCGATCCTGATCTCGAATTCGTCCGCGGGCTCGTACTCCAGCTTCGTCCTGATGATTCGGTCGGGACCCCCTCCCCGCATGATCGTCAGGGAGGCAGAGCCGGTGGGCAGCGCCTCTCTTCCAAGCACGCCGGTCTCTGGCGGTTGAACCAGCATGACCTGTTCGACCCGATTCGCACGCTCGGAATCGATGCGATAGACGAACTCGGCAGGCATCTCCATGAGTGAAAGAAAGCCGGTACGGACGGTCTCCCCGACTGCAAGCGCATCAACGTCTGCTATGGAGAAGGTCATGCGCTCGTCCCTCTCCGACCCCGTGCCGGGTCTGCCGAGGACCAGTTTCGCATCAAGATTATCCAGAGCCAGGCCGCTATCATTGGTGACTTCGATCTCACCGGTCAGAGTAAGCTGTGAGCCGCCCTCGGGTACCCTCATACGGTAGTGGGGACTCCAGTTGATGCCGTCAAGCATGTACGTGATCGTTATCGGCCGCTCTCCCGCATCCGGGGCGGAGACGGTCCACTGCAGTTTCCTGTCAGCACGCGCCGGGCGCACCGTCTCACCGATCTGCAGATTCTCACCCTGGATTCTGACGCTGGCAGAGTCGATCTGCTCCTCCTCATTCCATGAGAAGGCCAGCAGGTTTCGGCCCTCGCGCAGATGAACCGTCGCCTGGTGACGTACCAGGGCCTTAGATTCCGCGGTCTGGAGCACGAGTTCGGTCGGCCCAATCTGCCCGACCTGTTGCACCACCGGCGCCGCCGGGATCGGCACGCTTCCCAGCAACATCACAATGAAAGCCGCCTGCAGTCTTCGGATCATCTGTCCCGCTCCCCTATCTGACTGCGAACTGCTCGGTGTCGGTGATTCCATATGCCCCCTCCACCGTTACCCTGACGGTATACTCGCCCCTCAACAGCGTTTCGTCGCCGGACCACTCGATCTTCACTGATTCGTCGGCCGGGATTGAGACACTCTTCGCCGCCCGATGGTGCTCTGCCTCCATGATTGTGCAGTGAACCATGGTCTCTACAGAGTTGTGCGCATCGTAGTTGCGTAGTGTCGCGGAGACCTTCCACGGTTGAGCGTAATCGATGCTGGATGCACTGAGATCAGTTATGAAGACAGGCAGTTCGCTTCGCGGAGTGACCCGAACCGGAATCATCCTGGTATCGATGGCGGCAGTCTCACCACCCGTCGCCACCGCCTCGGCATGAAGCTTAACTTGTCCCGGCCTGCGATCCATGGGCCACCATGTGAACTCAACCTCCTCGCGGCCACCGGGCGGCAGGTCAAGCTCACGTCGCCCCGGCGTCACACGTCCCGAGGGGGGCGCGAGGCTTACCCTGACGTTTCTGGCGCGCAGCGTAGCATTGTGCGCGAGCAATCGCACCTGCAGTGCGCCATCAGACGCGACCGCGGCGCGATCATCGAGAGGGCTGAGGTAGACCTGTGCGGGAGAGAAGCGGCCGGGAGCCAGTCTGCGCGCGCGATCCGCCGTCCGGTCCCACGTGCAACCAGTAGCCATCACGCTGACGATCTCAAAGGCCATCTCCGCGAGGTCATCGCCCGGGGCGGGGAACTCGGCGACCCCTTCCTCGTCGGTAGATGCCGATGCCACAAACTCCTCACGGCCCCACCATCGCCCGGTGACGCGGGCGGTATGCACCGGATCCCCCTCTGAATCGGTAATGCGCACAAGCGCGGTGCTGCCTTCGATCGATAGCTCATTGATCCGCGCAAGGCGATGCTCACTGGGACGCTGCCGGCGTACGCGTCGCAGCTCACCCGCATGATCGATCTGCCAGCGCTCATCAAAGAAACCTGCCTCGACGTAATAGGCCGCTTCGTAGCAGGTAACGTGATCTTTGTTGTTGACGTTGAGCACGAAGGGAAGCTCTGACTGATCGTTGTTGAAAACGACGTAGTCCGGATAGGCCCAGGGCAGCTTCTCAAGGTCGTAGGCGAGGAGTTGTGGTGACGTTCCGTGCTCGGTAGTGAGTATCCTGCGGTTCGCGATGACGAAGAATGTGTTGAAGTCACTCAGCGGATTGGGGTAGATCATCATCGCTCCGTACTTCTCACCGACATAGCGTCGGTCACCAAGCAGGGGATCACGGACTATCACCCTCTCGCTACCGATTCGTACCGGAAAGGGCTGAGCGGCATCGGCCCGGCGTAGAAGCGAGCTTGTGTCAAGGCTGCCGAAGAGGATGACGTTGCGGCTCCTTATCTGAGCGCGGGTAAGCTTGTGCTCAGGAACCGCGCGAACCACGTCGGCGCGGATCATGAAAGAGTTCCAGTCTCGTGCGAACTGTTCGGCCTCAACCCGATGCCGCGCCACCTCGACGGGGGGGCCATCGGTGCCCCACGCGACCAAAAAAGGCCGCAGGAATGCCTCGCCGACAGGCCCGCTGAGCCCGGGACGCTTGTGCAGGCCGCTGCGGCGAGTCTCGCTGCGCCGCCATCCCACCACAGAGCCGCCTTCATCGAGTTCCGCGGAGAGCGTTACGCTCTCGGGCGGCCCCTCGTAGCAGGGAAAACCATCAGCGATAACCCTCACCCGGGATGCGTCGGCGAGCGGACTCGCCCTGAGCAGGAGGGTGAACGAGTTGAGGTTATCAGTGTGCACGTGAACGGTCTGCTCACCGGCATCGACCTCCAGCCCCCCGGGGATTCCGTCGATGAGAAAGCCCTCGATGCGCCCCCAGTAGAGTTCGGCGTGTTTGAGGACCGCGCTCCTGAGATGAAATGACGCGGGGTTCTCCACGCGCTCCCGGCCCATGAAGAATCCGTAGATGGCTCGATAGTCTCTGCCGCGAACGTGTCCGGCCAACGGGTTGAAGATCAACTTGTGATCGTAGCCCGCCGGATCCTGCGATCGCAGTTCACGCAGCCGCTGATGAAGGCGCAGGCCGTGTTCGGGCAGCACCACCGTATCTCTTCCCCCGACGATGTGGCCCACGGCCCCAAGCGAGCCTCTTTCCGCCCAGTAGAGGGGTGACGCAGCCATCAGCAGGGGACGGCGAAACTCCTCGATCAGGTCGCGGTAGTCCTCCCGGGCGTACCACTCCCAGTGCCAGATCCGGTAATCGGTCCATCCATCCACGCCCATGACCGCCGCGAAGACGTCCGGGTGGCGGAGGCCGTGACGCAAAGCTCCAGTCCCGCCCATCGAGCCTCCGGTCATGTATATGCGATTTCTGTCAAGCCCGAATCGGGCGGTAGCATCCTCGACCACCCGCAGCGTCTCGATGTCGCCGACTCCCTCGTAGAAGTTGGGGCCGCGGGCGTTGACGTTGATCAGCACCCAACCGTGCTCCTCGGCCCACTGGCGCTGAAAGTCGGAGAAGCTCTTGCTCACGCTCCAGCCGTAGCCATGACCGTGAAGCACCGCCGGATGACCGTCGGTGCCTGGAGGACCTGACGCGGGGAGATAGACACCATATTCCTGGATCGAGTCATCGAGTTCCGAACGATACTGCACGATCCGGGCGACCCCGTCCCCGAGGACCACTCTCGCCGTCAGGGCCTGCGCGAGGCACAGCGCCGCCGCGGCGGCGATCCGCAGTGATCTATGCCTCAACACCGTCGGGCTCCTTCGTCCCGTTTGGGCTGAAGATGATCTCACGCATTCGCTTGAGCGCATTCTCCGCGGCGTCCGCAGCGCCGGGTTCGGGCGAACGGCAACCGTAGCGGGCACGAATATACTGCCCGGTCAACTCGTGCATGTCATCCGCGATTTGAGGTCGATTCCCTGCCGTCATCTCCTGGTACTCCCATGGTGCAAGCGATGGAGGACGCTCAATGCCCTCGCGTTCAAGCCAGCGCAGCGCCTGATTGTACGCATGCACAATTCGCTCCGAGGCGGTGGCATTCCTTCGCAGCGGTGTAAGCCGTCGATGATACCAACGCCCGCCCAGCACCATCGCGGCCAGCAGCCCCACGGTCGAGAATATGATTGCGGAGAGCCTGATGGCGTTCTGGCGCGCCCAATTTGCGGCTGAGGATAGCATTGCCCCCAACTGACCGAAACTCTCAGAGATTCCGCCCGCAAGTGTCTGTTCCGTCTCCTCGGCATCTGGAGTCGGGTCAAAGTCTATCCAGCCGCTGTCCTCGAAGTACACTTCCACCCACGCATGCGCGTCCTGATCGCGGATCTCGTAAACGTCGTGTGATTCTATGTACTCTCCCGCGGTGAAGCCGGTGACCAGGCGTGCGGGAATGTCCAGTGTTCTAAGCATGACTACCATCGCCGTGGCGAAGTGCTGGCAGTAGCCGCGCTGCTCCTCGAACAGAAAGTGATCGACGAAGTCCTCCCCCTCAGGAAGCTCGGCGGCATCATCGTCGTAATCGTAGTTGATCTTCAAATGTGCGTCGACGGCCATGACTACCTCAGCGGGTCTTTCGGACGTTTGCTCGCTGACCTCGCGCGCGAGGTCTCTCACTCGCTGAGGGAGGTCCTCGGGAAGCTGCAGCGCGTTCTCGAGGCCAACGCGAGGTGGCGGCGGCGTTCCAGCAGGCGCCGAGATCGCGGTGGGAACCGCGGAGGTGACAGCATAACTGTCACCGGCCTCCACATGGCCGGAGAACCCCACGATGCCGGCCGAGTTAACCCGGACTGAAGGGGCATCGAGTCTAACCGATTGAGCACACCATGGCACGGGAAGAGCGCCCCGGAAGGCCCATCCCGCCCTGACCTGTATCTTCCAGTCATCCGTGACTTCACTGGCAAGGCCGAAGTCCTCCGGTGGAGGCATATGCCAGCCATCGACTGAACGTGTCGCTCTATCCCACTCGCGCTCGGCAAGCTTCCACGATTCTCCCGTGTAAAGCTCATAGGTGAGTATGCGCATCGGTGTTGGATACTCCGACCTCACCGTCAGCATCAATCGATCCTGCGGCGTCGGCGCCGGACCGCCAAGGGCCATGCTGTCCGACGAGACATGGGGGCTGGGGCGCTCGCGGATCATCATTCTCGCCAGGCGATCGGAAAGCTGTGCGCGAACCCAGCGCCCCACGGCATTCGACGGCTCCACCCTCGCCGCAACCGCGGCGAGGATCACAGCGGCGATCGCGGCGCCTGCAAGAAGACTTACCCACGAGTTGGCCTTCGGCCGCCACCGTCCGCCTCTTATGCGGTCGCCTCCCACGACTGCGTGGAAGCTGCTCTCTCTGTCAGTCGCGTGTTCACCGGCGAGCAGCGCAATCGTCCCAGTTATTACAAGCGCCGTTCCAAGATAGGCGACTGGGGTGGGCGCAGCAACGAGAATCAGCAGCAAACCGGAGGCGGCGGGCAGTGCCGTCTGGGTCAGATCGCTTGCCTCTCGTATGGTGAACGCGCGGAAGACCATCACCCAGTAGAACAGCCCGACCAGCGTTCGATAACTCAGGACCATCCGTGAGGCGGTCTCTCCACCGGTGAAGAGACCGAGCCTCCAATACATGATGCCCAGTCCAATGGCTACGATGAGCGTGAGCCAGTTGATCCAGAATCGCGGCCACTCGCTGAAGTGAAGCCGCTTCACCACAGGAAAGGCCACCAGCATGGTCACCGTGAGCACGATCAGAAGCAGCCCACTGTCGATCAGTGCCGTTGAGGCGAGAAGCGCCCCTCCCATCGTGAGCCATCCGGCCAGCATCAACGCTCGCCAGCGTCGCCGCTCTTCCGGTGTGTCCGGAGGCGGTTCGTGAGCGAATGGAGTGAAGTGATGCCGCTCAAGGTACGACTGAGCGCGCTCGAGCACGGAGGTTCCGGCTGCCATCAGATCACCTCCGCGTTGACGCGCCGGGTTCCGCTCATTGCCGCCGTCAGTGCGTCGCCGACATCCGCAGGAGAGCGCAGTACGCCCACGTGTATGTCCGCGGCATGAGCGGCTTCAGCCACCTGGCGTGAGGACGGGCTGTACCGCTCGTTCCCGCCTCTGACGTCGCCTTCCACCACCAACAGCATCACCGAAGCGGCAGTCGATGCACTCATCGAAAGTGTCTGCACGAGGCCCTGTTCGATCCCTGTGGTGATCACGAAGAGAGATGCGCCGCGTGGGACCGAACGAAGCTGTCGCGCGAGTGAATGCGTGAAGTCGGCTGCGGTTTGCTGCGCTTCAGCGAGAGCGGTCATGATCCTGTGCAGATGCGCCTGTCCCGATCCGGGACGGCCAACTTCAGGTGGCAGGCCCGCACCCATCAGAGAGACGGAGCGCTGCTCGGCAAGCCCGCCGCGCGCCAAAGACGCGGCCGCGGAGATCGCAGTCTCCAGCGTGCTCGAGAGCCCGCGGCCGTAGTGATTGTCGGCGGCGAGATCGAGATGGATTGAGATGATATCGTGACGCAACGGCTCGTACTCCTTGACGGAGAGTTCGCCGATATGAGCGGTGGCTTTCCAGTGAACGTGCCGCAGATCGTCCCCTGCAATATGCTCCCGGATCCCGCGGAACTCTCCTCGATCCTGCCTCCCCTGCAGCCCACGGCGGACACGACGACCGATATTCGGATCCCAGGTCGCCACCCGCGGCACATCCCATGTCCGGGGGAAGACGAGCAATTCGGTGGCCTCGCCGCACTCCCGCCGCTGCTCGAACATTCCAATGGGATCACTGTCCACGATTGTAGGGGGACCGAGGCGGTAGCGACCACGGGCGGGCGGTCGCAGTTCGAAGTCAACGTCGACACTGGAACCGGGCGGGAGGTTTGGCAGCAGGGCCCGCCTCTCAATCTCGATGCCATCGATGGTGAGATTACGCGCGCCAAGCTCTACGCCGGTTGAGCTGAGGGAGATGTTGCCGGTCGAACGTATCAGCAACCGGGGATGCTGCTCGCTCCCGGCCGTCGCGTTCCCGGGTGGCGCGATCAACTCAGCATCAAGTCGAGACAATGAGAGTGCGGAGAGCAGGTAGCATACGAGTATCACTGTCGCGCCGACCCCCGCCAGCACGAACATTACGGTTGCATCATTCATCACGCCGGTAATCGCGAAGATCACCGTCGCGAATGTGAAGATCTTCAGGTTCCGGCTCATTATAATCAACGACCTCTGAGGTCGGAGTTTACAGTCTCACGGCACGGGCACTCTGTCGAGCAATTCCTCCACAACCTGCTCCCCGGTGATCCCATCGACTCGCGCCTCGGGGCGCGGAATCAGACGATGGGCTAGAGCCTCTCGCGCGATCGACTTGATGTCATCGGGGCCGACAAAGTCCCGGCCATCGATCGTTGCAGCCGCCTGCGCGCAGCGAATCAAGGCGAGAGTGCCACGAGGCCCCGCGCCCAGTGAGAGTTCGGGTGAGTCTCGAGTCCCCTCGATCAGATCGAGCACGTAATCGTAGATATCCTCTGAGACATGGCAACGCGATGCGACACGCTGCACGGCCGACACGTCGGATGGGCCCGAGACGGCTTCCAGTGTCTCCACGGGATGCCCCTGGAGTTGTTCGCGTACAATGCTCATCTCCTCCCCGCGCTCGGGATAGCCGATACTGAAGCGCAGGAGGAAGCGATCGAGTTGGGACTCCGGTAAAGGATAGACGCCTTCGTATTCGATGGGGTTCTCCGTGGCAATGACCATGAAGGGATCAGGCAACCGATGCGTGATCCCATCGATCGTGACCTGCCGCTCTTCCATCGCCTCCAACAGGCTCGATTGCGTGCGCGGGGATGCGCGGTTGATCTCATCGGCCAGTACCACGTTGGCGAAGACTGGACCGCGCCGAAACGAGAACTCTCCCTGCTTCTGATCGTAGATGGAGACTCCTGTGACGTCGGTGGGAAGCAGATCGGGGGTGAACTGGATCCGGCGGAACTCCCCTCCCAGCGATGCAGCGAGTGAACGCGCCAGCATGGTCTTGCCGACGCCCGGAACGTCCTCGAGCAGCAGGTGACCGCGGGCGATCATCGCCACAAGGCTGCGCTCAATCGCCTCGCGTTTGCCAACGATCACCCGCTCGACGTTGTCGGCTATACGCGCACAGACCTCTGCTGCTTCCTCCACCCCGATCCTCGGTTCGATCATCAACCCACCGCTCCATCCTTCATTGTGTGTGTATCATCGGGCAGTCCGTCCCCCCGTCTCGCGCAGGAAAAGCATCATCAACTCCGTGGCACGGACACTCCTGTCCGTGCATCGTAATCGCAACAGATGCTGCCAGAGGCAGAGTATCCTCATCGCGCGCGCTCCCACCACCACCGCCACTGCTCCGGACGCTCTACAAAGCCAGCCCGAACCGGGTTGCTCCTGATGTAATGCCAAGTCTCCCGATACTCCTTCTCGCACCGGATTATCCTGGTGTAAGACTGATCCAGCCAGAAGCTTCCTCCGAGCCCGTTTGCGCGGTTGATGCGACGTGCGCTTACGCCCTTGAGTGTCTTCATGATCTCAGTGATCGGAATGCTTCCACCCCCTCGTTGAAGCGGATGAAGCAACATGTGCAGGTGATCCGGCATCAACACGTAGCAGTGAAGCCGGTACCGCCGTCCGTCGTCGTATTCGAGCGTCTCACTGACGGTCTTCCCGATCTCTGGCTGCGTCAGACGTTCGGTACGCTCGGGATGGACAGAGGTGCGGACATGGTATGTCGCGTGGGCGCGTTCCCAGCGCGGCAGGGTTCTCCTTCGTCTCTGCAGCGTGCCAATGACACGCTGGGAATCGCGCCCGCTCTCTCCTGCCTGTGTCAATGCAACTCCTCCGTTCACGGATTCTATCACCGTGCATTTGCGGACAGGAATCTCTGTCGATTAAGACAATTACGACAACTACTACACGGACAGGAGTGTCCGTGCCACGGAACGACTGCTGCGCCCCTATTCGGTCGCCGACGCGATATACTCGCGCAGCACCTGCGCATCGTGGGGCAGGATAACCTCCGGATCGAATGCGCGTATCCACTCGCCCGACAGCGAGCCGCCATAGTCGATCGTGGCGAGCAGGTCAATTGCCTTGTCATGAGGGATATCGCCCTCACCCATCAGTGCAAGCTCCCAGCCTGAGGTCGAGCCGTCCTCGGGTCTGACTGCGTCGTGAATGTGACAGTGTCTGACATGTTGCCTCACGTTGTTGAAGGCCGTCTCGATGCTCTCGCCGAAGCGGTAGGGGTGCATGATATCCCAGTTGATCGCGATATTGGGATTGTCCGCCGTCCGTACTACCTCCAGCACATCAGATGAGTTGCAGTATGCATCATGTGTCTCCAGACAAAGATATACGCTCCGTTTCTGGGCATATTCGCCGCACTCGTGAAGTGCTTCGGCGACCACCTTCTTTGCGTCCTCGAAGTCCATGCCCTCCGGCGTTCTACCACCGAAGACGCGTATGTTCCGGGCGCCCAGGTCGGCGCAGAGGTCGCAGTACCGCCTGGTCAGATCGATCGTCTCCTGAAGCTCGTGATCGCTGTCAAAAGCGTAGCGCCGAGAGGTGGCGATCGTGGTCAGCGCGACGCCGCAGCTATCGAACTGCTCCCTGATGGTCTTGCGCTCGCTCTTCGTCGTATCCAACTCTATCCCATGATTGTGATCGGCCTCACAGCGCGGCTCGATCGCGTCATAGCCGTAGCGGATTGCGGCGGTCAGGCATTCCTCGAGGGACCACTCGGGTGCGACGAATGTCATAAAACTGATCTTCATCTTTGCCCTCACCTTTTCTCGTAGTTTGCCGGCTCGTCCGTTTTCGGTGGCGCGGAGACCCAAGGCGAGTCCGGCTCAAGATAGCGCAACATCAAATCTGCTCCAGCATCCTCACCAAGTCCGATGCGCGTGGTGACGAGGATCTCATCGGGGCCGTCCCCCGGATCGACCACGAAAAGGTCGCCGTGCGCGTGTGCTTCGCCCTCGCATGTCACAGATGTGCAATTGTGCCCCGGCGTCACACCGAAAGCCTCTGTTAATTTCGCGGGGCCGCTGCAGAGGTCCTGCAGCGGCTCTCTGCCACGACGCCTTCGCATCAACTCGATTCCGGCCAGGGGCTCGGCAGCGCGCAGCAGGATCGCCTCGGGCTTGCCCTCCGGCGCGGTGACAATGTTCATACACAGATGCACGCCGTAGATCAGGTAGACATAGAGAGTGCCCGGCTCTCCAAACATCGGCGCATTGCGCTCGGTACGTCCGCGAGCCGCATGACAGCCCGGATCTCCCTCAGCGAGATAAGCCTCGGTCTCCACGATTCGAGCCATCAGCGTCTCGGAGCGCGTTCGCCGCACAAGGAGGCAGCCGATGAGTCGTCGCGCGGCCTGCTGAGTCTGCTGGAGGAAGAAGTATCGAGACAGAGCCCGCGTACGCTCCGGAACGTGATCTTCCCGATTATTCGGGCTTTTCTGTTGACACATGTTAGTTAACGCCGGGAATCGGGTATTATACTATCAGAGTGTGAGAGCGGATGGAAGAGAAGGACCGCGACATCAGGTCGCGGCTGGTTCGCCGGCGCTCTCTCCCTCCGAGCTATGCGACGCCGGTGAACACGGATGGTGCCCACCTTCCCCCCGGGTGGGCACCATCACTTAGTTCGCCGTGTAGCGCGTTGCCCCCTGCCGGTTCACTGACCTGCTCGTCTTGATTGCCTCTGCCACCAGCGCCTCCGCGCCGCCCCCCAGGATCCACCATCTCGGAAGGTATTCTGAGTGTTCTCCGCGAACCTGTTCATGGTCGTTCTTCGCCGCTTGCTGCCGTTGCCGTTTTCGACAGGGAGGTCGCCAGGGATGTCATCACCACGCAGGTCAGATATATCGGTTCATGAACTGGAGATAATGCTTGAGCCTCAGATCGCGCGCACTCCACTGAAGTTTGGAGGGGTAGTGGTCGAGCGTCTGCCGTTCTGCCGCATCCGTGCGGAGGTCGAGAGCGCCGCCGGTGAGACCGCAGAGGGCTGGGGCGGAATCTTCGTCATGGATCAATGGGGATGGCCCGATCCGGCGGTCTCCCATGAGGACAAGCAGATGGTGATGAAGGGCACCATCGAACGTTTCCGCGAACTGGTGCTCGACTACCCCGAATACGCTCACCCCATCGACATCTTTATCGATCTGGAGGACGATCTCGCCCGCATCAGCGAGCAGGTCTGCAGCGAGCACGGCCTGGACACGGCTCAACCATTCCTCAATGCTCTCGTATGCGCCTCACCGATCGACGCGGCGCTGCACGATGCCTTCGGCAACGTCAACGGCATCGACAGCTACCGTGGCTACGGCCCCGACTTCATGGACGATCTGAGCAAGTGGCTGGGACCGGACTTCGAGGGCGAGTATCCAGAGCAGTACATCCGCGACGACTACCTGCCGAAGGTTCCCATCTTCCATCTGGTAGGGGGCCTCGACAAGCTCACGCGCGATGAGCTTGATGACAGCGATCCCGACGACGGCCTGCCCAACTGCCTCGCCGACTGGATCGAGTACGAGGGCATGTACTGTCTCAAAGTCAAGCTGCGCGGCGACGACCTCGACTGGGACATCGACCGCATGATCGCGGTGCACGACATCGGGCGCGAGGAGCTTGACCGCCAGGGCATCGAGGATATGCATCTCACCGCGGATACCAACGAGATGTGCGAGAGCCCCGATTACATCGTCGAAATGCTTCATCGCATCCGCGAGCGCTCACCGGAGACCTTCGACCGCACACTTTACATCGAGCAGCCCACCGGGCGCGACCTCGACGAACACGATCATGATATGTCGGTAATCGACGAACTCAAGCCTGTCATTATCGACGAGAGTCTCACGACGCTTGATACCTTCGACCGTGCGATGGAGCTTGGCTGGTCGGGCATCGCGATGAAGACCTGCAAGGGGCACTCATCGGACATGCTCTTCGCGGCGAAGGCCGGGAAGGTGGGCATACCCTACGCGGTGCAGGACCTGACGAATCCATCGCTTGCGCTGATACACTCGGTCGGCCTCGGGGCGCGGCTTTTCACGATCATGGGCGTGGAGGCGAACTCCCGCCAGTTCTTCCCCGAATCAACCCCGGAGGCGGAGAAGCGCGTTCATCAAGGGATCTTCAGCCTCATTCGCGGCGAGGCCGACACCTCTTCACTGCAG
Organism: candidate division WS1 bacterium; assembly: GCA_003566775.1. Classification (GTDB taxonomy): domain Bacteria; phylum Armatimonadota; class Zipacnadia; order Zipacnadales; family UBA5352; genus UBA5352. The sequence goes on from PXBW01000253.1 coordinate 32,036, forward strand.
GGGACAGGCCTGGGCTACCAGATGGACCGGATCCTCAGCGACTGAGAACGACGGTGCCGGACGCGGCCTCAGATGGCCCCGTACTCAAGCGCCGATTCCATGTACTGCAGACAGTTCTCCGTCAGGTTGTCGCTCATCCATGTCAGCGGGCGGGCGGTGGGGTAGAGCATCATCCCCTCCCTGCCGCCCTCGCAGATGGCACGACGCACCATCTCGGCGATCTCGTCGCGGGTGCAGTACTCCAGGTGGCGAAGCTGGATGTTGCCCATCAGAACCATCTGCCGCCTGCACCGCCGCTTTGCCTCGGCGAAGTCGATGTCCCCGTCCGGTGGCGCCTCAACCGGGTCGGTCATGTCCGCGCCCATCTCCAGCATCAGGTCGATCACGCCGGAGATTCTGGCGTGGCAGTGGACATGCACCAGCGTCCCGTGGCTCTTCGCCAGTTCGATCAGCGGCCCGTCGTAACGCACCACGAGTTCCTCGTAGAACTGCCGCGACATCATCGGCGGCGTGGCCTGCTCGGAGCCGCCCATCCAGATGCACTCGATCACCCCTGCCTTCACCAGATGCTCGAGCCGCACGTAGATGCGCTCGAAGACCGTCTCTATCATGCGCTCTATCAGGGGACGGTTCGACACGGTCCACTCCAGAAACTGATCGAAGTGCATGATGTGTGAGACGCAGACCAGCGGTGTTGAGATGCCAAGCTCAATGAGGCCACGCTCGCCCCAGGCGCGGCGCTCCTCCTCGAACGGTGTCGGATCCGGCAGATCAGGCTCGAAGGGCACCGACAGAATGGCCTCCGCGTCCGCCTCGGTCTTCACCAGCGGTTCGAGCATCCAGGTCGTCTGCACGTCGCGGTCGGTGCGCTGCAGGGAGGTCAGGTCGCCCTTTGGAGTGCGCACTGTCGTGGTGATGAATGTCTGATCGTCCCGCTGCTCGCGGGAGACCTCAACGTATTCGTCGGGGATCAACAGGTGTGCGCGGCTGAAGAGGCCTGGCGCCGAGCGGTAGCGAGTGGAGAAGGTGCAGTGCTGCGCCACGATTTCGGCGAGGCGGCGATAGTTCGCATCCTGCTGCCACGCGGGGAGATTACCGTCGCGCCATGCATCGGGGTCGAAGGGGATCGGAGGGTGGATCGGAACGCGGTCGTAAGGCCGCCATGCGACACAGCGCAGAACGCGCTGCTTCTCAGTCAACTCGGCCGCCATCGTCGGCCACCTCTCTGCGCGGGCTGACCGGCCCCGATCTCTTCCGCCATGCCTGCCCACCTTCCTCCCCGGTGACCGTCAGTAGAGGCGCTGGAGGCGCTCGCGGAATAGTGCGCGCTGGAGGCCGTTACGGGCCTCCTGGGCGAGTGCGCGGGCCTCTCTCTCGCTCGCTTCGACGTCCTGAGGATATATGGTCAGCAGGGGTTGTCGCCGCGCGGTGAGAACCGCGTTGCCTTCTACCTCTCTGATCGCCAGGTCATGGCTGCGCATGCCATCTGCCAGTGCGTCGGTCAGGCGCGAGATGATCCCCTCGGCCCGCTCCATCGCCGTCTCGTGCTCAGGGCCCGGTACCAGCAAGGTGAAGACGTCCTCCCCCCAGAGAGACAGCCTGACCGGTGATTCTGCGTCTTCTCCATCAACTGCCTCGGCCTTCGGAGGCTCCCACTGCGTTGTGGCGCGGTGGTTGATCTCGACACCGTGTGCGGAGATCTGATCGGCGAGCGCCTTCACACGCTCGGTAGCCAGCGGGTGCGTCTGGAAGATTCCGAGATCCACGTGGGGTTCGCGGCGGTAATCCGCGGCGAGTCGTTCCATGAAGGTGAGCAGGCCCACGGGGTTGTAATCGGTGTTGACGAGATACTCGACCGCATTGCGGTCCGCCTGGGTCTCCATCTCAATGGAGTAGCCCCCGAGGACACCTCTGCGAACATACTCTCCGGCCATGAAGACGGTGGAGATCATGTCAGAGTCGGCCCCGACGAGGATCGCGGCGATTGCCGCAGCGACACTGCCGGTGAAAAGGTCTCTGTTGCGGTCCGCCTGCTTGAGCGCGTCGTAGGTGCAGTTGTGTGCTATCTCGTGGGCCATCACGCCCGCGAGTTCGTGGTCCGACTGCACGTTCTTCAGCAGCCCCCTCGTCACGTAGATGATGCCGCCTGGCAGGCTGAACGCATTCACCTGATCGGTGTCGAGCAGCCGCACATCGTACTCAACATCGGGCCGCGTACTTGCAGCCGCGATGACGGACGCCATCTCGTCGAGCTTCGCCTGCGCCTCTTCATCTTCGTAGGTGTCGTACTCGCTCTCGACCTGCGCCGCAGACTCACGCCCGATCCTCTCCTCATGCTCCGGACTGTAGGGAGGATCGCCTGCAAGCGCGGCGCTTGCCGCGATGAGCACACATAAGAACAGGCCAGCTGTTCTTCGCATTACCTTCTTCATGGTGTTTCCTATGACGTTGCGGAGTGGCTCACTGTTCCTGTGAAGCCGCATGCTTCCTGATGACCGGCATCACTTCAGTTTTGCCACCTTCGGTATGGAGTGCTGAAGATACCGCCTGTCGACAGGGGCCCCGTTCAGTTGGCCTGCAGGGTGATGTCGAGCCAGAGACTCTCGCCAGCCGTGATCTTCTGGCCGGTGTGCACGGCCTGCCCGTGCCCCGGGGCAGTAGCGAGTACGCTGTAAGCGCCCGGAGCATACCACTGCAGCTCGTAGATCCCGGCAGGCTCCTTGGACTGTGCTGCCCCCGCGGGGGTGCCTTCCCGAATCAGGACAAGTGTTGCGTTGGGGATAGGATTCCCTGCGGCGTTGCGCACGAAGCCGACAATGCGCCCGAGGCGGTTGAAGTCCTGAGGTTGATAATTACGCAGAGCGAATGAAAGCGTCTGTTCGCCCTCGGCCCCTATCGAGACAGATCGGGTGCCGGTCACATAAAGCTCTCTCGCTGCGATCACCGTGGCCGCCTGAGTGGTGACATTGCCCGTCCAGGTACCCTCAGGAGACGTTCTTCCTGCAGCCAGCACCGCCTGTCCGTCACTGACAACCACGAGGGCATTAGCCAGCACAGCACCGGTCGCGGCGTCGGTGGTTCGCACAGTCAGAGTGCCGGCATAAGCGGAGAGTGTTGCCAGGACGAGGACAACCATCAGGGAGATCGCAGAGACCATCACGACACGTTTCATCGGACACTAACCTCTCTCTGCCTGGATCAGGCGATGGCCGGTCTCACAGAGTGATCTTTCGGTCGGGATCCGGTTGAAGTGTAAGCTGCTGCCCGGCTCCAATCGTCCGGATCGAAGAGCCGTGCTCGACCCGGACGTCTCCTGAGAAGACTTCCACCCGCACACGAGCACCCGTTGCGTCGGAGTAGACAACAAAGATCGCATCGACGGCCTCGAACTCACCCCAGGGAGTGGCGATTGTGAACCCCTCCTGCGAATCGCGAAGGTCCGCGCGAATGTTACCCTGGATAAGATCTATCCCGTTGCTGCCGATACGGACAACTGCCTCCTGGCTCAGCACCATCTGGGCACCACCGGCGAACTCCAGCACGATCGGTTCCTTGCTCATTCCCCACGCAACGGCGCGTTCCTGCAGGTACACTCCCGTGCGGCCCGGTTGAGCCACCCGCTGATTCGGCTCGAACACATGAACTGCTTCTCCGCCGCTGATGAGCATAGCGGGGCCGACTGCGAGTGGCGGCCTCCCCCCGCGCATAAAGGCGAACAGACCCGCCGCCACGAGCACAAAGGCCGCTGCGGCCGGCAGCCAGGTGGTGAGCCTCCGTCTTATCACTCTTGCCCGCCTCACCGAACGGGCGGTCTCATCCAGCGACTCGGGTGGGGCCTGTGGTGCGGAGAGACTCTCGCGCAGCGCAGAATCTATCGCATCAAGCTCTGCGTCGATCTGCTGACAGTGGCCGCAGTTGTCGATGTGCCGTGTGAGTCGATGCCACTCTGCCTCGGGCAAATCATCATCGAGGCGCAGTTGCACGAGGCGTCTCACTTCGCTGCAATCAACCCTCGTCATCATTGACCTCAGACTGCTTCTCCATGAGCATATTTCTGAGCTTCTCGCGTCCTCGATGCAGGCGCACTCGCGCCGCACCTGGTGATATTTCAAGAGCGTCCGCCACCTCTGCCACCGATCCATCCTCAAGATAGAATAATGCGAGCGGAAGCCTGTATGTCACGTCGAGGCGCATCAGTGCCGCGAGCGCGTCCTCAGCAAGCTTCGATCGCTTCGGTGTGTCGGGCGCAACTGGTTCCGGCGTCTGCGCATCAAGCGACACCTCGCGACGTGAATCCCGTGAGCGGCGACGCAGCGATTGCAGACATACATTCCCCGCTATCCCGCGCAGCCATGGACTGAAGTCACGTGTCGGATCATATCTCCATATACTACGAAATGCCCTTACAAAGGTCTCCTGTGTCGCATCATCAGCATCCGAACCATCGCCCAACATCGAGCGGCAGAGACGGTAGATCGAGTCGTGGTGACGCTCTGTCAACAGATCGAATGCCTGCCCGTTGCCACCACGTGCCAGCTTCGCAAGATGGCGATCCGACAGATCGAGGCCCTCTGATGGGCTCGCAGCCTCCGTTCCACCGCATTCGGGCATACGCCACCATCAACCTTTCTTCGCATTACCGGTGAGATAGGTTACATCCCACTCGACTGTGTATCGACTGTCAGCAGCCCTCAGTCTGACTCAAACATCAAAGACAATCTCAACCTCGAGGTTCCCCTCCCTCTTGCGGATCTCGAGCCCGTGATACGTCACAGCCTTGATGTCCTCGACCAGTGCCTGGCGAGCCTCTTCAAGAGGCACGACGCCCACCTCGCAGACAGCCTCTTCGCCCTCTAACTCCGTGACTTCTACTGTGACCGGCACGAGGCCCTCCAGATCGATCAAACTGAGTATACTGCGCAGGCAATCTATAAGCAGATCCTCACCTTCAGGGCCCTCAGCGCGCAACTCGACGGTTCTTGCGACATTGGGCGGATCCTCGAGCATGAGATCGAGCATGGCGCGCGCCGCCTGCTCGATCAACCCGCTCATGTCCGTCGCCCACGCTCGAATCGCGAGGTCACCGGTGTGCTCCACAGCCTCGAAGCCCGCACAATCAGACATTATTTGACACTCCCAATGCGATAACCTCGGCCACACACAGGCAATTCGCCGCCCATCGAGAGCAGACCTGCCAGCCAACGGCCAAGCGACAGGTGCGCGCGACAAGAGAATGCTTCTGGTCGGCATCTGAGGTCCAAAGCCCGAGAATCAGTCTCTTCGTGTATCACCCGCTTCGCCCGACCTTTCGAGTTGCCGAACGGCACCTATCCATGTGGTGGGTCAATATCTCGCAGGAACGGCGCGCCAGTATGCAGAATCAGATACTACGACAGAGACGGGACTCATCGGACAAGCGCATGCGTAACGGATAGACGAGGAGGATCGATGAGATGCTGAACCAGGAGATGCTTCAGACACTTGCAGTGCCCCGAGAGGGTACCGCTGTTTCGATCTACTCACCTACACACGATTCGGGCAACGAGGCTGTGGGCGATCCGATCTGGCTGAAGAGAGGACTGCAGAAGGCTGAGAAGATCATGAAGGAGCGCCAGATGGCTCCTGAGTTGATCGAGCGCGTGCTCAAACCCGCTCGCAGCTTTCGGCGCGACATGGCTCCCAACGACTTCGGCGCGGGGGCGCTTTGTTGCCTTCTGGCGGATGGTATTGACGAGATAATGCACTCACCCAGGCAGATTCCCGAGGAGTTGGTGGTTGTCGGAGATCGCTTCCATCTCAAGCCTCTGATTCCAACCCTGACAGATAACGCGCACTTCTACGTGCTGGCGATCAGTCGCCATCACGTGCGGCTGTTGCAGTGCACTCGTTACACCCAGGAGACCGAACCGCTTTCACGTCAACAGGTGCCTCAGCACATACTCGAAGTGATCCCTGAGTCTGAACCAAAGAAGAGCCTGCAGTTTCACACCTCGAAGGCGCAGGCGGGCGGCCACGGCGATCATGAGGCGGCATTCCACGGTCATGAGGCGCTGGAACGTGTCGAGCGGCATCAGATAAGGCGGTTCTTCCGCGAGGTAACCAAAGGAATCGCAATGTACATGAACGGGCGCTCTCCACTGATCTTTGCCGGAGTTGGGGAGCTGTTCCCCCATTATCGCCAGGTGAACACGTACGATCACCTTGTCGATGAGCCGATTCTGGGCAATCCGGAGCACCTGCGGCCCGAGGAGTTGCGCGAACAGGCGTGGGAGATACTCGAGCCGCGGTTCCACGGGCGTCTGGCGGAGATCAAGGAGAAATTTGAGGCGTCGCTGGCGCATAGCAAAGCCACGGACGACATGGCCAAGGTAGCACCGGCGGCACGCGACGGTCGTGTCGGCGTTCTCATAGGAGCCGTCGATGAAGACTGCTGGGGTCGTGTGGCTGAGGATGGCGAGGATGTCGTGGTCCGCTCGAACCCGGAACCGGGCGATTATGAGTTGGTCGACTACGCCGCAGTGCAGACAATGCTGCAGGGTGGAGAGGCGTTCCTGGTGTCGGCCGAGCAAGTGCCCGGCGAAATAGGGCCTGCGGCGGCGATTCTGAGATACTGAAACCCTGTGCTGTTGCGGGCGTTCCCATGAAGGCGCCTGGAATGCGGCCCGGCACTGGATCAACAGGCCGGGCCGCCAGTATTTCGTCAGGCGTTATCTGCCGCAGTCAGTCATGCTCCGTGGATTCAGTCGAGGGCCGCGTCGAGCACGTCGGAGATGGTGTCGGCGTAGACGAAGGTAAGCCCTTCGGTGTGCTCTTTCGAGATCTCCTCCACCTGCGCCTGATTGCGCGCGGGCAGGATGACGGTGTCGAGGCCTGCGGCCTTCGCCGCCACCACCTTCTCCTTGACGCCACCGATGGGCAGCACCTTGCCACGCAGCGTAATCTCGCCGGTCATGCCCACGTTCGGTCTCACCGTTCGGCCACTGAGCAGCGACGCGATCGCGGTGACCATCGCAACGCCCGCAGAGGGGCCGTCCTTGGGCACCGCGCCTGCCGGCACATGCAGATGGATCTCGGTGTTCTCGTAGAACTCGGGGTCTATCCCCAACTCCGTTGCGTGTGAGCGCACCCAACTCAGCGCGGCCTGCCCGGACTCCTTCATCACGTCGCCGAGTTGACCGGTCAGGGTTAGCGTGTTCTTGCCCGGCATCTTCGTGGCCTCGATGAAGAGTATGTCTCCACCGCTCTGGGTCCATGCGAGCCCGCAGGCCACCCCGGGCTGACCGGTTCGTTCGGCTACCTCCGAGTAATGCAGGCGCGGCCCGAGCAGATTCTCGAGATTCCGCATGCTTACATTCGGCGGATTCTCCTCGCCCTCGGACACCCGGCGGGCGATCTTGCGCGCCAGAGCGCCGATCTGACGCTCGAGATTGCGCACACCGGACTCGCGCGTGTATCCGTCTATGATCTCCGCAAGCGCCGCTTCAGAGATGTTGAACTGCTCGGAGGTCAGGCCATGCTCCTCTCGCTGGCGCGGCACGAGATAGGTCTTCGCGATTTTCAGCTTTTCCTTCTGAGTGTATCCGGGCAGGCGGATGACCTCCATGCGGTCAAGCAGTGCCGGCGGGATCGTCTCCAGCACGTTGGCGGTGGTGATGAATATCACCCGCGAGAGGTCGAATGGCACCTCAAGGTAGTGATCGCTGAACGAATCATTCTGCTCCGGGTCGAGCACCTCAAGCATCGCCGAGGATGGATCGCCACGGAAGCCGGCGCCGCTGCCGAGTTTGTCGATCTCATCGAGCATGAACACTGGATTGTTGACGCCGACGCGGCGCAGCCCCTGAATAATGCGCCCCGGAAGGGCCCCCACGTAGGTCCGTCGATGCCCGCGGATCTCCGCTTCGTCGCGCACACCACCGAGTGAGATGCGGTGGAACTCACGGCCGGTGGCCCTCGCGATCGATCTCCCCAGCGAGGTCTTGCCCACTCCGGGGGGGCCGACGAAACACAGGATAGGCCCCTTTAGCTCCTCACGCAGTTTGCGCACGGCCAGATACTCGATGATTCGTTCCTTGACATCCTCGAGATCGTAGTGATCCTCGTCGAGTATCTTTTGAGCCTCCACAATGTCGAGTTCCGTCTCAGAGCCCTCGAGCCACGGTACCTCGGTAAGCCACTCCACGTAAGTGCGGGTGACGTTGTACTCGGACGCGGCCGGGTTCATGTTCTCGAGTCGCTCCAGTTCACGGTCTGCGGCTTCACGCGCCTCCTCGGTCATCACCGCTTCTTCAACCTTCTCCCGCAACTCGACAAGATCGGGTCGATCCTCCTCCCCCTCGCCAAGCTCCTCCTGGATGGCCTTCAACTGCCGACGCAGGAAGTACTCCTTCTGCGCCTCACCGAGTTCATCACGTGCGCTCTCCTGCATCCGCTGCGTCAACTCGTGCTGCTCGACTTCCCGGGTGATGAGCCGCATGACGAGCCGCAATCGCTCATCGAGCTCGATGGTCTCAAGTATCTCCTGACGCTCCTCTACCTCGAGATCGAGAATGGAGGCGGCCATGTCCGCGACCGATCCGGGATGATCGAGATTGAGCGCCTGCACGTACACCTCTTCAGGGAGATGCGGAGAGATCTCGACGAGCCGCCGCATCAGGTCGAGCAGAGCCTTCTTGCGGGCGCGCACCGCATCACTGATCTCCTCAGGCTCCTCGATCTCCTCAACGCGCGCGCGCAGGCCGGGCTCCAGGCGCGTCCACTCGATCACGCGCATCCGAGTGAGGCCGCGAACCAGCAGGCGGCGATCGCCGTTCGGAAGCTGTATCATCTTCTGAATGAGCGCAACCAGCCCTGCCTCATAGAGTCCCTCCGGGCCGGGACGGTCGGCCTCCGGATCCTCTTGAGCCACCAGAGCGATCATACGGTTATCGTTGAGCGCTTCATCTATCAGTTCAATGTCGAGGGGATTCGTCACCGTCAACGGCGCGAGCATACCCGGGAAGAGCACGCCGTCGAGCAAACGCACCACCGGCAACTCTTCAGGAATAGACGGGCCGCCAACGATCTCCTCATTTATTACCAGGTCAGACTGCTCCATCGACTCGTACCTACCTCACGCCGTCGGTAAACTGCTACTCTCTCTCGCGTTGCCGGCGAAGATCAATCTATCGGGACCTGCCGGGTCTCCACTGTCGCCTCGGAGCGTTTCGCCAGACGCACCACGAGGAAGCCGCTGTCGTATGTGGCCTGTGCCTCATCTGCGTGTACGGGGCGTGGAAGCTGCACCACACGCACGAACTCTCCACATTCGATCTCCACGTTCACGTAGCGCCGCGGTTCCTCACGTGCAGGATCATCTCTCACACCCGAGATGGTCAGCCTGCCGCTGCCCTCGTCCAGCGACAGGTTGATCTTCTCTGAGGTCATCCCGGCGATCTCCACCCGAACCACCACTGCATCCGACGTCTCGTATATGTCTGTCGGAGGCTGGAAGCCCGGTTCGGATCGCTGCGATCTGACTACCGCGCCACGCAGTCGCGGGTCGGCCTGTGTCACGAAGTTAACGAGTATCTTCCGTCCCGGCCAACTCATCTTTCGGCCAGCCTTTCGTCGCCGGGTATTGCCGGCGCGCTTCATAGAGATACAATTCGGCGACGCCGTGGCTCCGCGGCGCCGCCGGTACACGCAACGCCGCGGTCACTCCACCGTTACGGTCTTCGCCAGGTTCCGCGGCTGATCGATCTCTCTGCCCAGCATGTCGGAGATATGATATGCCAGCAGTTGCAGCGGGATCGCAGCCGTGATCGGTGAGATCAGCTCCGGGCACTCCGGAATCCAGAGCACATCGTCCGCCTGCCGCGTGATCTCGGCATCCCCATCCATGGCCACTGCGACCACCGGACCGGAGCGAGCCTTCACTTCCTGAATGTTGCCGATCATCTTCTCATAAACTTCACCCTCCACGGCGATTGCCACCGTGAACAGGTTCGGCTCGATCAGCGCGATCGGGCCATGCTTCATCTCGCCCGCCGAGTAACCCTCCGCATGAATGTATGAGATCTCCTTGAGCTTCAGTGCTCCTTCGAGCGCCGACGGGACGTTTACCCCGCGAGCGAGATAGAACGCGTCGGGTGCCTCATAGTACTTCGACGCGACCTCCCTGATATCATCCTCGCGATCGATGAGTTCCTGAGTCTGCTCGGGCACTCCGAGCATCGACGCACGCAGATCCCTCAGATCCTCCTCGTTAGCCGTGCCGCGCACCGCGGCGAAGTGCGTCGCCATCATGGTGAGCGTCAGTAGCTGAAGCGTGTAAGCCTTCGTCGAGGCCACGCCGATCTCAGGCCCCGCCTGAATGTACACGACCCCATCGGATTCGCGCGCGATTGAGCTGTCAACGGTGTTCACCACTGAGACTACCTTCGCGCCCTTATCCTTGAGTTCGCGCAGGGCCACGAGCGTGTCGGCGGTCTCCCCCGACTGACTCACCACGATTGCGAGCGTGTCCTCCAGAACGACCGGGTCACGAGCGCGCAACTCGGCTGCGAGGTCACACTCGGCGGGGACGCGTGCCAGCTTCTCCATCAGGAAGCGACCGACGAGGCCCGCATGATAGGCCGTGCCGCAGGCTGTGAAGACGATCTTGCGCAGCCCCCTGATCTCATCTTCGGTCATATTCAGACCGTCGAGCTTGATCGGGCTGTCCGCGTCGGTGAGCCTCCCGAGCAGACACTCGCGCATCGCGGAAGGCTGCTCGTGGATTTCCTTGTGCATGAAGTGCTTATGCCCACCCTTTTCGGCCGCGTCGGCCGGCCACGGGATCTGATAAGGCTCATGCTCGATGGGATTGCCATCGAGATCTGTCAGCACGATATCGTGTCGAGTGAGGACCGCCATCTCGTCATCATCGATAACGTAGACTCTATCGGTCCACTCGCGAACTGCGCCCATGTCTGAAGCGATGAAGTTCTCGCCGTCGCCGATGCCAACCACCAGAGGTGAGAAGCGCCGCGCGGCCACCATCTGATCGGGATCGTCGGCACAGACGATCCCGAGTGCGAAGGCTCCTTCGAGGTCTTTCACAGCGCGCCGGAATGCGGCTGCAAGATCGCCTTTGTAATACTTATCGACAAGATGAGCTATTACTTCAGTGTCGGTTTCCGAAGCGAACTCGTAACCCTCTTCCTGCAGGGAATCGCGCAGGTCGGCGTAGTTCTCGATGATGCCATTGTGTACAACGGCGATACGACCATCCATCGATGTGTGGGGATGGGAGTTTACCTCGGAGGGTTTGCCGTGTGTCGCCCAGCGCGTATGGCCGATGCCCATGGTCCCGCTCAGTGGATTCTCCGCGAGCGCCTCCGCGAGCCCGTCGAGCTTGCCGACGACCTTTACGATCTCCAACCCACCATTCTCAGCCACCGCTATACCTGCAGAGTCGTACCCTCGGTACTCGAGCCGTCTCAGACCCGCAACGCATACCTCCGTCGCGGGCCTGTCTCCGATATATCCAACAATACCGCACATAGGTTGGTCTTCCTTTCAGCACAATCTGCGTGATTACTCACCGCGGTCGCCGGAGGCCACCCGGTGTTGACGTATTGTGACGTTCAAGGCTGCCCCGGTTCGGTCGTTCCACCTTCAGGAGCATCCTCGGGATCATCTCGCTCCGGGGCGTCCTCCAGTGCGGGACCATTCTCCTGATTCTCCGCAGGCGGAGCGGGTTCCTGCCGGGGATCGTCCACTGCATCCGGATCGGGTTCGGGCGGAGGATCAGGCGCGGTCGGTGGAGAGGGGACAGGCCGGGTCGTCACTGAGACCGATACGGAAGCGGAGCCCAACACCGCGAGCCCCGAGGGCACGTTGAGAGGGACCGCGTGAGCGCGGGTGCCGCGCAGCCCGGAGATATCTACCAGCGCGGTCGATACTGATGTAACTGCATCGAGTCCTTCATCACCGGCGATGGTGACGACGGTGGGAGTGACCGAAACCTCGGTGACCTGATAGCCGGATGGCGGATCTCCAACCACCGGCCTCACCGGAACAGTGCGCACACTCATCTGACTCACCTCGACCTCGACCGTGGCCTCGGGAGGGTCCAGTGTGACGCCGGCGACAGTCTGATCGCGCTGATCTCGCGCCTCCAGCGGCGCCGAGAAGGAGACCGATGAGTTAAGCCCGGATGTATCCACGATCACCACAGCCCTGGTGACGTCTCGTACGATGCTGGTGGCGCCACGGACGGTCACCTCGGCGGGTTCGACCGAAATCTGCTCGACGATGAATCCGGCCGCGGGTTCGCCGCGTCGCTCATGGTCGACCGGTCTCTGCCGGTGGATGATGCTGTCAAGCTCCACCTGGGCGCTGGATTGGTAGCCGGGGATGACCGTGACGCCAAGGGGAACTCCGGCCACTCGCAGCGGAACCTCATTGCTCCCCACCGTGGCATTCCTCAGATTCGCCTCCATCCGCAAATTGCCCAGTTGCGCCTGTTCGATCGCGCGTTGGCGCCCGCGGATGCGAAGCTCCACTGAACTCGGTGTCACATCGATGATCTGAAGCTCTTCGGGCTCGTTGACCGGCACCACCGGCACACTGATCGCCTGCGTGGTCTGAGGATCCTCCGTGCCCAGCACGAATAACCACATGATGATGGCCGCGATGACGGCCAGCAGCTTAACGGGCCAGTTCGCAGTAATCCTTTCCATCATGCCGATCCGCTCTATCCTTTCCCGGTCAGCAACCTACCGACGCCAGAAGAGCAGGCGCGACCGGTCGTCCTGTTCCTCGAAGAGACGGTTGAGGCGCTCGGCGATCTCCGTGCGCTCGAGATCGGGGCTGAGGTTACCCTCCACCGCAAGAGAGATCGCACCGGTCTCCTCAGATACTACGACGCACACCGCGTCGGTGCGTTCAGAAAGCCCGAGTGCCGCGCGATGTCGCATCCCGGTGGCAACTGAGACACCGGGCTGCTCGGAATGGGGCAGCACGCAGCCCGCGGCCACGATTACGTCGTCACGAATCACCACGGCTCCGTCGTGAAGGGGCGTATTGGGATAGAAGATGGTTATCAGTGCGTCCACCGACACGCGGGCATTGAGCGTCTTGCCGGTACGCGTGATGTCCATCAGCCCGCTCTGACGCTGCAATACGATCAGCGCGCCGATGCGTCGATCGGACATCTCCTCAGCAGCATCGACGATCTCATTGATCACGCGTTGCGCCCTCTCCGCCTCGACGCTGCCGAAGCTGAAGCCCAGCACCCCGGCTCTGCCCAGCCGTTCGAGTGCCATCCGCAGTTCAGGTTGAAAGATCACGACCAGCGCGATAACACCGGGCAACACGAGCTGCCGCAGCATCCAGTTCAGGGTCGGTAACCATGAGGTGGCCCACAGCAGTGCGAGCACGATCAGCAGACCGCGGATAACCGAACTGCCCCGCGTACCCTGGAGCAGTAACAGACCGCGGTAGATGATATAAGCGACCACCAGAATGTCGAGTATATCGATAATGCGGACGCTGAGGAGGGTGGCGATTAGCTGTCCCGCGACTCCAGAACCCATCGAGTCTGCCCTGTATATGCGGCGATTGCCCCTGAAAGCATACGGCGAGGATGTGGTGCGAATATAGCACAGTATTGCTTTACCGTCAACGTTTGAGCGGGCACTGTGCAGACAGGTGTGGTGAGGCTACTCAACGGAGAGTGTGACCCTATTCGCCTCCACCGAGCGACTCACCGGGCTCCCTGATAGCGTCTTCGTTAACCATCTGCTCCCTTATCAACACCGCGGGCAGCGTGTTGATAAGGATGGAGATGTCCATCCACAGATTACGGTGTTTGAGATAGTAGAGATCCGACGCAGTCTTGATCCAACTGCTGAACTCGCACCCGGCATACCCGTGCCGCACCTGTGACCAGCCGGTGATTCCCGGTAGTGCACGATGGCGATCGTCGTAATGCGGGATCTTCTTCCGCAATCGCTCGACGATCGGCACCTGCTCGGGACGGGGCCCAACCAGACTCATCTTCCCCAGCAGCACACTGAAGAACTGAGGAAACTCGTCAATATGGTAGCGCCGCATGAAGGCGCCGAAGCCGAAGATGCGGTCCTCTTCTTCATTTGCCCAGCGCGCCTCATCGTTCCTGTCCACATGCATAGTGCGGAACTTTCTCAACGAGAAGACCTGTCCGTTCAGTCCGACTCGCTTCTGCGTGAAGAACACCGGACCGGGCGACTGGATCCGAATGCCCAGCGCCACGAACGGCAATGTAAGCACAACGATCAGTGAACCGATCAGCCCACCCAGCAGATCAATGAGTCTCTTGAGAAGCAGGTACGCTCTAGAGCTTTTCTGACTGCCGGACTCTCCGTTACGAAGCGGGCAGAGTAACCCGCGCGCCTCATGGCAGATAGGAGTGCGTTGATCGATGCTGCGCAGATTCCGCAGACGCTCGGCGATGTCGTCTGCAGCGAATGCATCTTCGCTTACGATATCGATGCAGGTGGAGCAGATCTCCTCCTCATTGTCAGGCAACGAACCCGTCACAGCGCTCATCTCCAGTTTCGGCCGACAGAGATCCCTGTCGGAACGGACACCATATTCTCCGGGACAGCAACGCTTCCCTTCCGCATTCCTCAAAGTCTCCTCACAGCATATCCGGCTTTCGGCGAATGTCAAGTCACCACCGGCATCGCCGACCGCTCGGATCGTGACGGATCGTCAGGGTTAGACAGATACCGCCTTGATTTGTGTCGGCTTCTCGTTGCTCTCAGTTACTATTCTTCTGACCTCAGGAACCAAGCTTCGACTCGCGAGGATGCGCCATCGCGTCACCCTGGCGCATCCCCGCGCTCCTTTCTTCTATACCCTGCGCCCGAGCCCATCATACATCGAAGCGATCAGAAGCGCTCGGTGCAGCATCAACCCTCGTCATAGTCTTGCAATGGCCGGTACCATATGTTACGGAAGCGCACGAGATCACGGTGGTCCTGCAACTCGAGCGGACCGACCTCATCGTGCGGCTCGTACTCCGTTACGACCTTATGCGAGGTAACCCCGCGCGGTTCAGTCGCGTGATGCAGCACAACGCCGTTAAGCAGCACGGTGACCCGGGCAGGTCGAACCAGTTCTTCACCATCGAAACGCGGACCCTCCCAGATAATATCATATACCTGCCATTCGCCGGGGGGGCGGCATGCATTCACAAGCGGCGGATACTGGCCGTAGATCGCACCGGTCGCGCCGTCCGCATACGTCGGGTTATCGTAACAGTCCAGAACCTGAATCTCGTAGCGTCCCATCAGGAAGACGCCCGAGTTCCCTCGGCCCTGACTGTCGCCGGTGATCTCCTCGGGGGCACGCCACTCCACGTGAAGCTGGCAGTCGCCGAACTCCTCTTTGGTGCGGATAGAGCCGGTTCCCGGAACCACCTCCATGTAACCATTCTCAACCTTCCACTGAGCCTCCCCGCCCTCCTCGCCCGCGCTCTCCCAACCTGAAAGATCGGTGCCGTCAAACAGCACAATCGCATCGGACGGCGGCCGCCCGGGCTCCCCCTGCGTGCTGGGTGTGCCTGGATCGACCACCGGAGGTTGCGGCCTCTCGCCATCATGCACATGCCACCTGGTTCCCGGGAGTATCGGTGTGTCATCATAACCTATGCTCTCGGCCATCTTCGTACCCTCCTGTAACGGCGGTAAAGTCAGCTACCGCAGCAAGAACAGCAACTGCAGTAACGACGTGCGGCTCAGCAACTGTCACCTTGCTGCCTGTTGATGCTGAACGGTGCATCGCTACGACATGGAGATGCCGGCTCGCAAAAGATCCCGTAGCCCACGCGCTACATTACTCCTCCATCAACGCATCCGCGTTCTCGGCGGCCTTGCGATAAGCCAGTGCGTGCTCCTCGATGATCTGCGGTCGGTAATGCTTGAACCACGGAATCGAATAGCAAAGCTCCGGCATCGCCTCTGTCACTGGCAGCGAACCTTCCGACTGCCGTAGATCCCGGTCGGAGTTGGCGATACGCGTCGGCTTCCCGTGGCGGTAGATGTCCGCCTCGTTGAGCAGTGGGTGTAGATGCAGTGGGAAGTTCGCGCCCGGGCTGCAGACGGCGCCCTCGGCCTGAACCGCTTCGGCGAACCTGGCGATCGGCAGCCCGCCCAACTCCTCCGGCTCGTAGAGGCCATGAGCGGCGTACCATCCGCCCATCGTCGATGCGGAATCCGCAGGGGGGCGATGCGACTTCACTCCGGGAACGTCCTCGAGGAGATCCCAGAAGTAATTCATCGCTCGCTGAATCTCCTCCATTCGCTCCCGATAGCGCTTCAGTTGCACGCGACCGACCGCCGAAGACATCTGATGCATTCGGTACTTCGACGAGCCCCAGGGCAGCCCCACGAACGGTTTCAGGTCCGGTTCGGTGATGATACTCTCATCCACCTCGCCCGTCCACTGCGTCGCGCGAGTGCGTCCGTAATGCCCCCAGGCGATGCAGCGCTCCCAGATCTGCCGATCGTTGGTGACCATCATGCCTCCCTCGCCTACCGCCAGCGACTTGCCGCTCATCACCGACATGCAACCGACATGGCCGATAGTGCCCACGAGCCGTCCCCTGTACAGTCCTCCATGCGCGTGCGAAACGTCCTCTATCACCTTGAGATCGTGTTTCTCGGCGATCTCCATAATTGGATCCATCTCCGCCGGATAGCCGCAGTAATGCACCGGCACAATCGCCTTGGTCCGGTCGGTGATGCGGTGTTCGATATCATTGGGATCGATGTTCATCGTCTCGAACTCGACGTCGGCGAAAACGATGGTCGCCTGCAGAGTGAAAGCGGGCAGAGCGGTAGCCCAGTAGGTGAGGCTGGGCGCAATAATCTCGTCGCCGGCTCCGACGCCGCATGCCCACATTGCCGATTGCAGCGATGCGGTGCCGCTGGAGAAGCCCAGTGCATAATCGGTGCCGTGCCACTCGGCGAACTCAGCCTCGAACTGCTCGGTGACATCGCGCGCCGACATCGCCCGACGCCGCAGAACATCGAGGACCGCCTGCTCATCCTCCTCAGTGATAATCGGCCAGGTGAAGGTGTCTTCAGGATCAGTCTGCACGGCCTTCGGTCCGCCATTAAGTGCAAGAGTCTCGGACATCTGCCTCAACGCTCCCGTAGTTGCAGTCTCACAGCTCTTCACCACAGTCTCCCCTTCAATGCCGGGAGTTGATTACCTCCATTCTCCTCGATCTGCATCAGAGCCTCATGGTAGCGAATCTGTTCCACAGATGAGAGCAATCAGCTCACGTTACGTCTGGGCGGCTCCGACCTCCACCCGCGTCGGAGACAGTCCAATAGGTCCTTAGGCCAGATCGGCCACTCCTCCAATCTTCTGCGTGCCACCGCCACCCCTGCGGCGCAACAGGGAATGCGCCGAAAGGAATCGCGTCATCCCAGGCTCGACTGTCTGAAGCCCCCCACGAGGCTATGGCAACTCCAGCTTCGTTGCTTTCCGGGAAGCCAGTTCGACCGTGCGCCAGCCGGTATTACGCAGGGCAATGCCAACTTTCACCGGCTCGTGAGCATCATTCCACAGTAGCACCTCGGCGCCCGCCGCGGGCAGCGATCTGACCAGCGCAGCGACACTTTCCGGCAGATGCTCCCGGCCATTCGGCTGGCGATAGCACACCAGTGGCTCCTCCTGACAGAGGCGACGCACCATCCCCGCAGCCAGCGGGAACAAAGCTCCGGTGACGTTACCGTAGCCACCGTCGCGCCCGTGACCGGAGGCGACCGCTGCGACAGTGGTGCCCCCGCAACCGTGATCGCGCCCATCGCGCAGCGAAAGCCTTGCCAGCGCCATCCTCGTCGCGACAGTCTGAAGTGCTCGCGTCGCCGGCAGATCATCTCCCTCGATCAGATAGGCAAGCATAAGGGAGGGCGGCGGCAGGGCATGGGTGGGACGCAACGCTCCCGCCGCGCTCTCCCAACCCCAGCGCACCATGTCATTGCGTTTGCCGATACCGGCCACTGGTGTTCGGTTCAGTGGTTCAGCAATCAATGCGGGCGTCTCGGCTCGCGTTCCGGTCACGGGTCGCTCCCCGACAAGCTCCTCATACTGATCCGCGTACTCATCCAGCAGGCCCTCGGCGAATGGGTTGTCGCTAAGTGACGCGTACAGCCGCGCCGCCGCCAGGGCGTAGCCCGAGACGCGTGTCTGATCGAGGAATCTGAGCATCCCATCCAATCCTGCCAGCGTTTCTTCGATGCCCGCCCGCAGTCGCTCCTCAACGTCGCCATCGAGTGACCGGTCCCCGGTCGCGGTGCGATAACGCGCAAGCAATGCCCCCGGCGGATTCGAGTAGGGGTCCGCCAGTGCGGGCATTAGGGCCTCGCAGATTCTGCGTGCGCCGTCGGCGTAACGCTGCTCCCCCGTGATCTCGTAAAGGTCCAGAAATACATCCACCGTGCCTCCCGGCACATGAGGCTCGACTCCCTCGAGGTCTGAGGTTGACTGATGATGTGCGCCGATAGCCTTCATGACCTCTTCTCGATCGGCCTCGGTGTCGCCGGAGCGTATGACCGTGGGGAACTCACTCTCCGAAGCCCCGAGGATCGCCTCTGCCCAGCGGTCGGCGTAATCGGTGGCAAGGTCAAGATAGCGCTGCTCATTGGTTATCTCACGCGCCACCAGCGCCAGCTGGATAAGACGAAAGTGATCGGGCACCTCATACCCCGCCGATGCGCCGGAGCCGACGCGTTCACTACCTATACGCCAGCTCAGGAAGCGGTGCTCGTCATGGCAGTACCAATCGGGCACGCTATCCACCCAGTTGCCGATGTGGTGGGCTGCATCGACGATCAACTCGGCGGTCACGTCGTCCGGGGCCACTCGCCACAGACGGCAGAGAAAGAACGTGAAGATCTCTGTCTGGTGATGCGCTTCGCCCTCGGGGTAGAAGCCGTGTGTCATGTGCTCGCGCGACCACCGCGCGAAGCCGTCGCGCAGATAGCGCGCGAAGTCGATCGCCTCCGGACAGCCGAATAACTGATGGAACCCGAACCATGAAGAGATGAAGGTGCCCTCGTCATGGCCGCCGCGGTACGCGATGGATCGATGGCGTTCGACGGCCTCCTCAATCCATCCACGCATCTGGTCACGCGTATCGAAGAATGCGCGGGCCCACTCGGGCGTATGCGATTCTGACCTCTGATCTTTCATCGATGGTGCATTCTCCACGGCGGCTGGATATCAGGACATCTTCTGGACGGTGACGCGGCAGAGCGTCTCGGCAACGCCCTCGATTCCTCTGCGCAGGGGAAGCTCCTGCAGCCAGCGGACTGGAATCGCCTCCTGGCCGTTGTGAGCGCCGGTCATGGCACCTGCGATCGCCGCCCTGGTATCGGTGTCACCGCCCGCAACGATGCTCGACACCGTTGTCTCCGGAAGATCGTCGGGGGATCGAAGGAAGCAGTAGAACGCGCTGGGCACCGTCTCGAACGCGGCACCCCCCAGGCCGAGATGCTGCAGTGAGCTTAGCGGTGATTCTTCGGCTTCGATCAGCCGTGCGCATTCCGAGAGTCCGTCGGCGACGCGCGAGGGCTCCAGACGGTCGAGAATCTCGAGGATGATAGTCTCTGGGTCGAGCCTCCCGGAGGCTGCGCGAGCGACGGCGTAGGCCACCGCAAGTCCACCGGCAATCGCCTCATCATTGCGATGTGTGATCACCGCACAGGTGCGCACGTCCTCATCGAGGCCCTCAATAGATCTCACGTGGTACAGACCGATCGGAGCGACACGCATTGCCACGCCGTTGCCGGCGGCGTACTCGCCCTTCTCGCCGGCCTCCCACCACTCCGTGCCGGTCTGAAGCCGCTTCATTGCGTGATAGGTGGCCCTGCCGATCCCACGCCCCCCCGTCTCAAACCACGCGAGATAGCGGCGGGCAAGATCCTCTCCGTCAATATCTCCCGTCTCAGCCAGTGACTTGGCGGTGGCCACCAGCATCGATGTGTCATCAGTCCACTCGCCCATCGTCATGGACCCAGGATCAAAGCGGCCATCATAGTAAGCTTCTGCCAGATCTGTGCCCGAATATCCCTCGTAGGCGGCGCCGAGGCAGTCTCCAACCGCCGCTGCAAGCAGGCTCCCGGTAAAGCGGGACGTGATTCCCGGCTCTGAACTTGTCATCAGGTCAACGACCTCGCTCCCTCTCCCGGTATCGGAAGATAGGCGTTTGCAGGCGTGTCTGTCGGGCAATGTCATTCGCGGATCAACTCACAACCATCAAGGTTCTTCACCATCAGCCGTCAAACCTCCTTCATGGCCGGGACATCACGGGGCGCCCGAATACCAATGGCCGCCGAGGCTGTCCACGGGATCCTGCATTCCTCAACCCTGCGATGATCTGTGGAGGCATGAACGCAGTTAGATCGCCGATTTCCGCCGTGGAGCCCCTCCGATATGAAGGATATCCAGTACGGAAGCGCGGGCAGACCGGTAATGGCCTGCCCGCGGAAGCGCAGATCTGCTTAAACCAGTGAACGGATCAGCGGAATTGGTACTGCCACTGGATCCCGAGCATATCCTCGGAGGGGCTGCCACTTCGCCCGTCCACCGTGCCCCGGCGTGACCAATTGCCGTTGCTGTACTGCAGGGTGAGGTAACCACTGTCGTACACGCGATGCCGCACACCCACCGTCCAGGCATCGAATGATGCACAGTTGTCATCGTCTACACGCGCATTGAACTCCTCGTAGCGTGCGAAGAGGACGTTCTTATCATCCTCGAGATCGTAGACGCCCTGCAGGTACCATCCATCGCGGCTTGCACCCAGCAGGTCACCATCGGCCCATTCAGCCTGGAAGCCCCACGGATCGGCGAACTTGCGGACGTACGCGTTGACCGCGTTCCGGCTGGTGCTTATGCCTGCGCCATCGACGTAGTTACCATCCATCCATGACAGGCCGAACTGCCCCCAGTCCTGCTGCCACTTGAGGTGAAGCTCGACGTTCTTGTCGTCATCAAGATCGCCCGAGCGGAACTGCCCGTTCACAATGCCGAAGATAGCGAGCGGTTCCTCGGGGGACTGTGGGCTGCGTCGGACGTAGACGCCACGATCGGCAGGGCCCTGCCAGTAGAATCCGGGGCCTGCTTCGAGAATCCGTGCGCGCTCGAAGGGCAGACGGACTGCGGAAGGCTCCCAGCCCTCCAGTCCGAACCAGGTCGGTACCTGACCGGCCTGAATTGCCCACTCGTCATCCAGTCGATAATCCACGAACGCAAGGAACAGGTCAACGTTGGGATCGTCCGGACCCACCCTCGAAAAACAGATGACTCCCGTGCTGCGGTGATCCATCTGTGCGCGCAATGTGATGAACATGCGCCTGAACTGGAACTGATCGGCCTGATCCGCGCCTTCAGTACCGAGATGGTCGAGGTAACGGAACTGAAAGTACCCCGAGACGTCGAGTCGATCGTACCAACTCTCCTCTTCTGCGGTGGCGAGGCCCAGGCACAGGAGCATGGCGACAACCACCACGCAGATGGTGAGACGTTTCATCATGTTACCCTCCCAGAAATGGACTGTGCAGTTTGAACGAGCGCTGATTCGCGCCGCACCGGATCTTCACCGGACGATAACGCGAGTTTCACTCATGCCCCGACTGAGTCACAATCACCGCCCTTTCTTCTGAGACGACCGTTTTCTGGGCGGAGTCGACGAGCGCTACTGCCCCCTGCATTTTGCGACACCGCACGAAGCACGGCCATCTCCGGTGAACTCTTGCGACCGTTCCTCGGTATGCACCCCAATACCTCCTGACGCCCGGCAACATGTCCGAACAGGTGCCGTTTTCGTTCGTCGCATCGCTACCCGTGCCACTCTATCCGTTGATCAGCCTGACGAGTCCCCCGGCCTGTGCGGAGATGAACTCGAATGCCCCGATCAACCTCAGACCGGTGATGACGAGGAACACGCCGAAAGCCTTCTTCAGTGTTTCCGCCGGCAGGTAGTTGGCAAGGGGGGCCCCGAAGGCCATGGTGCCGACCACCGTTCCGACCATCAGACCCGCCGCGACACGCCAGTCAACAGCACCGTAGGAGAAGTGATGCCTTAACACTCCCGCGATCGAGCCCGGGATAATCACCGCGAGAGAGGTAGCTACAGCGATATTCGGCTCTTTGTGCCACAAGAATATAAGCGCCGGTACCATTAGCGCGCCGCCGCCGATTCCGAACAGGCCGGAAGCAGTCCCTACCGCCACTCCCACGCCAATGTACTTTAAGAAGCTGACTATTACCGCAGGCATTACATCTTCCTTCTTTCGTGTATCTTGCGTGATCCGTCAGGAGCGCATCCTGGTCTTTCTGGTGAACTGCAATGCCTCATCCCAGTTGAGTATGCCACGGTTCGCGCCTGGATGCGAGATCACGGAAGCGGAGTTTGCCGCCGCCAGCCTCAATGCTTCCTCCACGCACTTTCCGTGCCAGAGCGCTGAGATGAAGCCTGAGGCGAATGCGTCGCCGGCTCCAACGGTTGCCCTGACCTCCACGTCGTAAGCCGGGATCGTGTAGTGTGCGCGTACGTCGGAGGCCATCGCTCCACGCGGACCGTCGGTGATGACCACTATGTCCACCCCACACTCATGCACCTGTCGGCACATCTCCCGCACGTCACCATCGCCCCGGTCGGGCTTTACTCCGGTGAGCGCGCGCATCTCCTCCACGTTCTGGAAGATCACATGGGTGTTGTACAGCAGGTCCCTGTGATCCTCCAGCCCCTGTTCAATCTGCGAGGTCCCGAGATTCAGGGCCAGCTTGATGCCGTGCTCCCCGGCGAATCGACCGAGCTTCGGGTAGAGCCGCCAACTGCCGCCCGCCAGTGCTCCAACGTACATCCATCCGACTTCGGCAGTCCTCTCCCAGGGAATATCGTCCTCGTTCAGTTCCCGGGCCGCGCCTCGATGCACCAGGACAGTGCGTTCTCCCGTGAAAGTGGTTATGATCGTGGAATAGCCGGTGCCTGAAGTCTCTGAGTAGGCCATCAGATCCGTTCCAACACCCATCTCTTCAAGTCGGCTCCGCACTCTTCTACCGGGGTCATCGCGACCGACACGAACGATCGCGGCGGCATCCATGCCCTGCCGAGCGAAGGTGATCGCGGTGTTCAGGGCGCCCCCACCTACAGTGATCTCAATCTCGTTTACGTGCATCTTGCCGCCGTACTCCAGTGCCATGAACCGCTGATTGCCACGCGAATCGGCAACTGTGATGACGTTCGCGTCATCACACTGGATCATGACGTCCTCGGTCGCACTTCCGACTGTGACAATGTCCGGCGGCGTTACCCCGCTGCCGCTCTCTTCCATGGTGCGTCCCGCCTCTTACGTGGATCGAGGGATGATTACATCGCTGGAGGGCCGCTACGTATTCGACCTCGGCTGCCGAGAATCCTTTCTGCCGACGGACGATTGACAGATGAGATGATGCCTGCATCTTTCAATAGCGATGCGAATAGCTGTCTGCGCAACTCCGACGGCGAGTTCGTGTCAAAGCTACCTGAGGAGCAGCGAAGACTCCGGGATCCTGATAAATGCGTATTCTGCTGATATTCAACCCTGCGGCCGGGCGCTGCACTCGTTCAGATCGCGCTGGCCCTGTCACCGATGCCTTCGAAGCGGGCGGATGGGACGTTACCCTCAGGCACACCCCCGGCCCCGGCGGAGCGGCAAAGCTCGCGCGCCAGGGCGCCGAGGAGGGCTGCGAAGCCGTGTTCGCCTGCGGTGGAGACGGCACACTCTCAGAGGTGGTTGCAGGTCTTCTCGGCACCGATGTTCCCGCCGGGATTGTGCCGACCGGTACCGGGAACGACTTCGCCCGCACGATCGGCCTCCCGCTCGACCCGATCGCAGCCGTGCACCGCTGTCTCGCAGGCGGGCCCGCGGAGATCGATCTGCTCGAGATAGACGGCGAGCGAGGCCCCGCTGTGAACATAGCCGGCGTCGGCTTCGACGCACGGGTAGCACGGCGCGTCAATAGCCGCAGTCGGATTACCGGCGGACTTGCCGCATATCTCACATCGGTCGGGGTGGAACTCGCTCGAAATCGTCCTACCGAGATCGCGATGACCGTTGACGGCGCGAGATGGCGCGGCAGCGCGCTGCTGGTGGCCGTGGCCAACGCACGATCCTACGGTGCAGGTATGATGATCGCTCCCCAGGCCGAGATCGATGATGGTAAGCTCGACGTCGTGCTCGTCGAGCACATGTCGCGTAGTCGCTTTGTCACCAGCTTTCCAAAGGTTATGCGCGGCACGCACCTGCGGCATCCCGCGGTGCGCGCCTGGCAGGGCCGGGAAGTGACGATCAGCACCGATCTACCCACCCCTGTGCTGATCGATGGCGATGTCAGGGGCGAGACACCTCTGCGGGTTCGCATTGCGCCCCGACGAGCCATGGTCTGGATGCCGGGGCGTTGAAGAGACTCAGTCGGGCATTCCGTCAACCGCTGCTTGAAAGATCTCCTCCTGAGTGAGGACGCGATCGAAGACCTTCAACTCGTCGATCGCCCCGTCAAATGCGTAGGCGTTCTTGCGGCCGACGTAGTTGCCGATGACGATGGAGCGGGTGCCCGGCATGATTGGGCCGTCAACCTCCGCCACCTCCGCGAGATCGCAGTTGATGTAAGCTCGCAACTGCGCGCCGTCCCACGTCACCGCCACGTGATGCCAGAATCCCGGTTCGATCGACCAGTTCTCGGTGCTTATCTGCGGCTCCTCGCCGTCGGCGGTGCCGAACTGGAAGATCAGTCGCGCCCAGAAGTAGCGCAGCCTCCACCCCGGCCACGGCGGGTCGCCCGCGCGGTCTCCCTTGTTGCCGATGATCCCGTGGGCACCCTGGCGCTGCCCGGGCCTGATCCACGCCATCACGGTCATCTCATCGGGTGCGGCGATGCCCTCGATGTTCTCGACCAGCAGGTACTGCTCGAGTTCGCGGTGGAAACGCAGGGCATTGCCCGCGACGCCGGGGACCACCTCCGGCACCGCGTCGCCGCTTCCGTGTGCCGTGGCGTCATGCCCGTTGCCCGTGACATCCGCCACCACGCCCTCGGCGATCTGCTCCATCGACCAGTGCGCAATTGGCTCCGGCGCCTGCGCAAGCGCGGTGCAGGCGCACAGCAGCAGCGCAGCAGCAGCAATCGACAGGGCCCTCATGCTATTGCGCATAGACCTCGACCTCCTGGATAGCGGCGCCTCGCGTGTCCTCGGCGACTTCCGTCACCACGAGGCGGAGAGTGTCACTCGTCACGGCATCGAAGCTCACTTCCAGCCGCTCCTCGCCGGAGACCTCCGCGACGGTCGCCCATTCGTCCTCACCCTCAGTCGGGACCTGCACCTGCAGGCCCAGCACGTTGGTGGTGTACACGATCACGCGGGAGAAGCTCTCCTCCTCCGGCCAGTGCAAAGCCAGCCACTGCTCACCGCCCACCGTGTGATCCGCGCGCCAGCCCATGCCTGTCTCGACACCGTCCACCACGCGGGCGGGGGTGTTGCCGTACCGCGCGCCGGATGAGACCGTCACTTCGACGCCGCGGTCCTCGAAGGCGAGATTGCCGGGCTTCTTGCGCGCGGCGTCGGCCTCTGCGATCTCCCGGATGATCGTCTCCAGCAGGGGACGGTCCGCCAGGGCATCGTTGGTGGTGTATATGTGCGTGGCGTAGATGTCAAAGCCGTCGCTGATCGCGCCACCCGCGGTCTGCACCTGCCGCCCCTCGCCGACGACGTGCAGGCGCTCGGGGAGGCCCTCGATCGCGATGCTCGCCTGCTGCGGCTCAGTGGCGGTGCTGACCGCAAAGACATAGAGTTCCCCTTCAGCCCGCCGGACCGCCACGTGCATGTGCTCGGGCTGGTCGGCATCGACGGACACCTCGTCGGGAGCGTCGGGCGCGAGGATCGCGGCCTGCAGGTCCAGCGCCTCGCGGCAGAGATAGTCCATGCCCAGACCGAGGTCCGGGTAGTTCT
>PXBW01000080.1 GCA_003566775.1 candidate division WS1 bacterium
GCCTGCGGTCGATGTTTCATCTGCTATCACCTCAACCACAGCTTACACAGACCATCACCCAATACCTCTTAATCTCACCGACCTTTCCCACTTTTTTCAGCAGTCAGATCATTGCGATCCTCGCCGCGATCCTCTTCCCCGTGTTCGCACGAGCACGGGAGAGAGCCAGACAGACCTCGTGTCTCAGCAACATGAGGCAGATAGGGCTTGGCATCCAGATGTACGTCCAGGATAACGAGGGCTTTCCCATGCACTCCTCGCTCTCCAGCCAGTCGCCACGAACTCGCTGGCCGGACTACGTCTTGCCTTATACCCGGAACACCCAACTGTTTCTCTGCCCCAGCGCCGATGGGCAGATATTCGGGAAGGTCTTCGCGCATGACCCCAGTCAGTTTTTCGGCGGCTACGGGTACAATTACCAGTATCTGGGAAATAGCCGAGACGGCGTGGCCTTCGGCGCCAGAGACGCACAGATCACAGCACCCTCCCAGACGATCATGATCGCCGACACAGCGGGCGTAGATGGGGGCATTGCCGGTGAGTACGTCGTAGATCCGCCATTGCCGACCAGTCGGGGCAGTGGGCGCGCCTCAGGCTTCTACGGACACGATGACTGCTGCCGGGCGACGCCTGCAGAGCGGCATAACGGCATGGTGAACGTCGTCTTCGTTGACGGCCACGCACGGTCGATGAAGCTCAACGCTCTGGACGACTCCATTGGCGACGGCGTTCCCGACAACGGCCTGTGGAACGGTCTGGGTGACCCGAACTGGCGCTGAATCGCACATTGATGTCCGCACGGGCTTCCTGATCTGTCGGTCCGTTCGCGCATCTACGCTCGATTACAACTCAAGCTGGAGTGATCGCTGATGAAGTGCAGCCGACGAGAGTTCATAGTCGCCAGTGTAGTCGCTGGCGTGGGTTCTGGCATTGCGGTGCTGACCACACTTTCCGGATGCGAAAGAGCCCCTTCTGAGTTGGCGGCCGGAAGAGTGACCGTCATACTCGAGCGCTGTATCGGCTGCGTCCGATGCGTCAACGTTGCGCCGACAGCGTACAGGATGAACCTCGACGGGAAGGCGGAGTTACTTGAAGACGCTCCGCTGGACGCCGCCCTGCTTGGAGTGAGCGCCTGTCCCGAAGACGCCATTGAGATGACGCAGCCCACCTGATGAGCGGAATCATCTGCTAACCGGCGTGGACGAACTCGAGACTGCGGCCCTGGGGATACGGCATCGCTGCTTTTGGCAGCGGCCACGCGCGAATTCACCCTCAGACGTGGGATCGACTGCGCTTTCATCGCCTTCGGGGGCGACAGCGACGAGACCTTCGCGCAGATCGTGGACTGCATGAAGGTTTCCCCGGACACCCATCAGATGGGGCGCATCGTAATCGTCGGCGGCTTCAGCTTCAGGCATCAGTGGGCGGCGGCCCTGGGCAACCTCGATGTGCGCAGCGCCGCAAGGACCGGCCCGGGCTTCCTCGATCCTGCGTGGGAGGAGGGCGCCGATTACCGCAGGTCTTCGTGCAGTGGAGCGCACCGGCGAGACCGTCGGCGTTGTGCTCGGCCACCACCGATGATCGCGAGTGGATCGGCGTCCACTTGATGGAGGTAAGGGGTCCTCGACGGCGAAATAACTGACGAAGCGTCACAGACGGCGCGGGCACTGAAGCTACACGAACGAAGACTTTCGTGGGAGGACACTGATGAAGCGCGTTGGGATCGTTGACTGGGATACGTCGCACGTCGTGCAGTTCACGATGCGTCTGAACAATCTCGAGGATGTCGATGAGGAGCAGTGGATCGACTCCGACTACCGCATGGTCGCCGGCTACGTGGGCGAGAGCGAGATCACCGATGCGGAGCGAATGGCGGAGTATGAGCAGAAGCTCACAAACTGGGGCGTGGAGACGGTTGATGAAGTAGAGGATCTCGTGGATATGGTTGACGTGGTGATGATCGAGTCGCAGAGCGGATACGTCCACCTCGACCGGGCGCGACCTTTCATAGAGGCGGGAATGCCGACATATATCGACAAGCCGTTCGTGATCGAGGTGGAAGACGGGCTGGAGATCAAGCGACTGGCTGAGGAGAACGACGTGCCGATCTTCTCGTCGTCATCGCTGCGCTACGCGCCGGAGGTCGTTGACGCCGGGCAGGATGCGGAGGGCGTCGGGAATGTCGTGGGCGTTCACGCCTACAGCCCGGCGAGCCTGCATGAGGGCAACCCGGGGCTTGCGCACTATGGGATTCACGGCGTGGAGACGCTCTATGCTCTGATGGGCCCCGGCTGCGTCGAGCTTAGCTGCATGTCCGAGGAGGGCGGCGAGGTCTCGGTCGGGCGCTGGGCAGACGGGCGCGTGGCCTCGATGCGCGGCACTCGCGCGGGCAAGCACGCCTACGGCTTCACCGTGTGGGGCGATGCCGGAGTGCGCTCGGAATACATCAGCACCCAGTTCATCTACCGCGAGTTGCTCAAGCAGATCGTGAGCATGTGGGAGACCGGCGAGGCGCCGCTGGACCTCGACGAGACAATCGAAATCGCGGCCTTCATCGCCGCGGCGTGGGAGTCCGCCAACAGCGGCGGCGAGGTGGTCGAACTCGAGTTCACCGCGGGGCAGTAGCGCCGCCGCCGCCCGGACAGGCGCGACCCCCGCTCGCGCCTGTGTCGTATGCCTTTCAGCAGGGGCGGTCTTCCCTGACCGCCCGGGCGTTTGCCGCTTGAGCAATACCACGAGCCCGGCCTTCCGCGCGGAAGGCCGGGCTCGTGGTATTGCTCAAGCGGCAAACGCCCGGGCGGTCAGGGAAGACCGCCCCTGCTGAAAGGCATACGACACAGGCGCGAGCGGGGGTCGCGCCTGTCCGGGCGGCGGCGGCGCTACTGCCCCGCGGTGAACTCGAGTTCGACCACCTCGCCGCCGCTGTTGGCGGACTCCCACGCCGCGGCGATGAAGGCCGCGATTTCGATTGTCTCGTCGAGGTCCAGCGGCGCCTCGCCGGTCTCCCACATGCTCACGATCTGCTTGAGCAACTCGCGGTAGATGAACTGGGTGCTGATGTATTCCGAGCGCACTCCGGCATCGCCCCACACGGTGAAGCCGTAGGCGTGCTTGCCCGCGCGAGTGCCGCGCATCGAGGCCACGCGCCCGTCTGCCCAGCGCCCGACCGAGACCTCGCCGCCCTCCTCGGACATGCAGCTAAGCTCGACGCAGCCGGGGCCCATCAGAGCATAGAGCGTCTCCACGCCGTGAATCCCATAGTGCGCAAGCCCCGGGTTGCCCTCATGCAGGCTCGCCGGGCTGTAGGCGTGAACGCCCACGACATTCCCGACGCCCTCCGCATCCTGCCCGGCGTCAACGACCTCCGGCGCGTAGCGCAGCGATGACGACGAGAAGATCGGCACGTCGTTCTCCTCAGCCAGTCGCTTGATCTCCAGCCCGTCTTCCACCTCGATCACGAACGGCTTGTCGATATATGTCGGCATTCCCGCCTCTATGAAAGGTCGCGCCCGGTCGAGGTGGACGTATCCGCTCTGCGACTCGATCATCACCACGTCAACCATATCCACGAGATCCTCTACTTCATCAACCGTCTCCACGCCCCAGTTTGTGAGCTTCTGCTCATACTCCGCCATTCGCTCCGCATCGGTGATCTCGCTCTCGCCCACGTAGCCGGCGACCATGCGGTAGTCGGAGTCGATCCACTGCTCCTCATCGACATCCTCGAGATTGTTCAGACGCATCGTGAACTGCACGACGTGCGACGTATCCCAGTCAACGATCCCAACGCGCTTCATCAGTGTCCTCCCACGAAAGTCTTCGTTCGTGTAGCTTCAGTGCCCGCGCCGTCTGTGACGCTTCGTCAGTTATTTCGCCGTCGAGGACCCCTTACCTCCATCAAGTGGACGCCGATCCACTCGCGATCATCGGTGGTGGCCGAGCACAACGCCGACGGTCTCGCCGGTGCGCTCCACTGCACGAAGACCTGCGGTAATCGGCGCCCTCCTCCCACGCAGGATCGAGGAAGCCCGGGCCGGTCCTTGCGGCGCTGCGCACATCGAGGTTGCCCAGGGCCGCCGCCCACTGATGCCTGAAGCTGAAGCCGCCGACGATTACGATGCGCCCCATCTGATGGGTGTCCGGGGAAACCTTCATGCAGTCCACGATCTGCGCGAAGGTCTCGTCGCTGTCGCCCCCGAAGGCGATGAAAGCGCAGTCGATCCCACGTCTGAGGGTGAATTCGCGCGTGGCCGCTGCCAAAAGCAGCGATGCCGTATCCCCAGGGCCGCAGTCTCGAGTTCGTCCACGCCGGTTAGCAGATGATTCCGCTCATCAGGTGGGCTGCGTCATCTCAATGGCGTCTTCGGGACAGGCGCTCACTCCAAGCAGGGCGGCGTCCAGCGGAGCGTCTTCAAGTAACTCCGCCTTCCCGTCGAGGTTCATCCTGTACGCTGTCGGCGCAACGTTGACGCATCGGACGCAGCCGATACAGCGCTCGAGTATGACGGTCACTCTTCCGGCCGCCAACTCAGAAGGGGCTCTTTCGCATCCGGAAAGTGTGGTCAGCACCGCAATGCCAGAACCCACGCCAGCGACTACACTGGCGACTATGAACTCTCGTCGGCTGCACTTCATCAGCGATCACTCCAGCTTGAGTTGTAATCGAGCGTAGATGCGCGAACGGACCGACAGATCAGGAAGCCCGTGCGGACATCAATGTGCGATTCAGCGCCAGTTCGGGTCACCCAGACCGTTCCACAGGCCGTTGTCGGGAACGCCGTCGCCAATGGAGTCGTCCAGAGCGTTGAGCTTCATCGACCGTGCGTGGCCGTCAACGAAGACGACGTTCACCATGCCGTTATGCCGCTCTGCAGGCGTCGCCCGGCAGCAGTCATCGTGTCCGTAGAAGCCTGAGGCGCGCCCACTGCCCCGACTGGTCGGCAATGGCGGATCTACGACGTACTCACCGGCAATGCCCCCATCTACGCCCGCTGTGTCGGCGATCATGATCGTCTGGGAGGGTGCTGTGATCTGTGCGTCTCTGGCGCCGAAGGCCACGCCGTCTCGGCTATTTCCCAGATACTGGTAATTGTACCCGTAGCCGCCGAAAAACTGACTGGGGTCATGCGCGAAGACCTTCCCGAATATCTGCCCATCGGCGCTGGGGCAGAGAAACAGTTGGGTGTTCCGGGTATAAGGCAAGACGTAGTCCGGCCAGCGAGTTCGTGGCGACTGGCTGGAGAGCGAGGAGTGCATGGGAAAGCCCTCGTTATCCTGGACGTACATCTGGATGCCAAGCCCTATCTGCCTCATGTTGCTGAGACACGAGGTCTGTCTGGCTCTCTCCCGTGCTCGTGCGAACACGGGGAAGAGGATCGCGGCGAGGATCGCAATGATCTGACTGCTGAAAAAAGTGGGAAAGGTCGGTGAGATTAAGAGGTATTGGGTGATGGTCTGTGTAAGCTGTGGTTGAGGTGATAGCAGATGAAACATCGACCGCAGGC
>PXBW01000257.1 GCA_003566775.1 candidate division WS1 bacterium
CCTCGTAAACTCCACCGGATCTAACGTGTCCGTCAACGTTGCCGCGAACTACATCGGCTCCCATGCCCCGTCCATGCGGGTGATGCACCGCCCGAAGTGAAATGCGCCCTCGCCGCGCCACGCGGCGCTTTGGGACTTGACCGCTCCGCCGAGCCGGCCCAGTATGCCCGCGTCATGGGCTACGACCCGAAAGCCGAGACCGCGGCGGGGCCGCGGGAGGAGGAGCGCGCGAATCCCGGTGCGCGCCCGCCGCGCGCACGTGTCGGATCTGGCTACAGATACTACAGTGCGGAGTTAGGGAGGTGGACGAACAGGGATCCGATTGAGGAGACGTGGCATCTACATTTGTATGCTCTTCTGGATAATCGTTCTGCTAACGCGATCGATCCTCATGGACTCGCCGAGTGCATCTTCGACCCGGATCCTGTCAGGAATGCCCCGTATCGATATGCAAATCTGCCACGGATCGCCGGTCGCCGCGATTTTGCCGCGGGAATGGTCCAAACTGTTCATATGGAGGTCTGGTGTGCTTGCCATTGCGATGAGGACGCGCGCTGGCGACTTTCCTGCCGCCTCTACCTTTTTGAGGAGATGCTACTGAATAGCATATTCCGAACACGCGAAGAGCTTCCATCGGGATTCACGAAACGCGGGGTCTATGGCCACGAGCAGCAGCATATCGTCAGCATGCAGTCGTTGGTTCGCGACGAGCTGATGCCGGAGATCACCCGATGGGAAGACCTCGGGAGCGGCCGCACGGAGCGTATCTGCGAGAGATGGGCCGGCTTTGCGATGCAGATGGGAGAAATGATTCTTCGACGGTGGCTTCTCCTCGAGGCGGCCCATGCCAACCCCCGAAGTCCGGGGCCTTTGGAGATGGTTGAGCCCATTGATGGGGTAATGCCATAGGCGAACCGTTCGATGTCATTGGCCACACATCTCCACGCGGTCGGGAAAGTAGCGATCGTCGTTCCGGTGCTTTTGCTTTCGTGCGCTCGTCCGCCGCGTGTATCACATGAGTCTGCGCTCAAGCTCCTCGGCGACACTGAAGGGCTTGACAGAAGTGCGGCTCGTGAGCTCTCGCGTATCGTACATGGCATCGTTCCCGATGCGTCGTTTGCCGTCGTTTCGCGGATCCGCTTCATCCCTGGGGGAGACGTCGGAGCGATCTCCATCGCTATGCCCCCTCACTACGAGAGCGGGCGGGTGCGACGACTTCGTCAGGTGATGGCATGGGAGGATGGGGGGCACTGGATCCATTGGCCTGGGGGCGGGGAGGAAATCGTTCAGGTAGCTCCGCTCGGGGCGACTGCTGCGACGGTTCCTGCGGATGACCTCACGTCCGTTTGGACTGAGGGGTATATTTCCGATGAGGACGCGATCAGTATTGTCGACTTCGTGCTGCCCACGTTGTCCCGGCGCGAGCTGATCATAGGGATCAGTCCTGTATCCGACTACGTGAGTGTATGGACTGCGTTCGAGCCGCCCGGAAGTGGCGGCCGAAGCCTCTGGATGCGACGCGTGGACGACGGATGGGAGGTTTTGCGGACGAGTGTCTGGATTCAGTGAACCATTGGCCTTTCGCAGACCAGGGGTCGGGGTCACGTGTCAACTCTTGATTCCGCTGAAAGACGCCTAATTTCTGCGGTGTGGAAATCCGCTGACGTGGGGCGGGGTCGGTCCGCGCATAGTCGCAGAACGCTTGGACGCCGCGGGGCATCGAGACCTACCGCCGCTGCCACCCGCGCGAGCGCGGCACGCCCTGAGCCGCGTCGTCACGTGAGCGGATTTCGCGCTTGACCGCTCCGCCGGCCCGGCCCATCATCCCCCAGTCATGGGCTGCCACATGAGAGCGGAAGCCGCGGCGGGGCCGCGGGAGGAGGGGCGCGCAACGCGTGGTGCGTGCACGCCCCGCACGGGTGTCGGATCTGGCTACAGATACTACAGTCCCGAACTGGGGCGGTGGGTGAATCGGGATCCGATTGGGGAACGCGGCGGACTGGCGCTGTACTCGTTTACGGCGAATAGGCCGTTGTGTCGGCATGATTACTTGGGCCTATTGGCCCCCCCGCGCTTTCTTCCAGCCTTGCCATCCTGCAACCGGGAAACCGTCGGCGCTGTATGGTCGGGGGTTCGCACCGTATTCCGGCGGAATGAAGACCTATGGGTCGAGGGCGTGGAGAATCCGAACATCAAGAGCCGGGATACCGTCTTCACCCTACTCGGACTGGTCGCGGGCGCTGCTGGGCCGCTCGTGGATGTGGTTGACAAGGCACCACAACTCACATCGCTCCGGGCGGCGCATCACCGCTGGCAAAGGGAGATCTTCCAGGTATTCCGTAGTCGCGCGATCTGCGTTTGCATCCGCCAGCCTATTCGATCCATCTATATTTGGCGTGGCCACGGACGCGAGTTTGCGGGAACAAGTAGGCTCATCTATGTCTGGCGCGAAGTATCTCTAGAGTCGATGGGAGAATTCCCAACCCCCTGGCGTTTCACAGGTAACGTTCGAATCGGGGACGACGATGTCTTCTAGCCGCCGCCTTCACCTGCTTGGTGTCTGCGCCGCCATGGGTTGGGCAAGCGGCTTCATGTCTGCCGGCGCGGAGCTTTTGCCCCAAGACGCTGACATCCACAGCAGAGCCACGGTAACCCATCCAGTGGCCGAGGCGGTATCGGCAGGAATATTTGGTCAGGACTTTATGCACGCCTTCGTCCATCAGCCGGAGGAAGCTGCTGTTCACCTGCGCGCTCAGCTCGCCATCAGCGTATGGTATTCCGACCTCGCATTCAACGAAGTGGCGGCCCGGCAGTTTATTTTCAGGGCTCTGCGCGCGGCCTGCGATCTGGACCGAGAGCCGACTGTGTGGGCGCCTACGGGACGCAACTGCTCATCCCGCGAGATCCTGAATGAATATGCATTGACCTATTCAATGACGCTTGAGGAGGTGGATGCGTGGTGGGAGCGCGTGGGGCAGCATCGTCCGCGCGATGAGTGGGCGCGGCTCCTGGTCGAGTGGTGGTTGCCGCGACGCGAGGCCGGATCGAGGAGATTGCTCGCGCTTATGCACCTGACGAGGAATCTCGACCCTATCCTGTATATGGACACCGACGCGTTTGAGGCCTGGTGGCGGAGAGCGAGGCTGGCAGAGAGGGAGGCCTGGGTGCCGATGTTGATTGATCGGGCACTGGACGCGCTGTCCGACGAGGGGCGCGAGCCACACCGGCCCTACGGGTACGCGAAGGAGCAGTTGCTCCACCTCCTGCCTCAACAGGTAAGCGTGCGGCACGGCATCGGGCTTCGACGCGGGGCAACGGAGGCTGATCGCGAGCGCTACCTGCATACGCCCCTCGATCCGGAGGCGTTGGGCACACTGAAGCGCTGGTGGGCTAGGCACCGGCAGGAGTATGGCATTCCGGTGTGCTCGCCGTTTCGGGAGCCTCACTCGCGCGAATGGGAAGACGTCGACAGGCGTGACGACTAGCCTCGCTCGCGCTCACCCGCAGTCCCTCGACACCCTGCGTCACTACGCCCGCCTGACCGTCACTGACCTGCGCGAGACCCACCGCCGCTGCCACCCGCGCGAGCGCGACGCGTCCTGAGCCGCACCGCCGCGTGAGGAGGTTTCGGGCTTGACCGCTCCTCTGGGCAGGTCCAGCATGCCGCTGTCATGGGCTACCACCTGAGAGCGGAGGCCGCGGCGGGTCCGCGGGCGGAGGGGCGCGCAACGCGCGGTGCGTGCACGCCCCGCACAGGTGTCGGATCTGGCTACAGATACTACAGTCCCGAAGTGGGCAGGTGGATCAATCGGGATCCGATTGAGGAGGAGGGGGGAATTCATATCTATAGTTTTCTGCAGAATCAACCCATCTTCCTGGTAGATTCTCACGGATTGATGGCGCTTAGCTCTGGACTTCTGGACGATGTGATTCCACGCCATGCTCCTCGGTCGGATCCCATCCCGGTCTTTCCGCGTCTCCACAGGTTTATCCTTGGACACGTATTTAACCCCTTTCATGATGACGCTGACATCGTGAAGTTCCGCGGCGCACCCGAGCTACTTCGCGAGATGAACGAAATAGACGGGTTTCGAGCAGAGATTGACGGCACGATGCGGATACAGCTTGCGATGCGCGCTTTGAGTGGGCACTTCAACGTCTCGCGGCAGGTTGTGGGTGTGCCCTTCGGCCCATCCTGGTGGCTCGTCAATAACCTTCATACACGTGTCAGCTATGACTGCGAGCGGCTTATGGTTGGCATTGTTGGAGTCTCTGTTCCCCTCTGCCATCGCTGCCGCATGTCGTACGTCTTTTATGATGACGTTCGCTTCAATCCATCACGCGGTCCGGACTACGGTATGGACGCTTGGTTTCCTGCCGTGCTGCAGTTTACCGGCATGATCGACTACCGCGATTCGGAGCACCCCCTTGGCCAGCGTCAGAGATTGGTAGGCCTTTCCTTCTCCGGTGGGCTGCCCAACCTGTGGCGCCTGCCGCTGAGCCGCGTTCAATGGGAATCCGAGAGCGTGTCCGAAATCCGCCACTACCGGTAGAACAGTTCCCCATGCGCATTCGCACAGTGAAGCACCTGGCTCTGTCCGTCGCGGTACTGATTATCGCCGTATCTCTCCTGCTCTGGGTATTCCGTGGGCGTACCCGGCAGCCAGACAGCGTAGGCATCCGAGCGTTCTTCTCACAGGAAAGTGAGTTCATTCAAGAGATCATGTCACGAGGCTCATTTCTGATTCGAGCTCGCCCCGCCATGCCCACGGTGGTAACCTTTGTCGGCCGGGTTCAGCTACAGAAGGATGAGTTTCCGATCCTTTTCCCGGATTTTGGACAGGGCTCCGGCGTAGGGGGTTTCGCTGACAGCTATCCCTTCGGAGCGCCGACTCTTGAAGAACTTTCGGCCGAGTCCCAGCGCACATCTGCGGCGATGTGGGAGAGTTTGCTCAACGGGATGGGCTTCGACGTCTCAGAAGTCGCACAACGGATTGGTGTTGATCCGCGAGAGCATGATCTTGGCGACTATCGGGTGCTGGCCGCTTCGTTTCTTGGAGGCAGGCGAAAGGCCAACTGGTGGTCCGGCTTCCTGTTGTGGTCGGAGACTCGCGCTGAAGTCATCATACTTGGAACCCTGATGGATTACGACAAGTCGCGCTTCTCAGAGGAGAGCGACGTGGATACCCCCAGCGGAAGAGTGGGAACAGAGGACGGCAGTGAACCCGCAGAGATCCACCGCCGCGACTATCAGGGCAAACACGGCCAATCCTGATCGTGCTTCAGGCTTGACCGCTCCGCCAGCCCGGTCCACTATGCCGCTGTCATGGGCTACCACCTGAGCGCGGAGGCCGCGGGGAGGCGCGAAATGCGGCACGGCCGCAACCGTTCTGAGGTCTGGAGAGCAGCGATGCGACGGCCTTTCACTCATCTGCTTGTTTTCGGCATTGCTCTCGCCGCATGCGGTCGGCCAGCCA
>PXBW01000032.1 GCA_003566775.1 candidate division WS1 bacterium
CAGAGAGTGGTCGGGTGGTACCACCTGTTCCACCACGGATCGCATAGCTCGGCGGTGTGTTCGCGGACGCGGGAGACGCTGACAGTTGAGATCGCCTTGGGGGCGAGGTCAATCCGCACACAATTGCAGCGCGCTTTGACGCGCGAAGCTCTTGGAACCCAGCACCGTTGCCGTTCGCAGGAGCACGGCTAAGCGTGAGCGGGCCACCGATGCGATGCCCTTAGGCTTGACAGGGACGCACCCCCTGGTCCACCATGCCGACGTCATGGGCTACCACCTGAGAGCCGAGGCCGCGGAGGGACCGCGGGCGGAGCGGGGCGCAACTTGCGGTGCGTGCACGCCCCGCACGGGTGTCGGATCTGGCTACAGATACTACAACCCCGAACTCGGCCGGTGGATCAACAGGGATCCGATTGGGGAACGGGGTGGGCTGAATGTGTATGGCTTCTCTGGGAATCAGGCTGTTGTCACATTCGATGTTGCGGGGCTCTTCTTTGAAGGCGTGCCTGGCGACTTTGCTCTCTACATCGGGTTAGGTGATCCGCGAGACGGAGGCGGCGAGGGAATACTGGAGATGGATGCTGACCGTTTTCATAATGAGTTCGTTGTGCGAGGCCTCGGAGGGAGCAATCCTGCTGACGGCGACGGCAGCCGGTGTTGCACTGTAGTCATCCGGGGGGGTGTGAGACGGGACGATCTTCGTGCGGCAGGAAACACTTATGACGCGCTGTACATAATTGCGCATGGAGCGCTGTCTTGGAGGACGGTTAGCGTTCGACGCCCCCCCGAGCTTTACAATCTCGTGCAGCAGGCTCGCCTGCGACTCGGGAACAATGAGACGATGGAACTGAAGGAGATCTTTACCCAGCCCGTTACTCGCTCCCGCTCTGTGTCAGTGGTTAGCTGCCATAACCAATTGATCGCTTCTGATCTCTTCGATACTCGTGACACCGCAACCCACGAAGGGAAAGTAGACGTCAGAGGAGTGCGAATGAGAGCATGGTTTACCCCATTCCACACTCTGGCTGGCATGCGTGTTCGGTTGCGCCCGACTGCAACACTTAGTCCGCTTCTGTGGGCGCACGCGAGGAGAGAGATGGGTGACATCGGACGTAAGCTGCGAGAGGAATGTCGCACAATCTTAGTTCGAGCCCAATGACTGTGGCGTGCAAAATGCGCTATTCTGCCCGACGCGCGTGGCTGGTACTATGTGCGATCGTCGTCTCATCTGCGGCTGGCTGCGCGCGCTTGCAACGCAACGGGTATGAGCTTCGCATCTATCAATTCGGAGAAGGGCACGCACGTCTGTTTGAGCCAGCTTTTGCGGCGGCACTTGAAAGCCCCACGGAAACTTATGACGCCGTATACGATCAGACGCCGGCGTCCGAGCGCCGCCTCTCAACGATTGAGAAATGGGCCTTGGAGGACGTATCCTGGGTACACGGCGACCATGTATTTATCTGTCTGGATTCTGCAAGCCGCACGCTATTCCTATACAATCGACGGAGTGTGCTTGACGATTTTGAGCAGATGTTTCGGTACTTCGCCGGCGGTTATGCCTTCGCCACGCGAATCCGCGTGCGGCAATTCCGGCGGCACACCGTGGGAGAGAGCTCACGACCACCGGGTCGGCAGTACCGCACCAGCGACTTTCAATTCACCATACAGACGGATGGAACTGTAGCGATCACACGTTACGTGGGCATACCGGTAACCGCACTTGCCATTCCCGGGGAGCTCCGTGGCCGTCCAGTCTCGCGGATATGCGATAGAGCGTTTGAGTTTCAACTCGGGTTTACGTCGGTCGCCATACCCGAGGGAGTGACGCACATCGGAGAACGCGCATTTGCTGAATGTGCGAACCTGAGAACAGTTTCCATGCCGGACAGCCTTTTGTCGATCGGGGCCGAAGCGTTCTCGGGAAGCGGACTGCAGGAGGTTCGCCTTGGTAAGAGTGTTGAGGTTATCGGGGATCGTGCTTTCGCCCATCTCTCTCATCGCACCACCCCACCAACGCACGTTGTGATCCCTGACGCCGTCAGACACATCGGCGAGAAGGCGTTCTTTGGAGTGCCCCGCGTTTCCTATGAATTGGGAGAAGGGCTTGAATCTATCGGCGCCTATGCCTTTGCGGATTCTAGATCTGTTGCAGATTCGCTTGTGCTTCCGGAAAGCGTGAGGGTCGTACGACGCGGTGCGCTGCCCGGCATTCGTTCGGTGAGACTGGGTAGCAATGTAAGGGTCGTTGAACCGAATGCTTTCCCTGACGTAGCGGCGATATCTGTTTGTCCGCGTAACCCTGTCTTTGCTTGCTACAATGGTGCGTTGTACAACAACGATAGAACGGAGCTGGTGCAGTATCCATCGGCCCGAGCCGCCGAAGAGCCCCTCGTGTTTCCGCCGGGGCTTACTGCAATAGGACCCTCTGCGTTTGAAGGGAACCTTCATCTGGTCGACATTCGTCTTCCAGCAGGGGTGCGATCGATTGGGGCGTTCGCGTTCGCCGACGCGCGGAGGCTCGTCAGGATCCGCATTGGCCCAGAGGTTGCGCATATTGGGGAGGGCGCCTTTGTGGGGTGCGAGAATCTGGAGTCGATTGTTTTCATGG
The DNA here is from genome assembly GCA_003566775.1 of candidate division WS1 bacterium. Taxonomy (GTDB): domain Bacteria; phylum Armatimonadota; class Zipacnadia; order Zipacnadales; family UBA5352; genus UBA5352. The sequence continues at coordinate 2,609 of PXBW01000032.1, forward strand.
GAAATGCACCGGATGTGGATGGAGATCCTTTTGAGTGGCAAGAGAGGAAGCGCTTGACGCGTGACGAGTTGCGCGGTTTAGTGGAGGATCAGCGGCCCCGCTGGCCGAGGCGCACCGTGGTACTTCGGGAGGCGGCACCGGCCGGGCTGACCGTCTATCGACCGGCTGGCGCTGCCGGTTGGCCGCGCAGGACACGGGCGCGCTGGCACGGGGCGCGTTTGAAACAGTGGGTCTTGCGTCAGTGCCCGCAAGAATGAGAAGAGGAGACCCTTTTCGGCATCAGGCGGGCGGGGTTCGCTCATCGTGGCAGAACGCTTGGGACGGCAATCTCTGGTCGGGGTCGGGGGCGGTCCGCACATAGTTGCAGAACGCTTCGACGCGGGAGGCTCTGCGAGACCCACCGGCGCTGGCGGCCGCCCCAGCCGCGCCTTATCTGCTACCACGCGCGAGAAGGCGGTTTCAGGCTTGACCGCTCCCCCGGCCAGGTCCACTATGTCGCCGTCATGGGCTACCACCTGAGACCGGAGGCCGCGGCGTGGCCGCGGGAGACGGGGGGCGCAACTCCGCATGTGTGCGCAGCGCGCGCGGGTGTCGGATCTGGCTACAGATACTACAGTCCGGGGCTGGGGCGGTGGGTGAGTCGGGATCCGATTGGGGAATTCGGCGGCCCGCACCTTTACCGCGCATTGAATAATTCATGCGTTGACGCTCTCGATCTGCTTGGTCGCAGCATCATTGACCCTGAAGATAGGAAAGTGTTCCTCCAATTGCCGTCGGTGCCAGAGAACACAATCGATCTGCCCGGGTTTCCTGTGCCTCCTGAGGTGCGCGATGGCTTGCCTGTGCTACCCGAACTGCCTGGTGGTCCTCGGCCGCCAGCGGGCTTACCTCCTCTAGAGGGAGGGTACTATGTTGAGTTGGTTGATAGACTGGAGAGGATTGCCTGCGTGCCTCAGCGAGACAGGGATTGGAATGCGCGTCATTGCCCGCATCCATCTCCGCACCAGAATCCGAGGGTCTTCTTCTCGGTAAATGACACGTGGCCCTTGAGATGGGTGATGGTCGGCCCACGGTGTGCTATAGGACGGCCAGACGGAAGCGTTTTCATCGGGAAGTGGCATGAACGACGAATAATGATCTGCACGGCACCGGGGCGTGTGGGCAGGCTCTTCAAGAGCCTTGGAAGCTGGAGGCCACACAGGACTGAACGAGCATGCCGCTAGGCGCAGTTCGCATCAAGGAGCCGAAATGAGAACAAAAGTGCTGATTGTAATCTGCCTTGTTATCTCTTCAGTGCTCATGATAGTGCTCTTCCCTGAAGCGTTGTTTTGGAGTGGGCCTCAGAATCGAGCAATGAACCAGGCCAGAGTCGAAGGGCACTATCTCTCTCTTGTTTGGTTCTGGTCTCTTATTGCGCTCCCGCTGTTCATGGCGCTGTCACTCTTTCGCAAGGTGTTTGTGATCCTTGCGATGGCCATTGTTCTATATACGCCATTGTACTTGCTCTGGGCATCCTTCGTTTATCCCTATTACGGCCTTGACCCGGAAGCTCTGGTTTGGCTGATTGTAATTCCGTGTGTGCTGTTCTTTGAGTATGTGCTAGTATCGCGATATATACAGATGCGAGGTGCAAGTGCGTAGAGAACTATGGAAATGAACTGCGAGCGGTATCGTGTAGGGGGCCATGATGTCTCGTCTGCGGGAGAGTCCTCTCAAGTGGACTCGATGTGAACTGAACGGTGCTGCGGGTCTCTGGCACCTGCTGGGAACGTCGGGCCATCGGGGTCTCAGCATTCAACACGACGCTCGTGTGAGGGGCCGCCGGGGACGGGTTAGAGGCGCTTTCGGGCTGAAACGGTTTCAGACTTGACCGCTCCGCCGGCCCCGTCCACTATCCCGCTGTCATGGGCTACCACCTGAGATCGGAGGCCGCGGCCGGTTCGCGGGAGCAGGGGCGCGCAACTCGCAGTGTGCGCACGTTCCCCACAGGTGTCGGATCTGGCTACAGATACTACAGTGCGGAATTGGGCAGGTGGTTGAATAGGGATCCGATTGAAGAAGACGGTGGACGAAATCTTTTCGTCCTGGTTCGGAATGCTCCTACCATCTATGTCGATACACACGGCTTGGGAACCTGGAGCGTGACAGAACGGCAAGTCAATCTCAATGCTCACGATGTAAGCATCAGAGCGCAACTTTATGGCGAGTCCGATGGTTTCGAGGTTCGGTACACACCTGCACCGGGAGAGTGCGAAGGCGCAGACCGCCATATCGTGCTTGTTCAGTCTATCAGCAGAACCCGTAACAACCCTGAGATAGATGCGACCGCCGAAGAACGACGGAGGCACGGCCTGACTCAAGGGGGGATATCTCACCCTCGGATGCTCCCAAGGGCAATGGGTACCACAGAGCACTCATACATCGATTCTCCAGGAAGAGAAGGCGCTCGCTGGACGGTGCGCAGGTGGCGTCTTACGGCAGTTGCAGAGGGGGGGCGGGGTCGGTCCGCACATAGTTGCAGAACGCCAGGACACGGGAGGCTTTGCGCGATCGTCGGCGCTCCCCCTGGCCCAAGCCGAGTGCGCTGGTGTCGCGGCCAGACACGAGAGGCACTTTCCCGACTTGACCGCTCCTCTGTTCCGGTCCACGATGCCGCCGTCATGGGCTACCACCTGAGAGCGGGTGGGCGCGGCGGGGACGCGGAGAGGGCGGGAAATGGTTTCGCGGGCGGCGATCGAGGAATATGTGGGACGGCTGGTGGACCGGTTTCACCCGGAATCCGTCATTCTCTTCGGCTCGCAGGCGTGCGGGACTGCGGATGCGGAG
>PXBW01000054.1 GCA_003566775.1 candidate division WS1 bacterium
GTGATGTGCACAATATCGATATCGGCTGCCTCGATCGCTTCCCGCTGCACGAGGTGCAGTAGCAGATCCACCGGCCCCTCGTAGATCTCAATACGCACGGGATGGCCACTGAACTGCTCGAACTGTGCTCCCAGATCACGGACGGCCAGTTAGATCACCCACCTGACGACCCGCAGACTACACTCTCACACGCCAGAATCATCCGCAATGGTTCGCTGTCTTCAATGTCACTGATCTGTGCCTCGCGCCCCATAAGACAGCCCGTAAGCGGCGCGACCACGTTCCGTATCCGTGTGCAGTCATCGATGATGCTGTCCTTGATGGAGACCCCGCTGAGTCTGCACCCGGTGCCCAGCGAGACATACGGCCCGATTCGACAGTTCTCGACCACTGCGTCCGCGCCGATCAGACAGGGGCCGTCGATCCGCGAGTTCACCACTCGCGCTCCCGTATCGACCTGCACGCTACCGTCGACGACAGAATCTCCATCCAGTTCGCCGTCCAGCCTGCGATCCAGACGGTCGAGAAAGAAGCGATTCGCCTCCAGCAGTGAGTCCGGGGATCCCGCGTCCGCCCAGAAACCGTCCGTGATGTGGTGCTCTACGCGCAGGCCCGTACTGGCGAGGTGGTTGATCGCGTCGGTGATCTCAAGCTCGCCTCGCTCCGAGGGTTCGATGCGATCGATCGCCTCCCAGATCATAGGCCCGAAGCCGTAGATTCCCACGATTGCGAGATCGCTCGGTGGATTGTCGGGCTTCTCCACCAGACGTGTGACGACATCGCCCTCCGTCACCACGACACCGAAGGCGCGTGGATCCTCCACCGGCTTCACAATCAGCGAAGCCGCTGCTTCTCCGGCCATGAATCCTCTCGCAAACTCAGCGACCCCATCACCGAGCAGATCGTCGCCGAGATACATCAGGAAGCGTTCATCCTCGCCGAAGAAGCCGCGGGCGCAGCCGAGCGCGTGCGCCAGGCCCAGTGGCTCCTCCTGCTCGCAGAATCTCGCGCTCATTCCCCAGCGAGAGCCGTCGCCCACGAAATCCTCGAGAGGCGCACGCTTGCGTCCCACCACGAAGATAGCCTCATCGACGCCCGCGTTGCTCAGATCCTCCAGGACCCTGTCCAGTACCGCCCGCCCCGCGACCGGCAGGAGATGCTTTGGCCGCGCGAGCGTCAGCGGTCGGAGGCGCGTCCCCTCACCCGCACACAATAGCACAGCTTTCATCCGAATAACCTCGCTAAATCGTTGAATCAAGATGCATGGCGGTCCGCACCTCGCTCATCGTCTCGCGGGCCACCTTTGAAGCCTTCGCGGCCCCCTCCCTCAGCACCTCGTGAACGTAATCGAGATTCTCGGAAAGCTCGCGGCGACGTTCCATCACCGGACCGACCTTCTCCAACAGCTTCTCGGTCGCCTCTATCTTGCAGTCAACACAGCCGAGGCGCCCCGCCTCGCACTCAGTCTTGATCTCCTCAAGCCGGGCTTCGTCGTCCTGGTACATGCGGTGATAGACGAATACCGGGCATTTGCCCGGATGCCCCGGATCTCCCATCCGCAGTTTCTCAGGGTCGGTGAACATCGACCTCATCTTCGCCTGGACTTCATCAGGTGCGTCCGCCAGAGCAATCGCATTGTCGTAGGACTTGCTCATCTTGCGCCCGTCGATCCCCGGAACCAGCGCGAACTCAGAAAGCATCGCCTCAGGCTCCGGGAATGTCTCTCCATAGATATTGTTGAAGCGGCGAACGATCTCCCGCGTCAGTTCGAGATGTGGAAGTTGATCCTCACCTACAGGCACCACGTTCGCCCGGTATATCACGATGTCCGCCGCCTGCAGCACCGGGTATCCCAGCAGACCGAATCCCGGCCCGGTGCCATCGGTCAGGTTCGCTATCTGATCCTTGTACGTGGGGCAGCGTTCCAGCCATGAGACCGGCGTGACCATCCCGAGCAGCAGGAAAAGCTCGGCGTGTTCAGGGACATCAGACTGCACGAACAGGGTGCTGCGCTCCGGATCGAGGCCCGAGGCGAGCCAGTCGATCGCGATCTGCTCGATGCGCTCTTGCATCGTCTCTATGTCCGCGTACCCGGTGGTCAGCGCGTGCCAGTCGGCGATTTCGAAGAAACAGTCATAATCATCCTGCAGGGCCGCCCAGGTGCGCAGCGTCCCCTCGTAATGTCCAATGTGCAGCCGACCGGTCGGCCGGTGTCCGCTGAGAATGCGTCCCTTCTTCGTCAAATCAATCACTCCTGATCAGAATGGCCATGTCGGGCCGGCAAACAATGTCCCAAGCAGAGAGACGGGTGTCATTATGAAAAACCTGAGGATGGGGATGCCCAGTATCCAGTCCGCCGCGATCACCAGCATGAGCGCCCTGCCGCCCCATTCCTGCGACCATCTTGAGAACTTCCTCGACTGCTGGGGAGGAAGGATGCTCTCCACGATGTGTGCACCGTCGAGTGGTCCAAGTGGCAGAAGGTTGAAGAACGCCAGCAGGAGATTCAGAAACGCGATCACCGCCAGCGGCAGAACGTATTCTCCGGCGACCCCGAACCGTATCGGCAGTGCGGCCAGCAATGCAACCAGAATGTTGGTGGCGATGCCTGCGACTGATACAATGAAGTTGTCCCTGCGCGGTTTGCTGAAGTTGAGCGGATTCACCGGCACCGGCTTCCCCCAGCCGAATCCGAACAGCAGTATCATCGTGGTGCCGATCGTGTCGTAATGATCGATCGGGTTCAGTGACACTCTTCCCGCCGCGCGTGGTGTTGGATCTCCCACCTGATCCGCCGCATAGGCATGCGCGAACTCGTGCACCGTAAGTCCGATAGTTATTGCGATCAGCCAGCTAAGAACGAACGGGAGCATCGCCTGAAGGCTCTGTCCCGACAACAGCACGTTAACAAGCATCAATATCCGCCTCAAACGGTCCCGTCGGTCAATGCGTCATCGAGCGCGCGCTTCGCAGCATGAAGCTGCCCGTCGCGCCCGGCACTGTCGTCCAGCTTCGCGGCCAGCGCGGCATCAAGCGCGGCGGCGAATCCCGGCCCCGGCTCATAGCCCGCCTGCATCAGGTGGGTGCCATCGATGTCCGCTGTGATCCCATGGAGGATCCGCTGATGGTGCTCCAATCGCTCTCGCGCCCCCGGCCCCACCACCGTCCAGAGTGCAATGGCGGTCTCGGGCGAGATGCCACGGAGGGCGAAGTGAAGTTCACTGTCCCGCTCGGCGGTCTCAAGTGCCTCCGGAGGATCCTCAACCGTCCTGACAATCTGCGCTATCCCCCGCCGCGCTCCACGACCCAGCATCAGCCGCGCCGCAAGCGCCTCCGGTTCCGCTCTGGACAGCGCGCAGTGAAGCCCGAGGCATATCGTCATTGGATCCACGCAGCCGTCCTCGATCCCCAGTGCCCGCCCGGCGTTCGGAATCCGCGAAGCCGCCCGACAGGCCGCCTCGGATATCCCATGCAACTCCGTGGCCTCGAACAGTCGCAGTTCGCGCAACATCGACAGCGCATCTGCCACAGACTCGCGGAAGATTACCCTGAGTTCGTTGCGGATCCTCGCACCCGATAACAGCGCCGGGAATCGGCGTTCCACGCCCTCGCGCAGCAACCTGCGCGTGTGTTCCTCAAGATGGAAGTCGAGCCGGAGCATGAAGCGAACGGCGCGATACAGCCGCGTCGGATCGTCCACGAAGCTGCGGTCGTGTAACACGCGCACCCGCCTCGTCCGCAGATCCTCCCGCCCTTCAAGCGGATCGATCAACTCGCCGAAACGCTCGGGCGCAATACACATCGCCATGGCGTTGATCGTGAAGTCACGCCGCTCCAGGTCCGCCTGAAGATCAGCAGGCGCGACTACTGGCAGTGCTGCCGGCTCCGGGTAATCCTCACGCCGCGTGCGCGCGATGTCAAGTTCTGTGCCATCCTCCAGAACAAGCTTTGCGGTCATGAACTCCGTTGTCTTGCACACCCTGGCCCCGATGCATTCCGCCACGCGCTCTGTGATCTGCTCGACCGACCCCTCGACCGCAATGTCGATGTCAGGCGTGATCCGGCGGAGCAAGAGATCACGCACCGATCCACCAATCAGGTAACATTCGCTACCGACGCCCGCCACGGACTCGCCCACGCGCAGAAGAAGCGCGCGCGTGCCAGGCCGAAGAAGCTCATCGATGCGCAGGGCATCTCACCCCTCACCCGCGTACCGCTCAGGTTTCCTGTCAGCGGCGAGGTGGGGCGGGATGCGATCATGGGCTACCAGATCTTCCAGGCGCTCGCGCTCCACCAACAGTTCGTCACTGCCGTCACTGCAAAGCACCACGGCAGGCCGGGTGAAGCGATTGTAGTTTGAGGCCATCGCGTAGCTGTACGCCCCCGTGGCAAAGACCGCGAGCAGATCGCCGGGCTGCACATCCGCGATAGGCGTGTCGTCGATGAGCGTGTCGGTCTCACAGTGCTTGCCCGCAATCCTGACCCACTGCGACGCCTCCTCGTCGGCACGATTCGCCACAACAGCCTCGTAAACCGCGTCATATAGCGCTGGTCGGGGATTGTCGGAGAGCCCTCCATCCACCGAAACGTAGGTTCTGAGGTCGGGGATCTCCTTCACCACACCCACGGTATATACCGTTACACCCGCCTCTCCGACGATCGAACGGCCGGGCTCCAGAATGAGTCGCGGAGGCCGCAGATCATGTGCTTCGAGTCTCGCCAGCAGCCGGGGGCAGATCGCCTCGGCAAGCTCCGCGATCGTGGGAGGCTCGTCCTTCTCGGTGTACCTGATTCCAAGGCCACCGCCCAGATCGAGATCCTCACACTCACAATCGAGTTCATCGCGCATGCGCGCAAGATACTCCACCATCTGATCGATGGCTCGCTCGAAGCCGTCTGTCTCCAGAAGTTGGCTGCCGATGTGGCAGTGAAAGCCGTGCAATCGCAGATTCTCCATCTGCTTCGCGAGTCGTACCGCCTCCCGTGCCTCACTTCCGTAGATTCCAACCCCGAACTTACTGTCCACCTGCCCGGTCTGGATCAACTCATGTGTGTGAGTATCGATTCCCGGCCGCACGCGAATCAGAATGTCCGCCACTTCACCCAGCTTGCCCGCCCAACTGTTGAGTTGCGAAAGCTCGAGAAGGCTGTCCACCACAATCCGCCCTACACGCGCCTGAAGCGCCATGCGGTACTCGACGTTGGACTTGAAGTTGCCATGCATCTTGATGCGTTCCGCGGGAAATTCCGCCCTTAGCGCGGTGAAAAGCTCCCCGGCCGATGCGACATCGAGGCCCATTCCTTCCTGATCCATCAGTCGGGCGAGGCCGGTGGTCAGCGCGGCCTTGCCGGCGTAGGCGATCTCTATCTCGGGGTAGCGGCTCGCGAAC
>PXBW01000361.1 GCA_003566775.1 candidate division WS1 bacterium
CGGCCCCGAGGGCCATCAGCGGCGGAATCGCCGTGCCGTCCCCGGCGAAATAGCTTCCCGTCTCCATGTCGGTCTGCAGCAGAAGCGGCTCCGGCGCAAGCGAGCGCAACTCCTCCGACCGCTCCCGAATGTTCTCCCGTCCGACCTGCGAGTTGAGCGCGGCGCCGGTCGCGATCAGCACGTCGTCATCTTCCCGCCACTGCTCATTGTTGCGCAGCACCACTACCTCCGCCACCAACCCTCGGATCTCCTGCTCAGTCATCAGCACTACCTCCCTTTCGCTGGTTGGTTTGAGACTTCGCGCCATCGCTCCGTGGAACCTGCACGATCCGCTGCAGCAGATCGATACTGATATCGCAGCGCGTTGCAGGAGATCATCCCCCGGCGAAGAATTCTCTTCGTTGTCTTTTTGGCCGTCCGATGTCGATCGAGGGTGCAGGAGGCGATCGCCATGTCAATGATCCGATTCACCGACAACTATGAAAACTTGAGCACCGATCAGGGATTTCAGTTCAAATTCCGCTGTCAGCGCTGCGGTAACGGCTACATGAGCGCGTTCAAGAGCTACGGAGCCGGGAAAGCGGCTGGCTTCCTGCAGGCTGCAAGCAGCCTCATCGGCGGCCGCCGCACTCGCGGAATCGCCAGAAGCGCTTACGAGATACAGCGAGCGATCGGTGGACCTGCGCACGACAAAGCGCTCAAAGAGGCCGTTGAGGAGATCGCGCCGCATTTCCATCAGTGTACCCGCTGCGGCGAGTGGGTGTGCGATATCTGCTGGAATGAAAGCGTCAACCTCTGCGAGATGTGCGCTCCCGACACAACGGAAGAGATCGCCGTGATGCAGCAGCAGGAGCGGCTCAGCCAGCTTCGTGAACGCATCGGCGAGACCGATTACTCGTCCGATATCAACGTGAAGGACGAGGCGGTCCTGAGGTGCCCGCACTGTGATGCGAAAGCCGCGGGCGGCAAGTTCTGCAACGAATGCGGCCAACCGCTCAGTACCTCGACTGAGTGCCCGAAGTGTAGCTCCGAAAACCCGGTGGGGGCGAAGTTCTGCTCCGAGTGCGGTGAGGTGCTTGGTTAGCCCGGCCGACTTCACCGCAACCGGCGAGATCGACCTTCCTGAGGGCTGTATTCGCTGCGAACTGACCGTAAGCCGTGACGGTGTCGTGGCACGCGATGATACCCGTAAGCTGCTCGAGTGGTCAGCCCACGAGATCTCTGACGTGTTGCGAGACGACTACGATCTGCTCGTCACCAACACCTTCGACGAGCGGCAGTTTAACCTGCGCCGCTTCGCGAGACGCACTGATGAGCTTGAGGTCGCACTCCGCCGGGTCAGAGCCAATGCCCTGTGTGCGTTGATGGCGCCGCCGGGCGTGAGCGTGCGCAACGTCTTCGAGGCCACAGGAGACAATCCCGGGCTGCTCTACCGTCACGACGATGGTCTGCGCTGGGTACCGCATGGCGGCGACTGCTGGGCGCGACTCTACTCGGAGATCGGCGATGTACGCTTCGATGCAAATGAGTATGCGCTCGTTATCACCGGCCCGTTCGGGACTACACGGCTCAGGGGGCTCAGGCGCCTCAGCCGCGAGCTTGCCTCGGAAACCGGCCGGCACATCAGACAGGCCCGGGAGCAGTTCGCGGATGCCCTTGAGGCGGCGGGCCTGCCGTGGTCCGAGGAGGCCAAACTGGGTGTGCTTCACTCCCACGTTCCGTTCGAGGCGACGGAGGCGCGACTCGATCAACTCGCTGAGGCAACGCTCATCTGCGACGCAAGGAGGGACTACTGGGAGCTTCTGCGCGCCGAGGAAGCCATCGAGCGCCTGGCACTCAGTCTGGTGGGAGACACCGTCCGCGTCGTCGCCCTCGGTCGCGCCCGCGACGGGGAGTTCTATGAGCCGCTCTCCGAGCCGGACCATGCGTGCTTCGTGTTCGAGTGCGTTGATGACGTGGTGCAGGCCTGGACGGAGGTGGGGTTCCGCCGCGAGCCGGTCTTCAGCCCCCTTGAACGCGACCCGGCAGCGGCGCTGGCGCGCGTCCTGACCTCACTTCGCTCGGCGCGCGAGGGCCTGCTGCGACGGATCATCCACGACAGCCCGACGCACTGGCGAGAGCGCCTCTTCTGACGCGAGCCGCGCTGCGGGCTCAGGGATCCTTCCGTTTCGCCCAGGCGATATACATCGCTGCGGTCCAGCCGTAGTCACTGATGACGCCGAAGCCCGCGCCTCCGCTGTCACCCACTCCTCCCTTGCGGTGCAACCACGCAGGCGGCGTCTCACGCCGTGGATCGTAGTACTCGTATATTCCGCCTGTCTTCTCATACCAGTACCGGATACTCCGCAGCGAACGCCGGCGCAATTCGTCTGCCACCTCTTCGAAGCCATAGCATTTCAGCCCCTCCCAGATGAGGTAGTTGTTGTTCATCCACGCAGGGCCGCGCCACATGTCATCCGAGTACTCCGGCTCGTCCAGGGCAACCGTCGGTACCGGAGTCGCCGCCCAGAACTCGCTTTCGTCGGTGAGGTGTTCCGCCACCATCCGCCTCGCCCGCTCCCTCGAGGGAATGGCCGCAATCATCGGAAGGAAGCAGGCGCCCGACTTGATCGTCATCCATTCAGAGGGATCTTCGCCGGGACCGCGGTCGAAGTAGAGCCCCGTCTCCTCGTGCCAGAGCCGCTCATCGACCAGGGCCGCAAGGCTGTCCGCGCGCTCCCGCCAGTCGCTGTCCTTCCCCAGCACCTCCGCCATCTGCGCCAGAATCTGCATCTCGCGCACCACGTAAGAGTTCAGGTCCACGTGATCCTCGATGATGTTGCGATCGAAACGCGGCGAGTTATCCCAGCCCGATTCGCCGCAGCGGCAACGCTCATCGTCGAACTCCTTCTTCCACTCGAGCAGACCGTTGTCGTTGGCGTCGCGATTAGCGAAAAGCCAGTTGATGAATCGTCCCAGCGGTTCGTAACAGCGTGCGAGGAAACTCTCGTCGCCGGTGACCTCGAATACGCGCCAGGCTCCCCACGCCAGGATCGGCGGTTGCGTGTGCGGATGATCCATCGGCTCCGGAGCCTGACACAGATCAATCTTACCATCAGAACCCCGCTGTTCTATCACCGCGAGAATCGCATCCTGCGCCATTTCGCCGTCAAGCTCGCGCCAGCCGACTGCGTGAAATGCGCTGTCCCACAGCCACATGTGTCGGTGCGGCCAGACATCCGGCGTGGTCCAGCGCCGACCGATCTGGCCCTCAGCCGCGCGCACGTTGAGTTTGAGCACCTCGGCACATTTTCGAAAAGTCCGCTCGCCGGCAGCCTCATCCAGATCGCTCGTGTCGAGTCCACCCACGAAGCGCATGCGTTCCTCAAGCAAGCCGTCGAGGTCCATCGCGAGGCCCTCTCGAGCGTGATGCGAAGCCTCCTCCGCGCTGTCGGGTGACAGCGCGAGGCACCACCTGAGGACTTCGCCACGCGGTTCCCGGGCAAGCTCCAGGAAGCCCATCTCGCCTGCCGCTTCCTCAAGCTCCACGCTGAGATTGCCGATAATCTCCCCCACAAGCCTCCCGCAGTCCGCGAACGCGAACCTGAGCCGTCCTGCAGCGTCAGTGGTAGTGAAGTATGTGTCAACGGCATCGCCAAGAATCATACGCGCATCAGACTCGCGAAGTGCGCCGCCGAAACTCAGCTTGACATCGGGCCGCAGATGCAGCATTATGCCCACAGGATGGGTGATAGCGCTGCCCACCAGCGTGTGAGCCCTGTCTGTCTTTCCATCCAGTCCGGAGAAAGCGAAGAGCTTGCCCTCCCCCCACCTGTCAGGCATGACAGCAACTGGCATGATCTGTGCACCTCAATGCTTGTGGCAATCTTATGCGAAGTATTCCCGGGGGAACAGCGAGCGGGGCCTTCACTGCGCCGTATGACGCGACCTCCATTATACATACAATAATAATGTAACAATGCGGCTCCCCACGAACGGAGGAGTATGTTGAGGGAACTAAAGACCGAAACCATAGAATTCACTGACAACTACGAAGATCTTAGCACGGATGAAGGATTTCAGTTCCTATTCTATTGCGAACGTTGTGACACCGACTACTTGTCCGAGCATCAACCCTGTCCGTCCGAACCTGGAGAGGGCATATTGAACGGTGTCGGAGATCTGTGGTCGGACGCGACGGAAAACGGCAACGGCGCCGCCGAGTGCGAGATGGCGGAAGCCGAACGCGTCGCCCTCCGCAGCGCAATCGCCGAGGTGCGCGATCACTTCCACGAGTGTTCACACTGCGGTGAGTGGATCTGCGATGTCTGCTGGAATCACGCCGTCCTGCTCTGCGAAAAATGCGCGCCCAGCACAACCACTCTTCCCTCCAGCAGTACCTGAAACCCGCGGCGAAGCGACTTCTCGAGAGGAGGCCCTGTAGCGAGGCCTCCTCTCTTACATGTCTCCCCCCGCGCAACGTCGTCTGACCACGATTAGTTCAGCAATCTGCATCTGCGCGCCATGTGCCCGGGGAAGCCTTCAGATACTCCCGAGGAAGTCGATCGCGGTGTCGCCGTACTCGGTAGAGAGGTCGGCGTAAAGCGACAGCAGCGCCTCAACTGAGATCAGCCCCGACCGCAGCTTGGCCATCGCATCCGAGGCCATCGGCACCATACCCTCCGAGATCGCCGTCTCCCGCATCGCCTGCTCGTCAACGTCCTCCAGCACCATCGACTTGAGCGTCGGAGTCATGCGCATAAGCTCGAACAGACCGATGCGGCCGTGAAAGCCCGTGTTACGGCAGCGCCCGCATCCCTCCCCCTCCGCCACCACCGAGATCCGATGCTCCGCAAGCCGCCTCTGCAGTACCGGCGAATCCTCGAGTGCGTCTTCAACTCTCCGTGAGATCTTGCAGTCAGGGCATACGCGCCGCGCAAGGCGCTGGGCGAGTGCCGCTCTAAGGCCCGAGGACACGAGGTAGGGCTCCACACCCATCTCCAGCATGCGCGTGGCCGCGGCCGGAGCGTCGTTGGCATGCATGCTCGTGAGTACCAGGTGCCCGGTAAGACTCGCGCGGAACGAGGCCTCGATCGTCTCCTCATCACGCGCTTCCCCAACCATGACGATGTCCGGGTCCTGCCTGAGAATCGCTCTGACATGCTCGGGAAAACCCACGCCTATGCCGGGACGGGCCGCGGACTGGTTAACACCATCAAGCTGATACTCGATCGGGTCCTCAACCGTCTCGATGTTGACATCCTGCTGGCGCAGATAGTGCAGCGCCGCGTAAAGCGTGGTGGTCTTACCTGAGCCGGTGCCTCCCACGATTGCGATCAACCCGCGTGACGCCTTCAACAACGACTCCATCTGCTCCTGCAGCGGCCCGGACATCCCCAGTTGCTCGAACGTTATGTAGAGACGGTTCTTGTCCAGCAGGCGCAGAACTATGTTCTCACCGTGTATTGTCGGCCGCAGCGCCGTGCGCACATCTATACGTCGGCCCGCCGCTTGAGTGCTGAAACGCCCGTCCTGAGGTTTGCGCGACTCGCCGATATCCATACTGGCCATGATCTTCAGCCGCGAGATGAGCGCATCCTTGATCGTCTCCGGCAGCGCACTCGCCTCACCAAGCATCCCGTCAACCCGATAACGCACCTGAAGACCGTCTCGTACCGTTTCGACGTGAATATCGCTGGCGCCCATCTTCACACCCTGCGTGATCAACGAACTTGCCAGCCGCACCACTGCGGGAGCGTCCGAGAGATCCGAGATGCGATCTACCCCCTCGCTCAGACCCTCCGCCCGCCCCGCAACACTCTCGTCGAGTTCCATAACCTCATCGTTCGTCCAGTAGGTGTCCATAGCCCACGCGATCTCCGGATCGGCGACATGCACCGGTCTGACCTTATAGCCTGTCTGCCGCCGAATCTCGTCGATCGCCGTCACGTTGTTCGGATCGCTCATCGCCACCTCGAGGGTGTCATCCCTCACCCCGATCGGGAATGCCCGAACCCGACGCCCCAGATCAACCGGAATCATGGTCGTGACCTCAGGGTCGATGTCCATCTCTCGAAGAGACGATACCTCCACTGCCTCACCGCCGGTCGCATCGCGAATCTGCTCGTGCGTCAGGTAGCCGCGCTGCACGGCAAGCTCAAGAGCGGACATCTCCTCACGCAAACCCTCCTGATAGACCTCGCGAGCGTCTTCGCTCTTGATGAGCTTCTGCCTGAGCAGAATCTTGAGGACACTCTGTTCACGTTCCCAGTCGATCATTGTCTCTTCCCCAACCTGCGCCTCTGATAACCCGCTGACAGTTCCGTGTCCGTGTGACTTACACCTCCAGCTTAACAGATACCGAAGACCTGTCAACACCGCCGGGCGCATACGGGACCCGGCCCGAAGTCTGAACTACACTCCGCACCACGGAGGTCTCCATCCCCGTCTGTCGAAGGAGTACCGATGACGGCTGCACAGGAAGGATGGGAGGCTCATCATGCGTCAACCGAATCTCCTCTTCATCTACACCGACGAACAGGCGGCCGGAACCATGGCGGCCTACGGCAACGATCTGATCGACACCCCGAATCTCAACCGTCTCGCCGACAGCAGCATCGTTTTCGAAAAAGCCTGCGTAACGCAGCCTGTCTGTACACCCTCGCGTTCTTCGATCCTGACCGGCCTCTACCCACACACCAGCGGATGCACCGCGAATAACGTGCCGCTGTCCGACGAAGTGCCCTGCCTGCCCGAACTCTCCGACTTCTCCGGGTACCGCACCGCGCATATCGGCAAGTGGCACCTCGGTGACGAAGTCTTCGCCCAGCACGGTTTCGATCATTGGATCAGCATCGACGACGCTTACCGCCGTTACTACAGCCCGGGACGCGATCGCTCAACCAACTCCGACTACTGGCACTGGCTGGTTGATCTCGGCTACGAGCCCTCAATGAGCGCCGACGGCCATCCCGAGTTCAGCCGCAGCTTCGCCGCGAGACTGCCCGAGGAGCACTCGAAGACCGCATTCGTCGCCTCGCGAACCGCAGAGTTCCTGCGTGACACAGATGAAGACCCCTTCATCTGCTACGTGAACTTCTTCGAGCCACACATGCCCTTCTTCGGCCCCCGCGACGACCAGTACGATCCCGATGATGTGCCATTGCCTGAGAACTTCGACGCCCCGCCCGGCCCCGACGCCCCCCTCAAGCTCCGCCTGATGCACGAGCACTACCGCCAGGTGGGCACGAGCGGCCTGCCCCTCAGGACCGAGGCAGACTGGCGTAGACTCATCGCGAACTACTGGGGACTGTGCAGTCAGGTGGATCACTGGCTGGGCACTATACTCGATGCGCTGGAGGCGACCGGCAGGGCCGATGACACAATAGTCGTATTCACAAGCGATCACGGCGATATGATGGGCAGCCATCAACTCGTGGCGAAGACGGTCATGTACGAGGAAGCGGTACGCGTGCCCCTCCTGCTACGGGTCCCATGGTTGGAGAACACCCACAACACAATCCCGACCCGCGTCAGTCAGCTTGATCTCGTCCCTACACTGCTGGATCTGCTCGGGAGAAACGTTCCCTCACACCTGCAGGGCCGAAGCTGGCGCCCCGACCTGCGCCACCCTGAGACCTTCCCCGAGAATGACGTCGTGATCGAATGGAACGGCTCCGATGGCGGTTGGATCAGGGACAGGCGCCTCCCCGATCATCTCGCGGGCATGACTACCCACGAGGAGGCCTACCGCGCCGCAAGCGCCCAAGTGCGCACGATCATCACCCCCACCGACTGGAAGTTCAACTGCAGCCCCATCGGCGAGCACGAGCTGTACAACCTGCAGGAGGACCCGGGGGAGCGCAGCAACCTCATCGATGACACTGCGGTGCAGGAACTCGTGGCCGACCTCTACGAGCGCCTTCTGCAATGGCAGGAACGCACCGACGATGACGCCCGCCTGGCCTCCGACCCGCGACAGAGATAACCCGATCCCGCACACTGCCTCCGCCGTCACGGAGGTCGTACGTCTCCGCGTACAGACATCTCCCCTCAAACCTCGGCCCGGTTCTTTTGGGGCAAGGGGAGGTGGAGAGTATGGCGGTGGCGAACATTACAATACAATTTAAGACACCGTGCGATCTCCGACGCGGAAAGGGGCCTACCATGAGGCAGAAGGGCTTCACTCTTATCGAACTGCTGGTGGTGATCGCAATCATTGCGATCCTCGCAGCAATCCTGTTCCCCGTATTCGCCAGAGCACGGGAACGGGCACGTCAGACGACCTGTCTCAACAACCTGAAGCAGATCGTGATGGCCGCCCTGATGTACACACAGGACTTCGACGAAAGAACGCCTCCGCACGGGTACTTCGCTCCGGATCCGCCACTTGCACCCCGCTTCAACGACTCCCGCGGCGCATACTGGTGCTGGCCGGTGCTTCTGGAGCCCTACACGATGAATCGACAGATCTACGAGTGCCCCAGCTACCCCGAGGACGGAGCGACGCACAGTTCCGGAACCGAGCATCCCTACCCGGTATCCTACACGGTGCCACGAGTGGCCAGCGGGCTCAGGCTGGGCCAGATTGAGAGACCAGCTCAGAAGATCTGGCACATGGACAAGTGGCTCAACAGCTCGATCTGGACCAACAGCATCACCACCGCTCAGGGCCGTGAAGAATGGTGGTGGACCGAGGACCCTGAGGGCGACCACCCCAGCCCCTCCTACGTCGGTTACTGGCACAATGAGGGCGCCAACTACTCTCACTTCGACGGCCATGTGAAGTGGTACCGCATGTACACCACCACCCGCGACATGTGGCGCCCGACGGAGTAACCGCACTGCGTCACAGTAACAACTTCACCGCAGAACGCAATGGAACGGGAGGCGACGACGGCGCGAGAACCTCGTCGCCTCCTGCCTTCTTCACACAGCCACTCCACAGGTCTCGTCGGCCTTTGGACAAAATATTTTTCTACACAGGAAGGAGACCATGACCTTCCCGGAGAATATTTTCTTAATCTGCCGCAAATTCAGACGCGGAAAGGGGCTTACCATGAGGCAAAAGGGCTTCACTCTTATCGAACTGCTGGTGGTGATCGCGATCATCGCGATCCTCGCAGCAATCCTGTTCCCCGTATTCGCCAGAGCACGGGAACGGGCACGTCAGACAAGCTGTCTGAGCAACCTGAAGCAGATGATACTCGCAACCCACATGTACATTCAGGACTACAACGAGAGGACGCCTCCGCACGGCTATTTCGACGAGGAAGCGCCCGCGCCGCGTTTCAACGACTCGCGCGGCGGTTACTGGGACTGGCCGGCCCTGATCGAACCCTACGTGATGAACAGGGACATCTTCCAGTGCCCAAGCCATCCCCACGACGGCGGATACTCCAGTTCCGGAACCGACCCCTGGCCGGTAGCCTACACGGTACCGCGACGCGTTAGCAACGTGCGACTCGGTCAGGTGGAGAGACCCGCTGAGAAGATCTACCACATGGACAAGAACGAAAGCATCTCCATCTGGTCCAACAACATCATCGAGCCGAATAGAGGCCGCGCCGATTACGAGCGCGGCGAGGACCCACACGGAGACTTCGAGAACGAAAGCTATGTCGGTTACTGGCACAATGAGGGCGCCAACTACACCCACTTCGACGGCCACGCGAAGTGGTACCGCATGTACACCACTACCCGCGACATGTGGCGCCCGACGGACTGACCGCCCACCCGTCCGCAACTGGCCGTAGCAAAGCCACAGGCGGCAACGGACCCAGCCTCCGTTGCCGCCTGCCCCTCTGCCGCTCATCCCTCGCCCGGCAGAGTGTGCATCGTTACGCGCTCGTCGATGGCACTGAGTCGAAGCTGGGCGTAGCAAAGCTGAAGCTTCCCGCGAGCAGCCAGGAACTTGAGTTGCACGCCCGGAACTGAGCCGCTTAGCCGCCCTGCCGGTCGCCGAAAATCCCGGTTTCCCGTGTCCGGGCGTACCCCGCGTTTCCCTCGGGGCCACCGCAGATGCGCCACTCCTCCGCGGTCACCACGCCATCCCCGTAGCCGCAGATGTCTCGGGTGGATGCCACGCGCTCGAACAGCAGGTCCATCATCTCGCGCGCGGGCAGCGTCGCTCCCGGCATCAGCCCCGTGCGCTGGAAGACGTCGAGGTCCTTCTTGTAATCGCGGATCAGCCCGCACGCATGGACGCACCGCCCGGTCCCCGGATCGAATCCGTCGCAGCAGTCACAGGCCTGACACGGCCCCTCGACCAGCGTGATCGGCACCTCCGGCTCCCGCTGGATGCGCTCCAGCACCTCGGCCAGCGTGTCATTGGGCCGTTTACCGCTCGCCTCGCCGCCGTTGTACCAGCAACTCATGCACATCAGGTGGTGGGGGCGGATGAACAGCCGGTCGCCACCGGCGATGGCTCTCTCATTGGGCTCGCGGTACTCCGCTCGCTCCTCGTCACTCCGACAGTAGACGATCTCTCGCCACCCCCGCCCACGAACGCCCTCATAAGCGCCCTGATGTGCCAGTTCGCAGCCCTCCCAGCCCTCGGTGTCGAAGGCGCAGATGCCCACCGGCGTCTCGATGCGCTCAAAGAGCAGTTCGATCAGGTACCGCCCGCGCCGCGTGTCGCCGGGGCACAGCCCGAGCCGCTGCAGCACGTCGAGGTCACGCTTGCGGTTGAACGCGTCCACGGGATCGGGCCTTCGGTCGAGCGTGGCGGTGTAATGCGCCAGTTCCTCCGCATTCGAGCACAGCCTGATGCTCAGGGTGGAATCCTTCGCCAGACGCTCGAGGACCCCTCGGGCCTCCCCTCCATCGATCAGCGGGCAGGGCGCGCCTCCCCGCACACACACCAGCCCGAGCAACTGACGCGCCTGCAGCGTAACCGCCGGGTTGCACAGTCCGTCGGCCTGTCTCTGAGACATCATCAAGCCCTCCTCAGCCCGGTGCTCGGTTACTCTTCTGCGAGCTTCTGCAGAATCAGCATGATCTCATGGTGAACGTTGGGCAGGTAGCTGAAGGGGATACCGTTGCAGTATAGCCCCTTGCTGCCCTGCACCAGCGGCGTCGTGCCCTTCGGGCCCATACCGCTCTGCTCGATCGCGCGCGCGATGTGCTCATTATAGGGATGGTAGCGCTATCCGTGTCGGAGATCAAATACCACAACGATCATGTGACGGTCGGGCGCAACACCGGCGCCCCGGGGCTATAGTTCCTCGCGAACTCCCCGATGCCCTTCCCTGCGCCCCGGCCCGGATCTAAGCCCCGCGAACACCCCCGCGTCCCCGGCCTCCTGCTGCCGCACTCTCCCAATCGGTCCGGTTCCCGGCCTTGACCTCGGCACCGGAATAGTGTATCATCATACTACCTCCGGCCCGGCCACAACGGCCGGAGGTGTTTGTTGCCCTGCGGTTCACCCGAAATGGGGGCTGAGGTCATGCGGTTGCGCAGACCGGCATGGATGCTTCTGCTGCTCATGCCCGTTGCGGCGGCCTTTGCCGACGGGCATGATCTTACCGATCGGGAAGCACTCGAGGCGATCTACGACTACGATGCCGCCGCTCCGCTTGATGCGGAGGTAGTCTCGGTCGATGACCGCGGGATCTACCTGATCGAGCGCATCTCCTTCACCGGAGCCGCCGGGGAGCGCGTTCCCGCGACTCTTTTCCGGCCCCCCGGCGTCGAGCGCCCGCCGGTTGTGCTTTTCCTGCACGGCCTCGGCGGCGACAGAAGCCAGGCGCAGGTTGCGGCCACGCTTCTCATCCCGCAGGGAGTCGCCGTGCTGGGCATAGACGCGGCGCTGCACGGCGAACGGGCCGATCCGCAGATTGACTTCGCCGCGATGGGTCCGGAGCTTGCCGAACTCGATGGGCCGCTCGTGCGCACAATCGTTGACAACAGGCGCGCAATCGACTACATTGAAAGCAGAGAGGACCTCGATGGAGAGCGCATCGTGCTGATCGGCGCGAGCATGGGCGGAATCCTCGGGTCCATCGTGTCAGCGGTCGATCCGCGGGTCCAGGCTGCGGCGCTGCTCGTCGCGGGCGGCGACTGGAGCGCCATCATCCAGCACTCGCACCATCCCCTCGCACAGAGGCTGCAGGCCGCTGGAATCGGCGACGGTCGGGCGCTCGCACACGTCGATCCGGTCAGCTTCGTCGCCGGGATCGCCCCCCGGCCCCTGCTGATGATAAACGGCACTGACGATGAGATCATTCCCAAAAACTCGGCCGAGGCGCTCTTTGAAGCGGCCTCCGAGCCGAGAGAGATCAGATGGTACGAAGGCGGGCACATCGACATCCCGCCCGACGAGATATTCTTCCTCGCCACATGGGTCCGCGAACGGGCCTACGGCGAGAACGATAGGTAGGCGCCCGCGTCGAGGCGCCGAATGCCGCATAATACATGACAAGAGGCTGCTGCAATCATGATTGTTGCGATCAAGATTATCTCCGCGTTGCTCGCGCTCGGGCTGATCATCTGTGTCACCCTGCAGAAGTCCAAGGCCGAGAGCTTCTCGGCGGCGATGGGCGGCGGCGATGCAAGCCAGTTCCAGAAGGGCACGCGTGAGGAACTGCTGGCCAGACTTACAAAGTACTTTGCAATCGGCTGGATCATCATGGTGTTCATAGGCGCGGTTGTCTGGTACCACACAATGTAACAGCACCGCCCGCACGGGCGCCGGGCCGGGTGCGATGGCTTGACGTGAGAGTTGTGATGCGCTATATTAATCGTCCCTGAGGCGCAATTGCTCGCGCCCATGGATACTATCGATGAACACCTGTTACGGGAGTGATCTCGGGACCTTCGAGTAAACACAATCGGATGCAGCTTTGACGAGAGGTTCGGGAAGACGATCGGTCATGGGAACCGATCACGAGCATAAGCTTGAACCATGGAGGTGGGGTTGTATGCAGGGGACGGCACATTCGAATTGCTCATTTCGATCCCTTCGCGGGATGACCGAAGACGACGTAATCGCTCTGGCCAAGCAGGGTAGTGGCGATGCCACGGAGTACCTGCTGCACAAGTATCAGGGATTGGTCGAGGCCAAAGCGAGAAGCTACTTCCTGATGGGCGCGGAGCCTGAGGATGTGATTCAGGAGGGGATGATAGGCCTCTTCAAAGCGATACGCGACTTCTCGCTGCACGAATTCGGAGGCTTCCGCAAGTTCGCGGCACTCTGTGTCACGCGACAGATCATCAGCGCGGTAAAGGGCGCAAACCGTCAGAAACACCAGGCGTTGAATATGTACGTCTCAATGGACGCAACGCCGGACGAAGGCGAAGATGACGGCAATCTCGACGAGGTGCTCTCCGATGACGTGGAGGGCAGTCCGGTCGAGCATATGATAGGCAAGGAACTCAGACGGCAGATCAATCGCGAGATGGACCGCTCGATGTCGCAGTTGGAGAAGGACGCGCTTAGAGAATACCTGCGCGGACACACCTACCAGAACATCGCCGAGGAACTCGGCACGAATGTGAAACAAGTTGATAACGCGCTCCAGAGGGCGAAGAAGAAGCTCGAGGACTACGTCCCCCTGAGCGCCGATTAGAGGATAGAGGGGGACTGGACAACAGTCCCGATGGCTGCTATGATAGACCGCCGTCCGAGCTTCCCCCTCGGTTCCGCAGCAGAGCCGGCGTAGCTCAGTGGTAGAGCAGCTCACTTGTAATGAGCAGGTCGTCCGTTCGAATCGGATCGCCGGCTCCAGAGGTGAGCCGCAAACTCTGCGTGTCGGCCTTGACAATCGGTTGATTTTCGGTGGAGGGATGCCCGAGTTGGCCAAAGGGAGCAGACTGTAAATCTGCCGGCGAATGCCTTCGGGGGTTCGAATCCTCCTCCCTCCACCATCATCCATCCGCCCACGTAGCTCAGGGGTAGAGCGTGTCCTTGGTAAGGACAAGGTCACGGGTTCAAATCCCGTCGTGGGCTCCAGCAATTTACCATGCGGCCCGGGGAGATCCGGGAGTATAGCTCAATAACCGGAGCGGCCGGCGGACTATCCGGCCTGCCGATCGGCGAGGCCGATCGATCAGTACTGCCCGGACCGCCGGGCAGCTTCAGGAGTTTAGGAGGCTATCGAAGCATCATGGCGAGGGAACAGTTCGAGCGAACCAAGACACACGTAAACGTCGGAACGATCGGGCACGTTGACCACGGCAAGACCACGCTGACCTCGGCGATCACACAGTGCCTGGCGGCCAGCGATGAGGGATGGGCCGATCCGCTGGCATTCGATCAGATCGACGCGGCACCCGAGGAGCGGGAGCGTGGCGTGACGATCGCTACCTACCACGCGGAGTACGAGACCAAAGAGCGCCACTACGCTCATGTGGACTGCCCCGGTCACCGTGACTACATCAAAAACATGATTACGGGAGCCGCACAGATGGATGGCTCCATCCTTGTGGTTGCCGCAACTGACGGGCCGATGCCGCAGACCAACGAGCACGTCCTGCTCGCGCGGCAGGTTGACGTTCCCGCTATCGTCGTCTTTTTGAACAAAGTTGACATTGCGGATCCGGAGCTGCTCGAACTCGTTGAGCTGGAGGTTCGCGATCTTCTCGACGAGTACGACTTCCCCGGTGACGATACACCGATCATCGCCGGTTCGGCTCTGAAGGCGATGGAGTGCGGCTGCGGCGGCCGCGAGTGCGAGGACTGCGGTCCCATCTTCGAACTGATGGATGCAGTCGACTCCCACATCCCCACACCCGACCGGCCGCTCGATCAGCCGTTCCTTATGCCGGTTGAGGACGTCTTCACCATCTCGGGGCGCGGCACCGTCGCGACCGGACGTGTCGAGCGCGGCAAGATCAACTCCGGCGACGATGTTGAGATCGTCGGCCTGCGCGAGACCCAGACATCCGTGGTTACGGGAGTCGAGATGTTCCGCAAGACGCTCGATGAGGGCATCGCGGGCGACAACGTCGGCCTGCTGCTGCGCGGCGTCGAGCGCGAAGAGATCGAACGCGGACAGGTCGTCGTGGATCCCGGCAGCATCACCCCTCACACCAAGTTCGAGGGCGAGGTCTACGTGCTGACTCAGGCGGAGGGCGGACGACATAAGCCCTTCTTCGACGGCTACCGGCCGCAGTTTTACTTCCGCACCACCGACGTTACCGGTGACGTCACGCTGCCCGAGGGCACCGAGATGGTCATGCCCGGCGACAACGTCACCATGGAAGTCGAACTCATCCAGCCGATCGCGCTGGAACAGGGCGTTCGCTTCGCCATCCGCGAGGGTGGCCTCACAGTCGGCGCCGGCGTCGTAACCAGGGTTATCGAGTAGTTCAAGCGGAAGTGACGGCAGATGCCTGCAACCAAATTCATTCTCCGCTGCAGTGACTGCGGCGAGAACAACTACTACACCGAGAAGAACCGGCAGAATGTTACCGCGACACTGAAGCTGCGGAAACACTGCCCCGTGTGCCGAAGGCACACCGAGCATGAGGAGACGCGGCTGCGCAGGTAGTCGCGTAAAGTAGGCGACAGTACAGGCAGGGGCATAGCTCAATCTGGCAGAGCACCGGTCTCCAAAACCGGCGGTTGTGGGTTCGAGTCCCGCTGCCCCTGCCAGAGAGAATACCGCGAGAGCCGACTGATAAGTGCACGGCAACTTGCAGGAGCGCAAGCATGACACGGGCGCAGGCGGATTGCGCCCGTCGTGCACCTCTCAGGAGGTATTCCCCGGTGACGGGCCCCGCGCTCGGCGGGGCTGTCGGGGAGAGGAGACGTATGGTAGAGCGTCTGAAGCGACCTTTTGTTGTCACCCGGCGTTTTTTCAAGGACGTCTGGATGGAATTGCAGCGGGTAGTGTGGCCAGATCACGAGCAGAATCAGGCTCTGACCGGGGTCGTGATCGTTGCGGTTACGATCGTGGCGTTGTGGGTTGCGGTGCTTGACCTGATTTTCAGTCGGCTTGTGGCGGCGTTCCGCCTGTACGATTAGTCGGGCGGCTCGGATAGAGGCTTGACACGTGGCGAGAAGGCAGGATCATGGCAAAGCAGTGGTACGTGCTGCACACGTTGACAGGGAAGGAGAACAGGGTCAAGGCCAGCATAGAGAAGCGGGCCGAGGCTGCTGAACTGTCACATCTGCTGGGGCGGATCCTGGTTCCGACGGAGACAGAGATTCGGTCATCAGGGGGGCAGCGACGCGAGGTTAAGCGCAAGCTGTATCCCGGCTATGTGCTGATCGAGGTAGATGCCACGGATGAGATGCGCCAGTTGATCACTCAGACCAACGGTGTCACGCACTTCGTGGGATCATCGGACCAGCCGGTTCCGTTGCGCCCCGACGAGGTGCAACAGATTCTTGAAGTTGTCGGTGAGGAAAGCCAGCGCCCCAAGAGCGTCTGGTCGGTGGACGAGTCGGTTCGCGTCACCGAGGGGCCGTTCAGCGAGTTCACCGGCAAGATCATCGAGGTCAATGCTGAGCGAGAGACGCTGAAGGTATCGATCTCGATCTTCGGGCGCGAGACTCCGGTGGAGTTGGACTTCACACAGGTTGAGAAGCTTTAGTCGCCATCGATGCCGATGGTGGCGTGAGGAGCATTTGAGATGCCGAAGAGAGTAATGACGGTCATCAAGCTGCAGGTTCCGGCGGGGAAGGCGACGCCCGCTCCCCCGGTAGGGCCGGCGCTGGGTCAGCACGGTCTGAACATCATGGACTTCTGCAAGACCTTCAACGCTCAGACCGCGCAGCAGATGGGTGACATCATCCCGGTAGAGATCACCGTCTATCAGGACCGCAGTTTCGATTTCATCTGCAAGAGTCCGCCCGCATCGAGTCTGTTGAAGAAAGCCGCGGCTCTTGAGACGGCGAGCGGTCAGGCGGGGAAGATGTTCGTGGGTGAGGTAACGTGGGATCAGGTGCGAGAGATCGCAGAGACTAAGATGGAGGACCTCAATGCCCGCGACCTCGATGCTGGATCGCAGATTATCGCGGGCACTGCGCGGAGCATGGGCATCAGGGTGGTCGAGCAGGCCACCGACGAGGAGTATGTCGATGCCAGCGAGACAGTGGTGCAGGAGGAAGAGCCCGCTGCGGCTCCGGTTGGAGCGGTTGAAGGCGAGGAAGTCGAAGGCGAAGAGGCGGCTGTCGAGGGCGCAGAAGACGAGGAAGCGTTCGAAGGCGAGTAATTACGTCTGTCGCAACTGAAGGAACAGCGGGGGGCAGAGGTGAGTCGAATGGCGAAGAAATACAGCAGACGCTACGAGGAGCAGAGGGAGAAGGTGGACGTCCGGCACTACTACACGCTGGACGAGGCCCTCGATCTCGTGTTGGAGACGGCCACCGCAGACTTCGATGAGACGGTGGACTGCGCGATCAAGCTTGGAGTTACGCCTGGCAAGGGCGATCAGAATGTGCGCGGCACAGTGATCCTCCCCCACGGCACCGGGAAGGTTCCGCGTGTGGCGGTGTTTGCCGAGGGTGAAGCTGTGCGCGAGGCCGAAGAGGCGGGCGCCGATCGAGTTGGTGGCGAGGACCTCGTCGAGGACATCAGCAACGGATGGGACGAGTTCGACGTGCTGGTGGCTCAGCCACAGATGATGCGAATAGTTGGCCCTCTGGGCAGGCAGCTTGGTCCCCGCATGCCCTCGAAGAAGGCGGGCAACATCACTGAGGATGTTGCTGCGGCGGTGGAGGCGCTGAAGGCCGGGAAGGTCGAGTTCAAGATGGACCGTGGCGCGGTGCTGCATGCCCCGCTGGGCCTCGTCTCCTTCGGTAAGGAGAAGCTGCGGGAGAACTTCGAGCGGCTGATCGAAGAGGTAGTGGCCGCCAGGCCCGCCGCAGCGAGTGGACGTTTCATCAGGAGCATTACGCTGTCGCCGACGATGGGGCCGGGCATCAAGGTGGAAGTCTCGGACGTAGTAAGTCGCCGCGCGGCGTAAGGCGCCAGGAACGAAGAAAACAGGTTGTGAAACGACCTGAGACAGCCGGTGCCCTCCGGGGCGTAATGGAGCCGTAAGGTTCCGCCAGCCGAGGTCAGGATGAACTCAAATGAATGCGCGAAATGCGCTTACATGGGAGCGCCTGAACCCCGGCGCTCCCATTTCGCATTTCCGGGGGCCGGTCGAGGAGGTGAAACGACATGCCAAGTGAAGCGAAGAAGGAGCTTGTGCGCGAGATGCGCGAGCGCCTTGAGGAGGCGGAGAGCGTCTATCTGACGCAGTTTGAAGGACTTACGGTGGCGGAAGCCACTGAACTAAGAGGCGCGCTGATCGAGGCGGGCGGTCGGATGCAGGTGGTCAAGAATCGTCTGCTGAAGATCGCGATTGAGGAGACCGATTTCGAGGTCCTGTCCGAGGAGTTGACCGGGCCGAACGCGATCACCTACTGCGGCGAGGATCCCGTAGGGCCTCTAAAGGTGCTTAGTGAGTTCGCTGAGGATCATGAACTGCCGCCGGTTAAGGCCGGAGTAGTGGAAGGCAGGATGCTGTCGGACGCTGAGATCGAGAGCCTGTCGCAGGTACCGGGACGCGATCAGTTGATCGCCAGCGTGGTCGGTGGGTTCGCAGGTCCGGTGAACGAACTCGTTCACACACTCAGCGGCGTAGTGTCCGAACTGGTCTTCACGTTACAGTCGGTTGCCGAGGAGCGTGGCGGTGAAGAAGCCGCCTGACGTATTCTGAGCAAAGATTACCCCATGAGAGGGAGAGCGCAATGAACGTTGATGAGATCATTGAAGCAGTGGACCAGTTGACGGTGCTCGAACTGGTCGAGCTGAAGGACAAGTTGCAGGAGAAGTACGGTGTGACGGCCGCCGCACCGATGGCAGTCGCCGGTGCGCCCGGTGCAGAGGGCGCTGCTGAGGAAGAGGAGGAGAAGACCGAGTTTGACGTGGTTATCGCCGACGCAGGTGGCGAGAAGATCAAAGTCATTAAGGCGGTGCGCGAGGTAAGCACCGCGCTCGGTCTCAAAGAGGCGAAGGAGCTGGTGGAGTCCGCTCCCGACGCCGTGGTCGCAGAGGCGGTGCCTACCGAAGAGGCAGAGGCGATGAAGGAGACGCTCGAGGAGGCCGGGGCGGAGGTCGAACTGCGCTAAGCGCGCCCGGCTCGCACTGATCTGGCTTCAGCGGGAGGCCGGCAGCCGGCCTCCCGCTGCTGTTTTGCCGGGCAAACGGCAAGGTGCCCCGGGACTGAGGAGTGGCATCGACGGATGAGCGAGCCATCAGGCGGCTTGCTGCACGCAGCACAAGCGGGTACATGAAGTTCGTCCCAACGGGCGTGGGGTCGCTACTCCCCCTATCCGCGGAAGCCCTGGATATCGAGATTGGTCAGTCCGGCATTGCGCGCCGCATTGACCACGCGCTCGTATTCGTGTCGCTCGAGGCGCCGAGAGATCTCCTCGTAGTCGAAGGCGCGGTACATCGGCGTGTATTGCGACATGATATTGAGGTAGGTGTCTTCCGGCAGGTTGCGAGCGATCCACTCAATCACTTCTATGGCGTTCTCGACGCCTTCCTCGCCCGGCATGACGAGGTGGCGCGCCATCAGTCCCTGTCTCACGAGGCCGTCCGGATCCGGATGGGCGACTCCGACCTGCCGGTTCATCTCTTCGAAGGCCGCGGCGGTGACTTCCGGGTAGTCGTCGGTGCGCCCAAAGCGTTCCATGAGATCCGGCTTGCGCTCCTCGAGGTCGGGCGGGGCGAGCATTGAGTAGCGCACGGCCATCTCCTCGTTCATGTACTTGAAGTCGGGAAGGTAGATGTCCACCACACCATCGAGCATCTCCATGACATCCATCAACTCCCAGCCACAGGTGTTGTAAACCAGGGGGAGACGCAATCCCTGTTCGGCGGCCTTGTCCAGCGCAAGGAAGATGTGCGGGGAGTAGTGTGTCGGTGTGACCATGTTGACGTTCGAGCAGCCCTGCCTCTGGAGGCTGAGCATCATGTCGGCGAGTTCGTCGACACTTCGGGGATTGCCCTGCCCCTCCAGGCTGATGTTGTAGTTGATGCAGAAGACACAGCGCAGCGCGCAGTGGCTGAAGAAGACGGTGCCCGAACCGCCGCTTCCCACCAGTGGCGCCTCTTCCCCAAAGTGCGGGTGATAGCCTGAGATGACAAGCTCGGAAGTCGCGTTACAGAAACCTCGCTGGCCCTCGATGCGATTCACCATGCATTTGCGGGGGCAGAGGTGGCAGGCCTCCATGCGCTCCCAGAGCTTCTCCCCGCGTTCCTTCAGTTCGCCGCTGCGATGCAAAGCAAGGTAGTTCGGCTCGAAATCGTCGGGGTGCACGTTCGCGTTGGCAACCCTCAACTGCTCGCGGTTGCATCCTGCCGTGAGGGCGGTAATACCAGCAATCGATCCGGCCCCCGCCGCCAGGCACATGTTGATGAAATCGCGCCTCGAACAGCCCGTCATAGCGATCACTCCCTGTAGGTGGCCCAGGTGCGTTGGCTGAGAAAGGTTCACCGGCAGTTGAATCTTCTCGGATGTGGGCGGAAATACCTGCCGGGTCCGGTGTCTCCGGTCAGCGGAGAGAGTTGCGGCCCGATGGTGCGGGACAGATCCGCCCGGCCGGTGCATCCATCTCCTATTGATGGAAGACGTTTGGCGATGGGCGCAGGTTCCGTTACCGGTCCTGCGGCCCTCGCGAAGGCCATCCGGTTGTGTACGACGAAGCATCCGCTCGTTGGTAATGAAGTGGGTATGGAGGCATGACTGATGTCGCTGAAGATAGCAATTATCGGCTGCGGGAGCATCGCTCGAAGGCACATCGCGGGATACCAGCAGATTGAGGATGCCGAGTTCGCAGCCATGTGCGATCTCGAGCGCTCGAAGGCGGAGGCGTACGCGCGGGAGTTCGGAGGGAAGGCTTACACTGATGCCGTGGCGATGCTGGAGACGGAGGCTCCCGATATCGTTGACGTTTGCACGAAGGAGATGCACCGGGAGAAGCCAGTGATTCAGTCGGTTTCGCGCGGCTTCACCACCCTGGCGGAGAAGCCGCTGTTCGCGGCGGAGGGACAGCACGATGTGCGGCCCTCTGACGTCGAGGTGGGGAGGCGCATGGTTGAAGCGGCGGAGATCGGTGGCGGGGAATTGTTCATGGCATTCAACTACCGCTTCGGAGAGTACGCGCGTCGTCTGAAGACGATGATCGACGCAGGTGAGCCGGGAGAGTTGCAGTATGTCCACGCGTGGACGCGCCTGGACTGCTGGTCTCATGTGATCGATCTGCTCCGCTGGTTCTGCGGTGATATCGAACAGATCGCCGCGACCATGTCGGGGCCCGTGCAATCGCGCACTCGCGCGGGATCACTGCGCTTCGCCTCCGGCGCCGTCGGGACCCTGCTCGGGGAGGGAAGCAGCCCCGCCTGGCACGACATGCTTCGTATTCGGTGGTGTGGCAGTAAGGGGGTGGCGGTGCTGCGTGACATTGCGGGCGGCCTTGAGTACTACCCGCATGATATGAAGCAGCGCCGGACCGTTGAGCAGGCGCACCACGATCCACGCGGGGAGTTCATGGACACATTCGGCCGGGAGGTGGCGGCGCTGTGCGATCGGGTTCGCGACGGCACCACCCCGGCGCTCGCGACAGGCCTCGACGGCCTTCGGGAGCTTGAGGTCGATGCGGGATATGTCCTCGCGGCGGAGCGAGAAGAATGGATCGATTTGAGTGTGGAATGGGAGTGACACGCGGATCGGTCTTGTGATGGCTCGGCAACGGCGAAGATGGAGTAATTGATGGTGCGAAAAAGCGCTGTGATTCTCCGTACGTAAAGAGGTCTGTCGCGGGCAGTAGAGAAATCTATTTTTCGGAGACGCATGCAACAGTAATCAGGGTTGGAATCGGCACTATGTCATGGGCGGACTACGAAGAGATGAATGACCGGCTTGACGCACTGGGGGATTACGAGACAGTTACACCTTTTGCCTATGCGTATTATGGACTTATCGCGGAGTATCTGTGGGGGGAGGAACGCGCGGCAGAAGGCCTGCGCCTGAGGCTGCTTGAGTTCTTCGAGGTCGTCGGACGGTACCACCGCGCGCTGGCGGTGTTCACTTCGCAGGACCAGGTGACGCTGGGCAACGTGCGTTCGGCTGCGGAGAAACGTGATATCGGACTGCGCGTGCTGCTGGAGCAGCTCAACGTAGAGATGACCAGCGGTAACGCGGAGGTCGCGCGCCTGCTGCTGTCGGCGGAGTGTTACTATCAACTTGCGCTGGCGGATCGCGTGGTCGAGCGTCTGGAGGCGGCGGTGGATGCGGGAGCGGATGATCCGCTGGTTCACTTCGCGCTCGGGTACAATCGGTACGAGTTGGCGACTCAGGCATTCACCTACTATGATGCGGAGAGTGGCGAGCGCAGAGTTGACGATCACGATCGTTACCGGCTGGCCTGTCTCAGCGCGGTAAGCTCGTTTCAGCAGGGTCTAAGCGGCAACGATTTTGATGCGCATCTGCACTGGTGGATCGGCAACGTGCTTGAATCGGCGGGCTTCGCCGAGGCGGCTGAAGCGAGCTTTCGTAAGGCGAAGCGGATGATGCGGGCCATCGAGCAGCAGGCGGCGGAGCATGGATCTCTCGAACTGGACCTTGAAACGAATCGCAATTACGAGTACGATTCAACTATTGCGAGCGGACCGATAACTGAGGAAGAAGTGCGGCAGGTGCGGATGCTCCTGCGGCGAAGTTACAATCAGACGGACCTGCTCGACGATTGACGTACACCCCCGAAAGGGTGTATACGTTAAGTGCCGCTGGCAACACCGCCCGACAGGGCGATGAAGAGCAGCTGCGTTCGGAACGCAGCAAAGGCAAATAAGGAGGCCACACTATGAGGAGCAAGTGGGGTATGATCGTGATGATGATCGCGATCGTCGCGGTGATAACCGGGGCAATGGCGATCGGCGGTTGCCCGCCGGAGCCTGAGGAAGAATGGAACGACATGATCGAGCCGCCGGAGATCGACGAGCCGCCGATCGACGAGCCGATCGATGAGCCGATCGACGAGCCGATCGAAGATCCCATCGATGAGGAGCCTGTCGACGAGGATGAGGTAGACGACGTAGAGGTCGAAGTGGACGTCGACGACTTCGAGATTGAGTGAACCAACTTAGGGTCCCATACAACTGAAGGACAAGTAACGCGGCCCCCGTGCATATCGCGGGGGCCGCTTCAGGTAATGGAGGGTACGGTGAGCGAGGGTCACGCCTGGGTGGCTTCGTTTGCGCTGAGGACCATGTCATCGCGATGGACAACCTCAGTCGGCCCCTCGCGCCCGAGAAGCTCAGGTATGCGCGAGGAGTGTTCGCCCATGATGGTGCGGGTCTCATCTGAGCTGAAGTTGACCAGTCCGCGGGCGATGTCACGGCCCTGAGCGTCCTCGATGGTGACGAGATCGCCGGGCTGAAAGTGCCCGACGACGCGGACTACGCCGCTTGGCAGCAGACTGGCACCGTCCTCCTGAGTAAGAGCGCGGCGCGCGCCATCATCGACGACAACCGTGCCTGCGGGCATCAGATGTACGGCGAGCCAGGCTTTGCGGCTCGGGAGGCGAGGGCGCGCGAGCATGCAGGTGCCGACCTGCTCTCCGCGGACGATGCGCTGCACGATCCCCTTTGCGTTACCGTCGGCGATCACCACGCGAATGCCACAATCGGTGGCGGTGCGAGCGGCCTCGATCTTGCGGCTCATGCCGCCGAGCGACTCGGGTCCGCCCGCGCCGGAGGCGTAGTGGCTCACATCCTCCCCCGGCTCTACGCGGCAGATGAGGTCGGACTCGGGATCGGTGCGGGGGTCGGCGGTGAAGAGGCCCTCCTGGTCGGAGAGAATCACCAGCAGTTCGGCCGGTGTGATAGCCACGGCGACCATGGCAGCGAGCAGATCGTTCTCCCCGAAGGTGACGCTCTCGACGGATACGGAGTCATTCTCGTTGAGTACCGGCAGCACGCCCCATCCGAGCAGGTCCTCGAGGGTCTCGCGAAGGCGCATGCAGCGTCTGCGGTTCACGACATCGTCCTGGGTGAGCAGCACCTGAGCGGGCGTGAGCCCGACCCCGTCCAGTGCCTCGGCCCAGTACCGCATGAGCACGGGCTGGCCCGCGGCTGCGGCGGAGGGGCGCTCCCTCGCGCGGAGCCGCTTGCCGGGTTCGAAGAGCAGGCGGCGGCCGACACCGACCGCCCCGGAGGTAACAAGAACGACCTCGATGCCGTCATCCATCAGGGCGCGAATCTCCCCCGCGAGACGTTCGAGGAAGTCGCGGTGAGGCTCGCCATCGGTGTCGATCACGAGACGGGTCCCGACCTTCACCACGACGCGCCGCGGTTCTGCGAACTCAGTTTCTGCGTCCACGTTGTCCCCTCTCAGGTGCGAATCTGCCCATCGCCGCGGCAGACGTATTTGTAGATGGTGAGCTCGGCGGCGCCAACCGGCCCCCGCGCGTGGATCCTGTCGGTCGATACACCGATCTCGGCGCCGAGGCCGAAGACTCCACCGTCGGTGAGACGTGTCGAGGCGTTGTGATATACCGCAGCCGAGTCGACCTCGCGCAGGAAGCGCTCGGCGGTCTCCTGATCCTCGGTGATTATCGCCTCGGTGAGACCAGAGGTGTGCAGGGCGATCTGCTCCAGCGCGTCGTCAAGGGAGTCTACGATCATCACGGAGAGGATCAGGTCGAGGTATTCGGTGTCGAAGTCCTCATCCCCGGCGTGAGTTATGCCCTCAGCAAGCGCGACGGTGCGCGAGCAGCCACGTATCTCGACGTCCGCAGCCTGCAGGTCCTCAACGATCGCCTGCAGCACGTCCACGGCCTCTGTGTGAACGTAGAGGTTCTCCACAGCGTTGCACACCCCCGGTCTCTGCACCTTTGCGTTATGCACCAGCTTCACCGCGAGGTCGAGATCGGCTGCCTCGTCCACATATATCTGCGTCATCCCGCGATAGTGCTTGAGCACCGGCACCTGCGCATTCTCGCTCACCGCTCGAATCAGTCCCTCTCCACCACGCGGGACGATCAGATCGATGTACTCCGGTGATCGACACATGATGCCGACCGCCTCGCGATCGGTGATCGGGATCATCGAGATAGCGCCCGCGGGCAGTCCCTCCGCCTCGGCGGCCTGCTGGAGCACCTTTGCGATGGCGAGGTTGGAGTTTATCGACTCGGAGCCACCGCGCAGCACGCAGGCGTTACCGGACTTGATGCACAGACCGGCGGCGTCGGCAGTGACGTTGGGACGGGACTCATAGATAATGCCGATGACGCCGATGGGCGTTGAGACACGCTGAATCTTCAGACCGTTCTCGATCTTCCACTCCTTGATCACGTGGCCGACCGGATCGGGTAGATCGGCGATCTCCTCGAGACCGACGGCTATGTCCTCGATGCGATCCTCGTTGAGAAGCAGGCGGTCGAGCATGGCGGATATCAGGCCGCTCTTCTCACCTGCCTGCATATCCACCGCGTTTGCTTCAATGATCTCCGCGGCGTTGTCTCGGAGCGCCTGCGCCATAGCTCGGAGCGCTGCGGCTCTCTGCCGCGCATCGATAGCTGCGAGTGAGCGAGCCGCCTGTCGCGCGGCACGGGCGGTCTCAGTAACCTGCTGTTGCACTGACATGATCGGCCTCCACGGTGTGGCTTGATGCTAGCGAAATCGGTTGAGCGGATGGGTCTGGAGACGGGTGGCGCCATCTCAAGCGCCAGCCTCGAGCGAAGGGCCGAACGGCCTCCCGGGAGTCGGCCTATCGATCGGCACTCTCGCGAGCAACCGCGCGATGGATGAAGGGTCTCACGGCCAGTGTGACCACGAGCGCGATGATCCCAAGCGCAACGGGTTCGAGCAGCCCCAGGATGGCTGCGATCAGCGCGACGAGCAGGCCGGCGTTGAACGCAAGGGCGACAACGAGCAGGTCAAACATCCACCGATTGCCGAGAGTGCGAGCGATGAAGCCCCCAACGTAATAGCCAGCGAAGGGCGTCGCGAGCATTATGACGGCCAGGCCCCACGGCAGCGGCAGTCTGTAACCCATGATCAACAGGGCAATCAGGGCGAGTTGAAGACCCGCCATGATCCCGCAGAGACGCATGTTGAAGAGTACGGTGGCATAGTCAACGGGCTGCCGTGGTTGCTCGACCTGCCAGAGCGCCTTTGCGCCACAGCGCGGACAGCGTCGATGCGTCCCGTCATCGGGCAGACGCGTGTCGCAAACAGGACACTTGCGTTCACCGACATTTTCGCTCGGATGCACCTCAGCCACCACCTTTGAGACCGTCCCTCCCCTGTATGTATTTAAGCACAGACTCGCCGGGTCCTGCAAGAGGAACCGGCAGCAACGGGAGAGACGCCGGCACAGACAACCACGATGTCCGAGGATTCGGCGCCGACACCGTGCCCTGACTAATCTCATCCTCAGATCACCTGCCTGGCGTGAAAGGGCCTTCCGCCGGGGCACATAAGACATTCGTCAGATGGTGTCGATCGCTCGGTCTCGCCCGGCATCGAGATTCCGTGGCACGCCGGTTGCATAGTCAGCGGTGGGATAGCATGTGCGGACCTGTCTGGAGGCGTGAGATTCGTGATCGAGAGTCACGATATTCGGAAGGCGGCCATCGTCCTTGCGAGTCTCGACTTTGATACGGCAATTGCCATCTGCCGGCATATGCCCGAGTCGCAGGCGGAGCGGTTGATAACCACGATGGCTCAACTTGATTCGGTGGGTCCGGAGGAGCAGCAGACGGCTCTCAAGGAGTTCAACAAGCATCTGAACAGACCGACGGCCCTCCATGCCTCTGAACACGCGGAACGTCTGATGTCGGCGGTACTCGGAAAGGAACTGCTTTCCGACGGCGAGAGGCGCCGCCGGGTGGCGCTTGAGAATCTTCGAAATCTCAGCAATGCTGAGGCGACCAGTATCCAGCGCATTCTCACGGATGAGACGCCGCAGATGACAGCGATGATCGTGAGTCAGCTCACGCCGACGAAGGCGGCGGAGGTACTTGATCTGTGGCCACCTGAGGCGCGGTCGGAGCTTGCGCTTCGCGTCGCGAATATGGGCCGTCTCGCACCGGGAGCGATCGAGGCGGTCGGAGAGGTACTTGGGGATATGTCGTATCTCGATGTGGCAGAGGAGGAGAGCGAGAACGGAGGAGTCGATTTCATCGTACATCTTCTCGAGGATATGGATCGAGAGGAGAGCAAGACTCTGCTGGCGGAGATACGCGAGCGCGATGAAGAGCTTGCGGAGATGGTTGAGGATCGGCTGTTCATGTTCGAGAACATCGTGCAGTTGAGCGACCATGATCTACAACTCGTGCTGCGCAGCGTGGATCACGAGATAATGGCGCGGGCTCTGAAGGGCGTCGATGAGGCGATCCGTGAGCGAATCTTCGCGAACATCTCTCAGCGGGCCAGCGAGATGCTGGAGCAGGAGATGGAGTTCCTGGGGCCGGTGCTTGTGCGTGATGTCGAGGAGGCCCAGCGCGAGTTCGTCAATCACGCACTGAAGCTCGAGGAGGAAGGCGAGATTACCCTGACTACAGACGAGGCGCAATATGTCGAGTGAGTTCTCTGAGAGGTAACCGATGGCACAGGCAGAACATGATCTCCCGGCCGAAGGGTCGAGGCTGACAGACAATGAAGACCGAGGCGAAGCGACGCAACGATATGACTTCCGCACGGGAAGCGAGCTTCTAAGCGAGGCTCTGTCGCAGTTACGTATGAACGTGGAGCGCATGTGCATGGCGCTCAACAGTATCATCAACGCCTACCTGGATTGCCCGGTTCGCTTTGAGGTCGAGAGCATCGAGGACGCACGTTTGAATCAGTTCATCGTCGATCTACCTGAACACTCGGCGATGGCGCTGATCCGCCTGTCACCGCAGGTGCCTCCGATGGTCTGGGCGATAGAGCCGGAACTGACGGGAGCGATCTCAGGGCGGATGCTGGGCGGCGACCCGGAGACGATTGACCGGAGTGTAACGGTATTCGAGGCGGCGCTTCTGCGGCGCTTCGTACAGGAGATGGTGGATGTCTGGGGTACCCGCTGGGAAGGACTCGGGCGCTACAGGCCGAGAGTGACTGAGGTCGTTACACATCCGGCCCAGCTTCAGCGCAAGTCGCGCGAGGGCGAGTCGGTCGTCGTCGAGATAGGGACCGAGGTGGATGGAGTAAGTAGCTCGATGTACGTAGCACTACCGGTGGCGGCGGTTCAACAGATCCCGACGGACACGGAGGAGCGGGAGGAGAAACGAGAGATCGATCGCGACCGCCTTCGGCAGACCGGAGAGCGGATAGTGGTTCCGGTGTCAGTGGTGCTTCATCGCACACAGATAAGGCTAAGCGAGGCGGCGAAGCTGCGTGAGGGGGACGTGCTTCCACTGGGCAAGCCAGTGGATGATCCGGTCACCGTCGCCGTGCGCGGGCAGCCGAAGTTCACTGCGACGATCGGAGTTGCGGAGGGGCGCCTTGCAGCGAAGCTGCTGGGGCCCGCGAATCAGGGGACCGCATGAGTCGGGTCGGGGCTTCGCGGCACCATGAGCCGGGGTGGGCATGGCTAAGCTCCTTAATCTCGCAGATTTGTGCCGACGCCCGCTGATTCAGGACTCAAGATTGCCGCGGTTGCGCCGAAGTACCATCGACGCGCCGACCTCGGAGTTGGAAAGGAAGTTCCCCAAGTGCTGGAGTTGCAGAGCAGCCTCGTTACTTCTGCGGATCAGACCCCCGGCGTCAACTGTCAACTCATAATTCGGAGCGAACTGTTGGAGTTGCCCTATCTCGCCCTGCTCAGACGTCTTCGGGACGAGATTGAGGAGAATCCTGCCCTCGAACTCGAGTTCGAGAATGATGCCGATGAGCTCCTGGCGGCGATTCCGCACGCAACGCCGGACTATCCGGTCGGATCGTACCGGGATGATGACTCCTACCGTGATCCGACCGTCTCGGCTCCATCGCCCTACGATCTCCGCGACGAACTGCTGCAACGCATCGGCTGGGTTACGTCCGGGCGACTGCGGGAGATAGCCGTTCACCTGATCGAGACCATTGATGAACGGGGCTATCTCACCACCAAGACGCTGGAGGCGGCCTACGCCCTTGAGGTAGATCCCGCGAAAGTAGAAGAGGCGGTAAGCGCCATCCAGGCGATAGCACCGCCCGGCGTCGGGGCCCGCGATCTCAAGGAGTGCCTGCTTCTGCAACTGGACGCGCTGCCCGAGCAGAAGGAACATGTGCGACTCGTCGTGGAGCACTGCGAAGAGGCGATGGAGCGAGGGGGCTGGGAGGGCCTGCAGGCGGCGCTTGGTCTCACTGACAGACAGATGCGTGAGGCCCTGGACATTCTGCGATCGGAACTCGCACCCTATCCGGGGCAGCAGTTCCGGACGAACTGGGAGCACCTTCTGCCGGATAACACTCATGCGAAGCGCCCCGACGTGGTACTCAGCGTCCATGGTGAGGAGATTGCGGTTGAGTTGACCACCTCCGCGACAATGCGACTTAGCGTAGCGGAGGCGTATCGTCGCTTCGACGGGAGAATGCGGCAGCTCAATCTTCGCGCGGGTGACGAATCGGCGCGGCGAGCGCGCGAGCAGGTTCGCGCCGCCCGGCAGATGATCTGGTCCCTGCAGCAACGCGAGCGAAGCCTTTACCGGATCACCCGCGCGATCGTGCAGGAGCAGCGCGACTTTCTGCTGGAAGGACCGCTGGCACACAGGCCGCTGACGCACAAGCGCATCGCGGAGATCACCGGCCTGCACGAGTCCACCGTTTCGCGAGCGACCGCAGGTAAGCTCGTGCAGATGCCGGGCGGAGACAGTGTGCTCTTCAATGTCTTCTTCGATGATGCGATTCCTGCGCGGACGATGCTCAGGACCCTGATCTCAGCGGAGCCGGCCGAGGCCCCGCTGACGGATGAGGAGCTTCAGGAGGCCATGGCGGAACGTGGTTTCGATCTCGCGCGGCGGACAGTCAACAAGTATCGGAGGGCTCTGGGTATTCCGTCATCGACCGATCGACGCCGAATCTACCGGGCTGCATGATGACGAGACCTCCAGCGCACCGTTGCAGTCGTCTCTGGTACAGGACTTGCAGTGTGA
Organism: candidate division WS1 bacterium; assembly: GCA_003566775.1. Classification (GTDB taxonomy): domain Bacteria; phylum Armatimonadota; class Zipacnadia; order Zipacnadales; family UBA5352; genus UBA5352. Next base: position 30,044 of record PXBW01000361.1, read on the forward strand.
GAACAGAACTCAGATGCCGTTCTGATGGAGGTGAAGCACGTGGCAGGCGCTGTGGCCGATCTGACCACCCGTGTACTGGAGAAGGCGCTTGACTGCACAGCGGTTCAGCATCGCGTTGCGGTGAGTAACCTCGCCAACATTGAGACGCCCGGGTACACGGCGAGACGGGTGACTTTCTAGGATCAGCTTCGCACCGCGGTGAGAGCCGAGGAGCGGGGAGATGAGACACGGGGCCTGCGCAGGGTGGGGCCGGAGATCAGTAACAGGGTCGATCCTGCGGGGCCGGATGGGAACAATGTGGTCATTGAGACCGAGATGCTGGAACTGGGGGAGTCGGCGCTGCGGTACCAGGTGCTGACGCGAATGATCGATCGCAAGCTTAACATGGTCGGCACCGCGATTGGTGACGGGAGGAGCGGCTGAAGATGGGTGTCTTCGATTCGCTGCGGGTCAGCGGCTCGGCGCTGGGCGCAGAACGAACTCGCATGGACGTGATCGCGGAGAATATTGCCAACGTCGAGACGACCCGGGCGGGAGATGGCGGGCCCTATCGGCGTCACGAGGTGGTTCTGCGGGCGCAGGCGCCGCCGGGCTCCCGGGGGGGAACGGGAGTTGCGGTGGCTGAGATCGTCCAGGACGCATCGCCGCCGAAGCGGATTCATCGACCCGGCCATCCGGACGCCGATGCCGATGGATATCTGCTGATGCCCAACGTTGACCTGCCCACTGAGATGGCGGACATGGCTCTCGCCGCTCGAGCTTATGAGGCGAATGCGGCCGCTCTGCGATCCGGGCGGGAGATGCTTCAGACAGCGCTGAGTATTCTCGCCTGAGAAAGGGGCGACCCAGTATGCGCATCGACAGCGAGTTCATACCTCTATTCACATCGCAGCCCTCCGACGCCGGGAGGCGCGTACTTGCTCGCCCGGCGGAGCCGAGCACGTTGATGGAGACGGAAGGTGCTCCCGATCGGCCCGAAGGAGGGGGCTTCGGCGATCTGCTTCGCGACGCGCTGGCGCGCGTCAATGAGACGCAGCAGACGGCGGATGCAGCGGTAAGGCGCGTCGCGACAGGTGATGCGGAAAGCCTCCATGAGGCGATAATTGCACTGGAGAAGGCGGATCTCGCTCTGAGATTGACGGCCCAGGTCACGCAGCGAGCGGTGGAAGCGTATCGAGAGGTCTCGCGCATCCAACTCTGATGGTGTCGAAGAATACCTGAGAACCGCACCGGCGGATCGATCATATTATGCTCGAACAGATGAAGGAAACGTGGCAGGCTCTTGACCGCCGACAGCAGATATCGGTGATCGCGATGGCGGTGATCGTCGTGGGGGGGCTGCTCATAGTCGGCACATGGGCGGTCAGGCCGACATGGGCGGTGCTCTACAGCGAGTTGTCCCCGGGGGACGCCCAGTCGGTCATCGAGCAGTTGAGAGACCAGGGTGTTCCGTACCGGCTTGCGGCCGGTGGGTCCACGGTTCAGGTGCCTCAGAATCGCCTCTATGAGTTGCGACTGCAGCTTGCGGGCGAGGGTCTGCCTACTTCGTCAACCGTGGGCTTTGAGCTGTTCGATCGTACGAGCTTCTCGAGCAGCGAACTGCAGAACAATGTGAATCTGCAGCGCGCGTTGCAGGGTGAGTTGGAGCGAAGCATCTGCACGCTCGAGGAGATCGTGTCGGCGCGAGTGCATCTCGCGCTGCCGGAGGAGCGGCTTTTCACGGAGAGCCAGCAGCAGCCGAGCGCGTCGGTGGTGGTAGGGCTCGCCGGTGGTCGTCTCTCCACCCCACAGGTTACGGCGATCTCGCAGCTTGTGGGCAGCGCTGTGCCGGGTCTTGATGCTGATGCGGTCACGCTCGTGGATACGGGGGGACGAGTGCTCTCAGGGGGGCTCGAGAGCGCGCCGGGGCTGCAGACGATGGCACAGATTGATGCGACCCGCGGGTACGAGGAAAGCGTACGAGGACACCTCCAGTCGATGCTCGACTCCGTGCTCGGCAGGAATCGGTCGGTGGTGCGCGTGCAGGCGGCGCTTGACTTCCAACAGCAGCAACTAATGCGCGAGACGATTGAGCCCGCGGAGGGGCAGGGGGTGTTGCGCCGGGAGGAGATCACGCGCGAGAGTTACGAGGGACGGGGGGCACCGGGCGCGGGCGGTCCCGCGGGTCTCATGGGGCGAGAGACGGCCGGGGACGCAGAGACCAACACCTACGAACACACTCACGAGCAGCGAGAGTATGACTTCTCACGGTTCAGCGAGCAGACGGTCAGCCCGCCGGGGCGTCTGGAACGTCTGGCGGTGGCGGTGGTGATCGACGAGAGCTTCGATCGGATGGTTGGAGACCAGGTGAGACAGCTTGTCGAGGCGGCTGCGGGGATCGATGTTGAGCGCGGGGACGTGGTTACGGTCGAGAGCATGGAGATCGAGGCGATCAAGATCGCCGAAGAGGAGATGCAGCAGGCCAAGGCCGCCGAGGCTCAGCGCCAGCGGGAGCAGGCAATCCAGAGGGGACTGCGCTATGGAAGCGTGATTGCAATGCTGGCCATGGTCGCGGGGGCGATGTTCATGTTCTCACGCACGCTCGGTGCGGCGGGCGAACAGGAGGAAGAACTGCATCAGGAGCAGCAGGAGGATACCGTTCCGGAGGAGGACACCAGAGAGCGGGTCGTCGAGCAACCTGAACCGATGGCTGACGCCGCGTCGCGAAGACGGGAGGCCGAGGAAACCCTCGAGTTCTCCCCCATGACGGTGGAAGAGCTTGAGACGCATACCGACCGGGATGATGACGATTCTGGTGATGATCTCGTCAAGCGACTCTCGGAATTCGGCACGCGTTCGCCCGAGGAGTTCGCGAAACACCTTATCGGCTGGCTGGCCGCTCCACAGGCAGAATCCGATGAGGGAGACGATGACGATTGATGCGCGGTGCGCAGCCCTCCAGTGATGACCTCAGACGCTGGCGCCCTCCCCCCCTCGACGATTCGACCCGGTCCGCCGGGGAGTTCATGCCCATGGAGACCGAGGATAGAAAGCAGCCGGACGATGAAGAGGCACAGCGTCTGATCGAAGAGGCGCGCGGACGGGTGGACGAGTTGCTTGATGATGCCCGCCAGGAGGCGGAGCGCATCCGAGAAGACGCCTGCCGCGAAGTCATCGAGGAGATGCGGGGGCGCCTTGAGTGCGAGTTGCAGGAGGCCATCAGCAGACAGGTGGAGGCGTTCGAAAAGGCGCGGAATGCTCTTCTCAAGCAGATGCGTGAGGAGCATGAGGGCCACTGCGCTGAGATGGAGCGCGAGGTGGCGGGGCTGGTGGGCGTGATGACCGAGAAGGTCGTGCGGCGCAAGATCGATCAGGACGACAGTATCGTACTTGAGGTGGTCAAAGGCACAATCGCGGAGGCGGCGGGGGCGAAACGCTTCACCGTGCGCGTCACAGCGGCCGAGGAGGAGACCGTGCGCGCGGCTCAAGCGGAGCTTATCGCGGCCGCGGACAGTCCGGAGGAGCTTGAGATCGTGACCGACGACGCGGTCGGCTCCGGAGGTTGCATCATCGAGACCGAGCGAGGGCGCTTCGACGCGCGCATAGGCACCCAGCTTGAACTGCTCGAAGAGGAGATGGGGCGCGTCCTCGGGGAGTAACCGGGGGAAGCTCCGATGTTTTGTCTGAAGGGGTGTGAAGATGGCTGAGCGATCAGACCCGACATCGGAGCCTCAGAGCATTTACCGCAATCTAAGTGCGCGTATGAAGGCGGCGCAGACGGTGCGTCGCACCGGTCGGGTTACGAAGTCGGTCGGGATTGTCATTGAATCTGATGGTCCACCCGCCGAGGTTGGCGAGTTATGTGAGATATCTACCGGCAGGGGAACCATTGAGGCGGAGGTAGTTGGCTTCCGCGACGAGAGACTGCTGCTCATGCCGTTGGGTGAGACGATGCGAATCGGCGCTGGAAGCCCGGTGTCGGCCAGCGGCAGTCCGATGATGGTGTCGGTAGGTGAACAGATGCTCGGCCGTGTATTCGACGGTCTCGGCAGACCGCTCGACGGCCGCCCCACTCCTCCAGCCGAGGCGTTCCTCCCCGCGCAGGCTTCACCCCCTCCAGCGATGGCGCGCCGTCGGATCACCGATCCGCTTCCGATGGGCGTGCGCGCGATCGATGGTGTGTTGACCTGCGGGCGCGGACAGAGAATCGGCATCTTCGCCGGTGCGGGCATCGGCAAGAGCACGTTGCTTGGGATGATCGGTCGCAACTGCGCATCTGATGTTAACGTGATAGGGCTGATCGGCGAACGCGGACGCGAGGTGCGCGAGTTCGTGGAAGAGACCCTCGGGGAAGAAGGCCTCGCCCGCTCGGTGGTGATAGCCGCGACCTCGGATCAACCACCATTGGTGCGGCTGCGGGGGGCACAGATCGCGACCACGATCGCAGAATTCTTTCGCAACCGAGGTGCGGACGTTCTGCTGATGATGGATTCCATCACCCGCGTTGCCTGGGCCCAGCGTGAAGTCGGCCTTGCGGTGGGCGAGCCGCCGACGCGCAATGGATACACCCCGAGTGTCTTCGCCGAACTACCCCGGCTGCTGGAGCGCAGTGGGATGGGCGAGAGAGGCAGCATCACAGCCATGTACACTATTCTGGTCGAAGGCGATGACATGAGCGAACCGGTCGCTGATGCCGCCCGCAGCATCCTCGATGGGCACATAGTGCTCTCGCGCGATCTGGCCAACCGCGGCCAATATCCGGCCATCGACGTCCTCGAGAGCATCAGCCGTCTGATGGACGCCATCGTGGACGATGAACACCTCAAGCATGCCCGCGACCTCTGCGCCATGCTTGCAGCCTACGCGGAGCATGAGGACCTGATAAGTCTCGGTGCATACGAAGAAGGCACCGATGCCCGAGTCGATCGCGCAATTGCGTTACGTCCGTCCATCCTCAGATTTCTCCAGCAGGCGCACGGGGAGCGTCCGGTCTTCGAAGATACGCTTCAGGCCCTGGCGGAGGCAATCCACCCGGCGCCCGAGCCCTCTCCCGGCCATCACGAACTGCCTTCAGAGCCCGCCCCCAGGCGCCGCAGAGTACCCGACGCGGTGGCCAGCTTCGAAGCAGCAGCCGGCGCCGGTACGGAGGCTCCAACGCATCCCACCGACTCCAACAGAAACCTCTCAGGAGACTAAAGATTCTCGGTCCCCGGACGATAGTTAAGCGACCGAGCAATCTACCATACATCGAACGGTGGCGACGTGGCAAAGTTCAAATTCTCCCTTCAGACGGCACTCGACCTCCGACGCCGTGAGGAAGACAAGGCCCGCCGACGACTTGCATCGGCTCAGAGAGAGGTAAGACGATACCGGGCCGACATCGAGCGCACCCGGAGTCGTCATAACGCTCTGCTATCCTCGCTTCGCGGTATCGGCGATAATCGACGATTCTCTGTCGCCGTTGATCGCATGGAGCACGAGCATCGTGTGCTGACCGGCCTGCGACAGCGGCTTGCGCGCCAGCAGCAGCGGCTCGATGAGGCAGAGGCGAGGCTGGGAAGGCGTCGCTCCGAAGCCGTTGCGGCCTCTCAGGCCCGCAGAACCCTTGAACGCCTTTCCGAGCGACAGGAGGCCGAGCACAGAAGGCTTGCACTGTTATCCGAGCAACGCGAACTCAATGAGGCGGCCATCAGCCGTCACCACATGAAAGATCACTCGTCCGATCTGCTGATAAGAACCGGCACGGACGGATGACGAGGCCCGCACAGAAGAGCCCTCGGGAGAGATTCGGTGCTTAGCAGACTGCCCCAGGTGCTTGAGAGAATCGAGACCATAGAGCGCGTGCTCGGCGAGTTGAGCGGCTCTTCGGAGGTTCCGTGCGAGGAGCAGATGATCTTCGGTGACGCGCTTACAGCGGAACTGGGCGATACATCGATGCCGGAGGCTACCTCGTCAAGCCCTCGGCATGCGAACGGGCAGCGCACCTTCGATGGGATCATCGAGCAGGCGGCGCGGCGGGAAGGCCTCAGCCCGGATCTGATTCATGCCGTTGTGCGCGCTGAGTCAAACTACAGGCCCGATGCGCGATCTTCGGCCGGTGCGATGGGGCTTATGCAACTGATGCCGGGAACTGCACAGGGGCTCGGCGTAAGCGATCCCTGGGATCCGGTTCAGAACGTATTGGGTGGCGCGCGGTATCTGCGCCAGCAGATAGACCGCTTCGGTGACATCAAACTGGCGCTTGCGGCATACAATGCGGGTCCCGGCGCGGTGACACGTCACGACGGTATTCCCCCCTTCCGCGAGACTCAGACGTATGTGCGTCGCGTGATGGATTTCATGCAGCAGAGGAGCGCCTCTCGGGGTGAACGTAGTGTTGGTGTTAACGAAGTTGCCCTGGAAGAGGAGGAAGCCGAGGGTGTGGTCCTGCAGCATGATGCAGCGCTCGCTCCCGACCTGACTGGAGTCGCGGTGGATTCCACTTCACAGATAATCGCCGCCCCGACCTCAGGCGACGGCGACGCGAAGACGAGCAGCGAAGATGGCCCACAGGGCAACGAGACGCCCACGCCCGACGTGAACAATGCCGATGGATCGCGGCACACTGCCGGGAACCGCGATAACCTCTCCCCTTCCGCCGTCGAGTCCCCGGCCGGCACCTCTGTAGCTGAAGCGCAGTTTGAGGGAGACAGTTTCGAGTCCGTGCGAAGCCCCGAATTCTTTGCGTCTTCTGAGGAAGGTGAGGGGGTCCGTGAAGCTACGTCTCGGACGAATCGGGCAGACACGCGTGACGGGAGCGCCGCCCGTTCCGCGGTTGAGAGCACGCGCGAGAACAGCTTCCCCGCGGACATAAGAGCCTCAAAGGGGCAAGGATGGCCTCTGAGTCGAAGCGCTGGAGGCGCCCAGTCCGGCGAAGCGGTCGTGGCACGGTCTGAGAGCGCTTCAGTCGCGGGTGATCGCGAGCCGTTCTCGCAGATCGACGGCGTTGCGAGGACGGATGCCGCGAGCGAAACTGTTGCGGTGTCGGCGAAGCGGGGCGGTGAAACCCGCGTCGGCTCCAGCGGGACTGTCGGTGGCGTCGGCAATGAGCGCGCAGATGCAACTATGGCCGCTGTTGATAACGCCCTACGTCCGCTGAAGCAAGAAGCAGAACAGATCCGCATGACGCAGATCGATTACGAGGCGATAGAAGGCGAAGAACGCCCCTCGTTCGACTCTGCAGCGCCATCAGTGAAGGAGACTTTCGGCACTCTGACAGACGAGGCCGCTACGGATGTCCATTCGCGAGCGGAACGGCGCGTGTGGCTCGAAGGCGACAGTCCCGGCATCCGTACCGAGGCGGCTTTCGGTGACGGTGGTCGAGTGCTGGAAGGTGCGGTTCAGATGTCCACCTTCCAGTCACCAATCAACTCCGGCAACGATCATCCAACGGTGATGATCAGAGACGCAGGCGACCTGAATGGGCTACATGGATCCGCTGAGATGAGCCGATTCTCGGGCGCGGAAGGTGTCTCCGATTACACTCAGCGGTTGGTGGTGGAGGTGGATCCTCCGGAGTTGGGGCCGTGTGCCCTGGAACTTAGGATGCGCGAAGGTGAACTCAGCGCGGTGGTGCTCGCGGAGCGACCTGAGACTGTTGCCGCGCTACGGTCCGCCGAACCGCAGGTCCGCGCACAACTCGCGGAGCAGGGGCTAGAGGTGACACAGTTCGACGTGCGGGCGGGCGGTGGCGAGAACCCAGGCGCCGGCAGCAGGAGTGACCCTCACGAGCCGCTTCCTTCGCGGCCGCTTTCTCCTTATCCAGAAGGGCAACCGGATGGATCAGAGATCGTACGCAGCAGGACGCGCCCAGGCAGGCAGACGACAATCGACCTTGTTGCATGACGCCTGAGAGGAAGGTTGAGTGCAGTGCGAGTGAATCCGGCAGCAGGCGCCGCCCATACCGATCAGTCAACGGGGCTTCAAGCACCACGGGAGGACTTCATGGTGCTGCTGGTGGCGCAGCTCAAGGCGCAGGATCCCATGAGTCCGATGGACCCGTCCGAGTTCATGAATCAACTCGCGCAGCTTCAGACCGTGGCCGAGTTGACGGAGATCAACTCCATGCTCGCCCAGTCATTTCACGGCCAGAGGATCGACAGTGCCCTGTCGCTGATCGATCGCACCGTGAGATGGAATGATTCCGAGACAGGTGAGGAGCTTTCGGGCCGAGTGGAGAGCGTCAGCTTCGCGGACGGAGGCTGTCACCTTATCGTGGGTGGACGGGAAGTATCGCTGGATCTTGTGGTGAGTGTAAGTTGAGGGAGCTTTCGGAAGAGATGGGTACATTCTACGACGCGAGTGTCCGGTCGGAGGATATGAGCCGGAGCCGGTCGGCGTGCAGCAGGAGTCTCGAGCAGATCGCCCGCGCGACGCTCGGCGACGGCTATCAGGTCGGCGGCGTGGTGGCGCGTGAAGCGTGCGAGCTTCTCGATTGCGAGGTCGCACTGGTGCTTGGTCCAGGCGATCATGCCGAGAGCGTGGCGGTCGCCGGCTTCGCCAGCAAGCGAAATGAGACGCGGCCTCAGGACGGTACATGGCGGCTCGGCGCAAAGACCCAGCGGCTCTTCGAGCGTCCCGCTCATACTGCCGATGAGCTGAGACCGCCGTGGTCGGAACTAAGCGACCATCTGCGCGGCCTGGGTATGCGCTGCTGGAGGACCGTGCCTCTGCTAACGGAGAGTGAGGGTGAGGCGGTCGGCGTGCTGGCGGCGGGGAGCGAGCAGAAGGGGCAGCCGTGTCGCCAGATGGACCGGCTTCAACCTCTGGCCCACTCATCGGCGAGGGCGCTATCGCAGTCGCGTTCGGACGGGCTCCTGCCGGTCCGAGATCGCTCGGCCAAGCTACTCCACTTAGAGAGCGTAAACGACCTCGTGTTCGGGGTCTCGCATACACTGGCCAACATTTTCGGAGCGATCCTCGGCAATCTACACTTTCTGCGTGAGGAAGTCACGGGACAGAGCTGTGAAGACCTGCTGGATCGGCTGCGGGTATCTACCGATGACGGGATCGATCTGATGAGGTCGCTGCAGGAGCTGACGACTGTCTGCGGCTGCCGAGAAATGGCGCCGGTCGATCTCTCAACAGTCGCACACGAGGTCGTCAGACTACTCGGCCAAATCTGCTCACCCTGGGCCGAGTGCAGGGGTGTGTCGCTGGAGGTGGATGCGCCGGGCCGCTGTGAGGTGTGGGGGGATGCCGGTCGGCTGCGAGTGGTGCTTGCGAGCCTCGTCTTCAACGCGATCCGGGCCGTTGGCGATGACGGCAGGGTGCAGATCATCGCCCGCGCTTGCGAATCCGAGGCGGGGGCCGAGTTGTGCGTCCGTGACAATGGACGTGGCATGAGTGATGAGGTCATGCGCCGTGCCACCGAACCTTTCTTCACGACGGAGCCGGGGACTCACCAGGGCCTCGGGCTAACTATCGCCCGCGGCGTTGCGGTGGCGCATCATGGGACGCTGAGTCTGACGCGAGTAGTTCCCGGAGGCATCGAGGCAACCCTGCGGCTGCCTTTAACCCCGCCGCAGATGGAACAGTCGGAGAGAGCAATCGTGAAGGCCCTTTCCGACTTCACATCAGATGCGAAAGGAGAAGCAGGATGAACAGAGCCCTGTTCGCCGGACTATCGGGCACCGTTGCTTTCCAGAGCAGACTCGACGTGGTGGGCAACAACATCGCGAACTCAAATACCGTGGGTTACAAGGAGGGGCGGGTGACCTTTCAGGACGCACTGTACGAGACACTCGAAGGTGGTCGATCGGGGCAGACCGCCGGAACGGGCGGGTCGAATCCTATCCAGATCGGCAGCGGAGTGACACTTGGCGGTGTCTCCGTGCAGCATGAGCAGGGGTCGCTTGAGAGAACGGGGCAGCCGCTTGATGCCGCCATTTCGGGCCCGGGGATGTTGATGGTCAGTGACGCTGAGACGAGTCTGTACACTCGAGACGGCTCGTTCACCCTCGACGATACGAACACGCTGGTGGCCGACGCAAGCGGTCTGCGGGTGATGGGGTGGATGGCGAGCGACGGAGCAATTGAGACCAGCGGACCCGTCTCCGAACTGAGCTTCGACATCGGTGAGCTTGCGCCCGCCGAACCGACCAGTTCCGCGACTGTCGCGGGCAATCTCAACTCCGAGGCGAGTGTCGGTGAGAGCTTCTCCTCGACCATCTCGATCTATGATTCGCTTGGGGAGATGCACCAGGTTGAGGTGATCTTCACCGCCGCCGCCGATCCCGGGGTCTGGGAGTGCGAGGTCGTCTCCGGAGCGAACGCGGCCAATGTATCGATGCAGTTCGACAGCACGGGGGGGCTTCTGTCGGGCGACACCGTAACGATCGACGTGGCCCATACGAATGGAGCTGAGTCGCCACAGCAGGTGGAGATCGATCTGGGTTCACTCACCGGGTTCGCGCAGCGGACCAGCGCGGTGGTTGAATCACAGGATGGCAGGCCCCCGGCCTCGCTGGTCACCGTTGCGATGTCGGATTCGGGGATCATCCAGGGTGAGTACTCCGACGGACGAACCCGGGCGCTCGCACAGGTGGCGATGGCAAGCTTCACCAACCCCGGTGGACTCAGTCGGGTTGGAGGGAACCTGTACTCCGAGGCGCCCGCCTCAGGAGCCGCCTCGGTGGGAGCAGCGGACACGGGGGGACGCGGCGGTATCGTCGCCAGAAGCCTGGAGATGTCCAACGTGGACCTCACTCAGTCGTTCGTGGACATGATCTCCACGCAGCGTGGTTTCCAGGCCTCCACCCGCGTGATCGCCACCGCCAACGACATGCTTGAGGACGTCGTACGACTGATCAGGGTCTGATAGATATAGGGCGTGATGCAACCGCCTCCGGGCGGCAGATGTACTGCTGAGGAGATAGTGTCATGATTCGCCTGACGAGCCTCACCGGCAGAGAGATCGTCGTCAACGCGCTGCTTGTAGAGCGCATCGAGGCGGTGCCCGACACGGTTATCACGCTTACCACCGGCAACACCTACGTGGTGAGCGAGGATGTCGATACCGTGATGGAAGAGGCCCTGCGCTATCTCCGCTCCCTGCGCGAGCAGGGTGGCGGCACCTGCGCCACCCTCGCGCAGTGGGGCCGAATCGTTGACTGACCATGAGGCATGTAACCATGACACCTGAAGCTCAAGGAGTCTGCTGCAAGTGAACCGTGGCACGATCTTCGGTCTCGTTTTCGCATTCGGGATGGTCCTCGGCTCCGCTGTGATCGATGGCGGACACCTCGACGCCCTGGTCAATCTGTCAGCGGCGATGATCGTCTTCGGCGGCACATTCGGAGCCATATTCGTGATGTATCGGCTCGAGGATGTGCTGCGGCTTCCGACGATGGTGAAGAACGCCTTTGTCGCAAAGCCGCTGGAACCTCTGGGCGTGTGCCAGAGGATGATCAAGATGGCACAGGTGGCGCGTCGCGATGGCTTTCTCGGCCTCGAGCGCGAGGTGCCGGCGGTTGAAGACACCAATCCCTTCCTCGCCCGCGCCCTGCAGATGGTGGCCGATGGAACCGCTCCTGAGACGGTCACCGATGTGCTCTACAACGAGATCGATCAGCTCGCTGCCCGTCACAACACGGGCGTGCAGATGCTTGAACAGATGGGCGCACTCTCCCCCACTCTCGGCGTTACCGGCACAGTCATGCACTTGATCCACGTAATGGCGATGCTCGATGATCCGACGTCGATCGGACCGGCCATCGCCGCAGCATTCATAGCCTGTCTCTATGGCGTGGCATTCGCGAATATGGTGTTTATCCCGCTGGGCGGCAAGCTGAAGACTATCAGCAAGATAGAGCAGCACAGCCTCGAGATCGTTATCGAGGGGATCCGCAGCATCCAGCGCGGAGACAACCCCATTCTGGTGGCGGAGACACTCAAGTCTTTCCTGCCACCGCATGAGCGCGAGGCACTCGAGGACTTGGGCGCGGCAGGCGAGGGAGGTGAGGACGGTGAGCAAGCGCGGGCGGCGTAAGGAGGAGGAACACGGGCACGATGAGCGGTGGCTGATCACATATGCGGATATGATTACGCTGCTGCTCGCGGTCTTCATCGTGCTGTACTCGTTTTCCGTGCTGGACCTGCAGAAGTTCGAGGATATGTCAGGCGCACTGGGCGACGCATTTCACGGATCGGCGAGTGGTGGAGTGATCGGCGACGGCGGTCGTCTGATGCCCGGCGGTCCCGGCATTCATCTGAACCGCGCATCGTTCATCAATGAGATCAGAGGCGCCATTGACAGGCATCTTCCCGACGCGTTGAGGGACAGTATCGAGATAAGTCACAGGGCCGGAGTGGTGAGGATCAGCATGCAAGCTGATCCTATCACGTTTTCCATCGGTCGGGCGGATCTCAGCGACCAGGCGCGGCAGATGCTTGATGCACTCGGTCCGTCTCTGCGAGCCGTAAGCGCTCCAATGCAGATCGAGGGACACACCTGTGATCTGCCGATCAACACGGAACGTTTTCCATCAAACTGGGAGCTGTCGGCGCAGAGGGCGACCGCCGTTATGACCTATCTCATCCGCAACTGCGGTGTCGACCCAGAGTATATCTCAACGGTGGGCTACGCCGATACGAAGCCGCTGGCGCCGAATGACACTGAAGCCGGACGCCAGCGCAACCGGCGAGTGGACATAGTCGTGCTAGCGAGGGACCTTCCCTACTTCGGCACGGATCATGCAGAGAGTCAACTGCGCGTGCCCGGGCCGGGAGAGGAGACGCCGGTGGAGCCAGTGCACCTCAAGCCAACGATCGACCTGCAAGAGCGCCACCGGCAGAGCACCGGACGCCGCGGGCCAGACACACCGACGTCGTTTTCACCAGGGGAGAATCGGTAATGCAGTCGATCGGGTCACGGAACGGGGTCGCAGGAGTCAAGCTCATTGCAGTCATTGCCATTGGGGTTCTTCTGGCGGGAGGTGGACTGCTGGCCTGGAACACGCTTCGGGCGGAGGCCGATGAGGAGGGAGAAGCTCAAAGCGCACAGGAAGGTTCCAGCCAGGAGGAGACGGTCGCAACAGAGACGATCGCGCTCGGCGATTTCCTTGTCAACCTGCGCAGCTCTGACGGTGCGTTACGCTATCTACAGGCCGATGTCAGCATAGTCGTGGCCGCACAGGATGTGCAGAATGGCTTGGTTGACGGAGATGGCGACGAAGACGGGGAGGAGTTGTCGCTGCCTCCCGCCAGCCATCGCTACGCGCGCGACCTCACGATCAGCGTCCTGTCGAGTCAGAGTTTTGAGCAACTCAGGGATCAGCCGGACAGAAGTGAGTTGAAGGCGGTGCTTCAACAGGAGCTTGACACCGCTCTAACTTCCTATGAGGTCCTTGACGTGCTCTTCACCGCTTTCGTCATGCAATAGCCGCCAAGATCATCCTGCCGAATAGAGGGAGGAAGGCCGTTGCCCGAAACCGCCGACGATATGCCTGAAGTGGCTGCTGAGACCGCAATGCAGGAGGCTCGCACCGGAGAGTCCGATGCTCAGCAGGAAGAGACGACAACAGAGAGCACCTCTGAGCCGCGCGATAGTTCGGAGACCAGTGGGATCCATCATCTTCGAACCTCGAATGCCGATGATGTCTCACGACCTGAGCGAGCCCGGTCCGATGCAGGTGGGTGGACGAATCTGCAGCGGATGCTGGATGTTCCCATGTCATTGACGGTGGAGCTTGGCGCGACCGAGATGCCGCTCTCTGAGATACTGAATCTCGAGGACGGCTCTGTCATCACTATCGACCGCGCTCCCGGTGAGCCGATCGATCTGCTGATAAACGGTCGTCTGTTTGCCCGCGGCGAGGTGGTAGTGATCAACGAGACCTTCGGTTGCCGAATCACAGAGTTGGTCGATGACGCAGCGGCGACCATCGAGATCGCGGGCGATGGAGGATGAGTTTGATGAGAACAGTAGTTGTGGTTGGTCTGGTGGCCGGCATGCTGCTGCTGGTGGGATGGTCCGCGGAGGCAACTCCTCCGTCGCAAGCCGAAGAGACAGACCACTCGCCGTCTGAGGGAGGTTATCTGTCCCGGCAGCCCGTACGCCCCGCCTACCTGTCAATCCTCGACGTCATTGGCAAGCTGATCGTGGCGCTGCTCGTGGCCTACGCGCTTCTGCACGGAATCCGCTGGTGGCAAAGCAACCGCATGGGCGGCGGCGCCGAAGCGGGGATGCGGGGAAGACAGATGAAGCTCGAGGAAACCCTCTCTCTTGGAGCGGATGGACGACTCCATCTGATCGAGGTGGATGGCCGTCGGATGCTACTCGCCAGTCAACCCGAGGGTATCCAGCAGGTGGCCGATCTTACTGACGAACCACCTCGTCCCTCCGCCTATCGCTCTGTGCGTGAGAGAGCCGACGGAAGCACCGACGAGGTGAACGTAGTGCAGAGCCGCACCTCCACACGCCCGATCCGCCCCGACGTCGTGGAGGAGAGCGAGCAGTGGGAGAAGCGGCGCAATCGGCTCCTCGCGGAGCTCCAGGAGCACGATTGATGACTGCGACTGTGCATCATCGGCGGGCAGGCCTGAGATGGAACGCGGCGACGTTCGCATTGGTGACGCTGCTGCTGAGTGCCGCGGTGGCCCGTGCGCAGGCACCCGCATTGCCCACACTTCCCGATGAGTGGACGTCGAGCGAACCGGAGCAGATCGTCCTGACGCTGCGCATCCTGCTGGGGTTGGCGATTCTGTCGCTGGCCCCCGCGCTCCTGATGACTTTGACATCGTTTACGCGCATCATCATCGTACTGAGCTTTCTCCGCAGCGCTCTTGGCACTCAGCAGACGCCCCCCAACGCGGTACTGGTGGGTCTGGCGCTCTTCCTGACCTTCTTCGTCATGCATCCGGTCCTTGACAGCGTCAACCACGAGGGCCTTCAGCCCTATCTGGAGGGCACGATCGGCTATGAAGCGGCGCTCGAGCGGGGGGCGCGGCCGCTGCGCGAGTTCATGCTCGAACAGACGCGGGAGAGGGACCTGGCGCTGTTCTACGAGATCTCGGACCATCCTCTTCCGGGTGCGCCCGACGATGTGCCCTTCAACATCCTCATGCCCGGGTTCGTTATCAGTGAGCTGAAGTCCGCATTCCAGATAGGCTTTGTGCTGTTCGTGCCGTTTCTGGTAATCGACCTGGTCGTTGCCAGCACGCTGATGTCGATGGGGATGATGATGGTTCCGCCGGTGATGATCTCGCTACCGGTCAAGATACTTCTGTTCGTGATGGTGGACGGCTGGTATCTGATAACGCGATCCGTGATATTGAGTTTCACGTAGGTGAGTGATCATGCCGACTGACATGTACATTTCGCTGGCGCGCGAGATGTTTGTCGCGACTCTCAAGCTGGGAGGTCCACTTCTCGCCGTGGCGCTTGCGGTGGGCGTGGTGGTCGGCATCCTGCAGGCCGTTACGCAGGTGCAGGAGATGACACTCACATTCGTGCCTAAGATCGTCGGCATCGGCCTCACGGTTCTCATCTGCGGCTCCTGGATGCTGAGATCTCTGGTCAGCTTCACGGAGGAGCTTTTCAATCGCATTCCGCAGTTCGTGCAGTGAGGCTGCACGCTCGCGATGCACTCGTACGCAAATTCGGCCACGGGAGTCTGCCCATGACTGACTGTCCGATACACTCTCTTCAAGGCATGCGAGACGGCTCAATCAGAGACCCTGGGGGGACACTATCCTGGTTAGCTGAGCTGGAGCGCGCCGAGTTGCATGGAGCGATGACCCGCATCGTGCGAATCGCGATGGGGCGAATCGGAGGCCGTTTTGCCCCGTGGCTTGATGAGGGACTGATGATGGGGCACGGACTGGCAACGCTGCTTGATTCGTCGGCCGGTGAAGCCGCATCACTGGAGCCGGCGGACGGTTTGAATGGCGGTGAGAGGACTCTGCGCAGGGTGGTTTCAGGGATACGCAACTGGGCGAGAGGCAGTTCGTGGTTCGCCCGGGCTGTCCCCCGTCGCGTCGACCCGCTCTGCGCATCACAGGCGGCCGGGACAGCCGGGCCAGATGAGGCAATCGTCGCGGAACTCGACATCGAGGGACGGGAGCTTCAGGAGCGGTTCACTGAGGCCGGGCTCGTGTTCGGTGTCGGCCCGGAGTTGATGCTTCCTCACCTGTCGGTCGCGTGCGCTGGCAGTGCCGGGCCGGAAGACCAGCAGCAGTCCACGCGCGTGATGCTTGCAGACACGATCTCCGCGCGCCCAATCGAGCAGCGCCGGGTGCTGACACTGTACTTTCAGCAGAATCTGAGCTTCCCGGAGATAGCTGAGTTGACGGATCTTCCGCCCGCGCGCGTTCAGGAGCTGTACGGCAGGGCGGCGGTGTGTATCCGGGCCGAGTTGCTGGACCGGCTGCCGATGTGTGCGGGGGAGGGCGGCTGAGGCTTGCGGGAATCGATTCTGCGCAGGACTGTGAAGCAGACCGACGCAATGGTGGCGGTCGGGATCATCGGCCTCGTGGCGATGATGCTGATACCGCTGCCACCCGCCCTGCTCGATTTGCTGCTTACCTTCAACTTCGGCGTTGCACTGTGTATTCTGCTGGTTTCGATGTACGTGCGCGAGCCGCTGGAGTTTGCGGTATTCCCATCGGTACTGCTCGTGGCCACACTGGGGCGCCTCGCGCTGAACATCTCGTCGACAAGGCTTATCCTCCTCAATGCGCACGCAGGCAAGGTGATCGAGGCATTCGGCAACTTCGTTGTCGGCGGCGATCTCATCGTCGGTCTCATCCTGTTTCTGATCCTCGTGATCATTCAGTTCGTGGTCATCACCAGCGGCTCTCAGCGCGTTGCCGAGGTGGCCGCTCGCTTCACTCTCGACGAGATGCCCGGCAAGCAGATGGCTATCGACGCTGATCTCTCCTCAGGGATCATCACCGAGGAGGAGGCGAGGCAGCGGCGTCGCACGATTGAACGGGAAGCCGACTTCTATGGATCGATGGATGGGGCGACCAAGTTTGTCCGCGGTGATGCCATCGCCGCCATCATTATCGTTGTCATAAATATCCTCGCCGGTCTCATCATCGGCATGACGCGACTGCAGCTTGAGCCCGGTGAGGCGCTTCACCGCTATGCCCTTCTGACAGTCGGGGACGGCCTGGTGAGTCAGTTGCCTGCGCTGCTGATCTCCACCGCGACCGGTCTGGTGGTGACGCGCGCGGCCTCCGATCAGGACCTTGGATCGGATGTGATCTCACAGGTGCTCAGCCAGCCCCGTGCGATCACGATCGTTGCGGTGATGATGGTGCTGTTCGGGATGGTGCCGGGCCTGCCCACCGCGAGCTTTCTGATCATCGGGGGCATGACCGGCATCCTCGCGTGGATGGTTGGACGCGAGCCACCGGAGGAGCGAGAAGATGAATCCTCGGACGAGGGCGCCTCAGACGCGGAGGAGGGCGTGTCGTTACCGTCGCTCGACCGGCTTCTGATCGAGATCGGGTACGGTCTGATCGAGATGGTGGACGACGAGGGACAGAGACCTCTTCTGCCGCGCATCGCGGCCATCAGGGAGCAGATAACGGCGGAGTTGGGCCTGCTGGTTCCGCCGGTGCGGATTCAGGACAATATCGGTCTTCAACCGACGGGTTACGCCGTTCGCCTGCGTGGCGCCAGCATCGCCGAGGGCGAACTGAGGCCCTCGTGTCTGATGGCAATCGCGACTCGAGAGGGGCTTGAGGAGCTTCCGGGGGCAGCAGTGATCGAACCTGCTTTCGGGCTTCCAGCGTGGTGGATCGACCCGGAACAGCAGGGTCTCGCCGAGGCGCGCGGATACACTGTGGTTGAGCCGGATGTGGTGCTGGCGACGCACCTGAGCGAGCTTATCAAGGACCATGCTCCCGAGCTATTGAGCAGGCAGGATGTGCAGATGCTGCTCGATGACCTCCGGCACACGAATCCCGCCGCGGTCAATGAACTCGTTCCCGACCTCGCATCGGTGGGGCAGGTTCACCAGGTCCTGCAGCAGTTGCTCGATGAGGGCGTGCCGATCATGGATATGTCAACGATCACCGAGGCGATGGCAGATGGCCTCCGTGTTTCGGGCGACCTTCGTGACGCATGCGAGCATGTCCGGGTGGCGCTGCGCCGCACGATCTGCGAGCGCCATCAGGACGACGACGGTGTGCTGTCGGTGTATGTACTCGATCCCGAGCTTGAGTCGGAGATCGCGGAGGCGGTGGTTGACACGCCGCAGGGCCCCACCTGCTTGCTCGATCCGGAAGTCTGCCAGGGACTGCTGGAGTCTGTGCAGTCGTCTGCAGATGACCTCACGGCGCAGGGGCGCGAGCCGGTAATACTGACATCGCCGCCGATTCGCCGGCATCTGCGGGAACTGCTCCGACGCAGCTTCCCCGATGTCGCGGTGCTCTCACACGCGGAGATTCTGCCGGAGATGCAGGTTCGCGCGCTCGGTGCGATAGCTTCGGAGGTGGCGGTGGTATGACCGAGATCACTGCTGCGCTCCTGATGGAGATCGCTGCGCTCCTGCCCGCCGGGTTGCGGGTGATCGGCCTCGTGACACTCGCCCCGGGCCTGAGCTTCGAACAGGCGCCGATGAACGCGCGAGTGATTCTCGCGATAGCGTTGGGTGCTCTGATCGCGCCGATCGCGGGCGGACATCCTGAGATGCTCGATGAACCGCTGCGCTTCATGTTGCTTTGTCTCGCCGAGTTGCTGCTCGGTCTCGCTCTCGGCTTCACGGCGGGAGTTATGCTGGAGGCAATGCGCCTGGGGGGCGAGGTGCTCGACCTGCAGATCGGTCTGCGCGCGGGACAACTCTACGACCCAGTCACCGGTGCTCACTCGGGGATTCTCAGCACCGCTTACTACATGGTGGCACTGTTGCTCTTTTTATCAATCAACGGTCACCACTGGCTGGTACGAGGGACCGCAGCGAGCTTCTCGATGGTGCCGGTGGGCGGCACGACTCTGGGCGCGGATATGGGGACGCTCGTGGGCGAACTCGGAACCACTCTGCTGGTGATGGGCCTGCGCATCGCGGCGCCGATCATGGCCGCACTTCTGCTGGCGGACCTGGCTCTGGGCCTGGTGGTGCGAGCGGTACCGCAGATCAACGTGTTTCTCGTAGGAATACCTGCGAAGGTCGCGCTGGCCCTCGTGATAGCGGCCGCAGGCGCTCCATTTCTCCTGACCAACGTGGAGCGCCTCGCGCGACTGATGGCCCAGTATCTGGAGACTACGTTGAGGGCATTCGGCGCATAGCAGTCTGGCGGGGCATTCAATGGCAACAGAGGAACGAACCGAGCAACCAACGCCGCGTAAGAGACGCCAGGCCCGCGAAGAGGGTCAGGTGGCCACCAGTGTGGACCTGTCTCGAGCCATCGCACTGCTGTTGATCTACGTGGCGTGGCGTTTCGGTGGATCGGGCATGCTCTCACGCTTGCTCGACCTTACCGAACGGTGGCTGCAGTCGGCAACGGCGCGCGACCTGCACCCCGATTCGGTCATGGCGGCGTATGTGAGTCTGCTCGCGCCGATGGCGGCAGTGCTGGCGCCGGTGATGCTCGCGGCAATCATCGGCACGGTCCTCGCGGCCTCGGCGCAGACAAAGGGCCTGCTGGCCTCAGCAGCGATCAAACCGGATTGGTCGCGCGTCAACCCTGTCAATGGTTTCAAGCGTCTCTTCAGCAAGCGCAGTCTGGTGGCGACAGCTAAGAGTCTGCTGAAGGTTGGCATCATAATGTCTGTCGCAATAGGAGTGCTGCATGGGCGCGCCGACGAGGTTCTTCTGATGGCAGATCTCGAGCTTCGGCCTGCGATGGCGCTGCTGGTCGGCGTCGCCGGGGAGATGGTCGCACGCTGCGCGGTTGCTCTTGTCGTGATCGGTGCGGCGGACTACGGCTTCGAATGGTGGGACCATGAGAAACAGTTGCGAATGAGCCGCCATGAGGTCAAACGCGATCTGCGTGAAGAGGAGGGAGATCCTCAGATCGGGTCAAAGCGGAAGGAGATGCAACGGGCGATGCTCGCCCAGGGAATATCGGCGCAGATGCCGCAGGCCGATGTAGTGGTGACAAACCCGACGCACTATGCCATCGCGTTGCGCTACGATCCCGATGAGATGGAGGCGCCGCGGGTGGTAGCCCGCGGGCAGAGGGCGGTAGCCCGGGAGATCATCCGCCTGGCCCGGCATCACGGCATCATGATTATCGAAAATCCGCCGGTCGCCCGCAGTCTGTTCGCATCATGCAAGCTGGGCGACGCGGTACCGGAAAAGCTCTATCAGGTGGTGGCTGAGATCTTTGCTGCCGTGTACCGAAGACGTCAGCAGATAATCGAGCGCACGGGTGGGATTTAGCACATATGTGACGCTCAACACTGAGCGATAGATCGGGCGGAGCAGTTAACCGAATCAATTTGTGCCCTCTTGAGAAGGTATTGAGGTATTGCATCTGGAATAGACTACGACGCGCACGCTGAAGCCGCCGAAAGTAACGCGCAACAGGCTCCGGCGCGCCGAAAGACAGCCGTCTGAGATGGCGGGGGGTTACAGTGCTGGATATCGCCGATCGTGAGAATCTTTCATCTTCTGAGCGTGAACACCTGATCAACGAGCACGCGCACCTTGTGCGCTATGAGGTTGACCGTGTCGCCTCCGGCCTGCCGAACCAGGTGGATCGCGAGGACCTCATCAGCGCGGGCATGATTGGCCTGATCAAGGCGGTTGATCGCTACGATCCCAATCGGGGCGCAAGCTTCCCCACCTACGCAACCACACTCATGCGCGGGTCAATCCTCGATGAACTCCGGCGGATGGACCCGGCGCCAAGGGGCCTTCGCGGGCGGTATCGACAGCTCGAGAAGACAGTCTCGAAGCTGCGTCGGCGCCTTGAACGTCAGCCGCATGAGTCCGAGATTATCGAGGCTATGGGCATAACCTCGGCGGAATATCGCAAGCTATTGCGCGACGCATCCACGACCGCCATCGTCTCTCTTGAGGGACTCTCCGAGGTAGCAGGTGACGCATCTGCTCCCACGAATGAGAGTCTAAGCAGTACCCGGGCGGACTGGATGCCCGACGCGGCTGCCGACCGGGCGGAGTTGAGACGTCTCCTCATCGAGTGCATCGAGGAGCTTTCTGAGCGGGAGAGGCTCGTGCTCAGCCTCTACTACCAGGAGGAGATGACGATGCGCGAGATCGGGATGATCCTCGATGTAAGCGAGTCCCGCATCTGTCAGATACACACCCAGACGATCACCCGGTTGCGGGCGGGCCTGGAAGCTCGCCTGCAGAGTTGAGCCGGGAGCGCAACGTATCCCTATATGCGAGGAGTCTTGATCGGTGTCCGAGATCAACGGTGCGAGAATCATTGTTGTCGATGACGATCCAGCGATGCTTGAGAGCGTGGAAAAGTCATTGCGGCCGCTGGAGTGCGAGGTCGTCTCCGTCGAAAGCGGCACCTCTCTGCTGCAGGAGGCATCCAGGCGGGAGCATGACCTGCTCATCCTCGACCGAATGCTTCCCGACGCTGATGGCGTAGAGCTACTTGCTCGCATGAGGGCGGATGGCTTTGATGCACCAGTGATCGTCATAACTGCTCATCCGAGCCTGGAGACGGCTGTCAATGCACTGGGACACAACGCAGTTCACTACCTATCGAAGCCCTTCGACCCTCCGGAGCTTGTTGAGCGGGTCAGAGGAATACTTGGTTGCGGCGCGGGCCGCGGCCGCGAAGAAGCCGATTACCTTTGGGGCGTGCTGCGCGAGCGCCACGGCTTTGAACACGTGATGAGTCGCAATGATCAGGTGCGCGCGGCCTATGTCGCCGCCGCGCGCGTCGCGGACACCACCGCACCCGTGTTGCTTGAGGGGGAGACGGGCGTCGGCAAGGATTTCCTTGCCCGCTCGATCCATTACATGAGTGAGAGAGCCGAGAGCCACTTCGTGCCGGTGAACTGCGGCGCCCTGCCGGAGCAGCTTCTGACCAGCGAACTCTTCGGTCATGAGAAGGGAGCGTTTACCTCGGCCACTCAGTCCAAGAAGGGGTTATGCGAGGTGGCCGACGGTGGCACGCTCTTTCTCGATGAGATCGGCGAGATGAGCATGGACAACCAGGTGAAGCTGCTGCACTTCACGCAGGATCTGACCTTCACCCGGCTGGGTGGGACCGAAACGATCGAGGTGGACGTGCGTCTCATCTGCGCGACCAACCGCGACCTGCGTGAGGCAGTCGCCGCGGGAAGCTTCCGCGAGGACCTCTACTATCGGCTCGCGGTAGTGCCGATGCGACTTCCCCCGTTGCGAGAGCGGCCCGAGGATGTCGAGCCGTTCGCGCACTTCTTCCTCGACAAGCACCGCCGAAGCCACGGTCGCGGTGCCACCGATATCGCACCGGAGGCTCTCGAACTACTCCAGGCGCAAAGCTGGCCCGGCAATCTGCGGCAGCTTGAGAACGCGATCCAGCGTGGTCTGCTGATGGCGAGCGGCGGCACACTGCTCCCCGAGCACCTGATGCTGTAGGATTGCCAGGTGGCGTAACGCCCCTACGCGGCTCTACTCGCGGCATCGAGGTAAGCGTGCCTCGCTCCTGTCCCGGTCCGGGCTACGCTGAGCTGGTGCCGAACCTCCGCGAAGCTGCGCTCGATAAGTGCGTGATTCTGACGCCGGACCCGGTAGAGCATCTTAAGTGCCGCGGCTATTTCAGGCGGAGCACCTGCCGGGCCGTCACTCGTTCGGTCTGTAAGTTTCTGCCAGAGAGCACGCTGCCGTTCAAGAATTTCCTCCAGTTCACTCCAGTCACCCTCGGCGATGGCCCTGCGCTCATCCCTGCTGAGCCCCTCCACCAACTCGATAGGATCGAATCCGTCCACCGTCACGCTGCCTTCTCCGTTGCCTGATCCTGCGCACACTTTTGTGCGGCCTCCTCCCATGCATCTGCGAGCTTCTGCGTGATCTCGATAACGTGATTGAGGCGATGAATATCATCCTGCAGATCAACGTCAACAAGCTGGCGCTGGAGATGCACGTACAGGTCCCTCAGATTCTCGGCCATCTCTCCGCCCGCCTCAAGGTCGAGGGAGCAGATCAGTTCACTCAACACCTGGTTTGCGTGGATGAGGGCCTGTGCTTTCGCTTCGTAGTCGCAGCTTTCGATGGCGCTTTTCGCGCGCAGCATATAGCGCTTGAGCGCCTGGCAGAGCAGCACCACCAGCTTTCTCGAATCCGAACCCAGTACCTGCATTTCCTGATAGGCGTTCGGAGCCTGTCTACCTGTCATGGGTGTTTCTCCCCTCGTGATCTCAAGTGCATTCATGCAATACCGGTACCACTAACGTCCTCGGTCGTTCCAGCCGGAAAGATGCTGTATCTGGTTCTCCATCCAATCCAGCAGCGCTATCGATTGTGACATCTGACTCTCCATGCGAGCGAAAGCGACTCGCTGCTGCTCGATGTAACGATCCACGTCTGCCTCTACTTCGGCAATCTGATCGTCGATGGCGGCGATGTCGTTAGTAACTCCATCGACCGCCCGCGTGAGATAGCCCGCCCTCGGATCGGTGACACGTCCTATGAAATCGGTCAAGCGCGAAGCGATACCCTTGCTTACACGCACCACACCGGCCTCTCCCGCGCTCTCCGCGCTGACGAGGACTTCGAGGCCCTCAGCCTCTGTGTCTCGCCCGGCGATCAGCAATCTGCCCCTGCCGGTCGCTGCTTCACCGCCGATGGTGCCTTCGACGTCTCTGCCTTCATAGACCGCCGATTCACCCGCCACAGCCCCCCCGAGACCTGTCCCGCCCGCGTCCGCGTCGAGGGAGGACGCAATGGTGATCTCCCGTGACCCGAAGGATTCGTGTTCGATGACGATTCGGCCGTCCTGAGCCGATGCGGTCAGGTCCAACCGCTGCGTGTTGAAGAGTGAGTTGATCCTGTCGGTTGCCTCCTGCAGGCTCATCCCGGCGTTCAGTCCGACCGATCGACCGTTGATGGTGAGCATCTCACTCACCACTATTCCATCGGACAGATCAGCGCTGGTCGCGGTCGCCCGGGTTGCCGGCTGCGTGATGTTGACCGCCCAGCCATCGGGCCCCGAATCGAGCGTGGCTGAGGAGTATGATTCGACGCTTAGACCGGCACCGCTCGCCTCCGCGCGCGAGCCGAAGAGACGTCTGACACCCTCGGGATCCGACTGGAGTGCGTCAAGAAACACGTCGCTGTCGAAGACCAGTTCGTCGTTGCGGTTGAATCTGAGTCCCACCTGAGAGCCCAGCGTCAGATTGCCCCCAAGCGTGTCCACCAGTTCGCTAAGACAGCGCCGAAGGTCGCTCTCAAGTCTGACTATCGCGGTGGATCCCGAGAAGAGACCGCCCTTCTCCTTCTCGGTGTCAAACTCCATGTGCTTGTTGATAAGCTCCACGATCCCGTTGTAGGCGTCAACGGTTTCCTGTACCGCATCGACCGCCGCTCCGGGATTGCCCATCACCCTGACGGTCGCGCCCCCGGGATCGGTCGTGCCTGTGAGCTGCAGTTGCACATTCTCGATAGCGTTATCAACGGCGTTGCTCGATCGGGTCATGCTTACCCCGTTGATTGAGAAGACTGCGTCCCGTGCCTCATCCATCTCATGGGCAAGCCCCTTCTCCAGCACGCCGAGCGTTGCGAGTACGTTGGCGTCATCGGTAAAGGCGGGCCGACCGTCATCACCGACGATATCAAGGCGGTACATGGTGCGGTTGTCCACAACGACATTCTCCACTGATGCGTTGACGCCCTCAATCTCGCTGATGGTCGCCGCAATCTCATCGAGGCTGTCGGTTGACAGATCGACGGTCACTTCCGCCCCGTTGATCTGCACGGTGCCCGCCGGCGCGAGGGCCAGCCCCAGCGCTTCCCCCGCCGCCATAAAGCGGTCAGAGAACGTATTGGAGGCTGCGCCATCGGTGATCTCGTGACGCACAGAGGTCTCTCCGTGCTGTATTCCCAGCGCCTCGAGTACGCCGGAATCGTTGGCATCAATCAGGTTCACGGCACCATCGACACCGGAGGTAAGCGAGGAGACCATTAGTCTGTGATCGCTCTCCGAGACAGTGAGAATCGAGGCGCTCACCCCGGCGCCCGCGGCGTTGATCCGATCGCGGAGGTCGGTGAGGCTGTCTGATGCCTCGAGTGTGACGACCGTGCCGTTGAGGATGATCTCGCCTTCATGGCCGAGAGCCTCGTTCCTCGTCGCCAGGGAGCCGGATGCGATCTTGTGTGACGAGGCGAGCTGATCCACCACGACCTGGTAATCACCCACCGGCGCCCCGTCCGACGCGCTGACGACCACTGCACTCTCATTGCTGCTTGTCGCGGTGACCTGCGAGAAGGCGGAGCCGTCCGTGAGGGCTGAGGCGTGCGCGCTCAGATTGAGCGTGTTCGCGGTGAGTTTCTGGAAGGCCGAAAGGCGCTCGGTGTGCCGTTCCTGCTCGAGCTCAAGTCTCTGTACCGGCCTGCGCCTAATCTGGCCCAGTTGGGTGATGATGCCCTCGATATCGATGTTGCTCGCGACGAGTCCTGAGATTGCCATATCGCCGACGCTCATACTGTTGCCTCCATATGAAGCCTATCCCCGATCCGCGGTGAATTGGGGATGGGGGCGCCCCCCGCAAGGCGCCCCCGGAGTGCGTTACGCCGCGCCAGGTTCTACGCGCGGATCAGTTGCAGTACCTGCTGGGGCAGCGAGTTGGCCTGCGACAGGAACGCCGTCGCTGACTGCACCAGCACCTGACTGGTTGTGAACTCCGCCATCTCGCGACCGAAGTCGGTGTCGCGGATCTGGCTCTCCGACGCGGCGAGGTTCTCTCGCGCGACCGCGAGCGATCGCGCCCCTGCCTCCAGTTCGTTCACCTGGAAGGCACCGAGATCGCCTCGTAGCGTCGCGACCTGGTTCATTGCCTCATCGATCACGCCGATGGCATTCTCAGCTCCGGATACGGTGGAGATGTCGATACTCGACAGCGCCGCCGTGGTTCCCAGATCGGTAGACTTCACCGAGCCTATGCTCGTCGAGGCCGTCTCGCCCGCCCCGTAGCCTGTCTGGAATGAGAGTTGCCCCTCCCGGGCGTAGAGTGCGTCGTTGTATGACGCCTCGGTCGTGGCCGCCGCCTCGGTCAGTGTGATCGAACCGTGGTCGGCATGCCTGATGGTCAGACCTCTCCCGGCGGTGAAGGCCACATCGTGTCCCTCGCCGAGGTTGTTGCCTCCGAAGGCGACGTTTGCCACTGCATCAACGCCGGTGTCGGACTCGAAGTACACCTCTCCGCTACTGTCGAGCAACCCCTCGACCGACGTCGCGGTACCGGAGTACTCTACGGAGACATGCTCATCCGCACCGTAACCTACCGTGCTTATGACCAGTTCATCGCCGGTAATCTCTGCGGTCACGCGACCACTCAGCGCGGAGGTGGTGTTAATCGCGGTGACAACGTCCTGCCAGGTGGTTGAGTCGTCGATTGACAGGGCACCCTCGCCATCCTGCACCTGGATGCCACTGATGTACATGCTGAGTGCGTCTTCAGCACCAGAAAGGTCGATACTGCCCGTTCCGTCGACAGTATTGCCTGCCACAACTGCTCCTGAGGTGTCCGATGAGCTGCTGGCCTGTTCAGCCGCAGTGGTGACCTCGATGGAAACGTGGCCTTCATCCTGGCCCGCGAGGCTACTGATGCCGTGGGAAACCACAGTGCTTCGGTCGATCACGTTCACCGCAGTACCGGCCGACCCGTCGAGTAGCGCGCGGCCCGCATAAGTCGTGTTGACGGCGATCTGATCGATGGTGGACATCGCGGACTGGACCTGGGACTGCAGGGCCGCTCGCGCGTCTGCATTCTTGTTCGAGTCCGAGGCGGCGTCCACCGCGAGGTCACGCATCTGTCGAAGCAATCCTGAGACCTCGTTCAGCGCTCCCTCCGCCGTCTTGATCAGGTTCACACCCTGTGAAGCGTTCTGCTGGGCAACATCAAGGCCGGATACCTGAGCGCGGAGCAGCTCGGAAATCACAAGACCCGCAGGATCGTCCGCGCCACGGTTGATCCGCAGACCGCTCGCGAGTCTCTCGATCGACTGACCTATGCGCTGCGAGTTGTTATCGAGGTTTCGCTGCGCGTTGATCGAAGAAATGTTCTGGTTGATACGCGTCAGGGACATCTCGCTTCCTCCTTTATTCGCTGCGAAAGAGAGATCCGCCGGAGCCAATCTCCCGAAGAGGCCCCTTTCGGGGCGCACGTCTCAGTTTTGCACTCGCCTTCTCTCGCGAGACAGGCGTACCACAGCGGCCGTTACGAACCGGGCTGATGAGCCAATCGCTGCAGCATGAACATTATCGGCGTTGGTCTCGCTCGCTTGAGAATGCGCCAGGTAAGAAAACTGTAACCGTCTGATACCCAGGCACCAGGTCCCCTCCGCTAAAGCTAAGGGCGGAC
>PXBW01000326.1 GCA_003566775.1 candidate division WS1 bacterium
CCGCCCGCCGCAAAGTTCGGCACCGGCAGCTTGCCCGCGCGAGCCACCTGCTTCACAAGATCGAACGGTGCGCCCATGTTCTTCGCCTCGGTCATCAGTTCATCATCACGGAGACCGGTGAGATGCTTGATGGCGGTCTGTACTGAGCGCATGTGTCGTGTCGCCTCAACGATGTTACCAGAGCCTGCCTCGCCCTTGGTGCGCATCATCGCTGCTCCCTCACCGATCCGACGCAGCGCCTCGGCGAGATCGGTACAGCCGCACACGAAGGGCACTTTGAAGACCTGTTTGTCGATGTGAAACGACTCGTCCGCGGGGGTAAGGACCTCACTCTCGTCGATGAAGTCCACCCCGACCGATTCGAGCACCTGTGCCTCGGCGAAGTGTCCAATGCGCGCTTTCGCCATCACGGGGATCGTTACGGCCTCCATGATCTCCTCAATGATGCGCAGATCGGCCATGCGCGCGACGCCGCCCTCCTTGCGGATGTCCGCGGGAACGCGTTCGAGCGCCATCACCGCGACCGCGCCCGCATCTTCGGCGATCTTCGCCTGTTCTGTAGTTGTGACGTCCATGATCACGCCACCGCGCAGCATCTCAGCCAATCCGACCTTCGTCTTCCACGTTGAAGTCTCTGACATATCAGCTCACTCCTGCCTCCGTGACAGGTAAGAACGGCCCCCCGGGCGTAGTCGCTGCCATGCGGGGTCTTACTTCGCTCTCTTCATTGACAAGATAGCACCGCGCAGAGGCCGAGTCAAGCAGGTGCCGGAGGGTGATCGCGGCATCAGCGATCTCCAGGTGCACGCCGGCCCGTGCCTTCGCGGGGAAGTGAGCCGTGAAGGGCCGCTGTTCGCGTAACTGCCATGGTGAGGCCCCGGCATATGTCCGTTCCGGTCATGGGCCGCCCGACCCTCGGCAGGAATCGACGGTAACACATGGAAATGACAGGGGCGGGTAACTATAGCCTGGGGAGTGAGACCGATGGATGTCGAGAGGCAGATCGATGTGCTCATCCGCGCGCGCTACTCGATCATTTACATCGTCTCCTGGGAGGAGGAACGCGTACTCCGAACGCTTCGTGAGATCGCCCGCAAACGCAACAAGAAGCTCTTCACCTGGACAGTTACGCAGGGCCTCGTGGAGGATGGTGGCCGCAAGGTTGATGCCACCACGATCGGCGCGGGAGAGGCGCTCGACTTCGCCCTGGAGCAGGACGATTCCGCAATCTTTGTCATGTGCGACCTCGATCCCTTCGTGGAGGATGCGCGTGTGCAGCGCAAGCTGCGCGATGTCGCGCACTCATTCCGCGCCAGCTACAAGACCCTGATCGTCGTATCACCGGTGCTGAAGATTCCCTCACACCTTGAGAAGGATGTCACCGTCATCGACTACTCGCTTCCCGACGAGGAGGAGCTTGCCCGGCTTCTCGATCGAATCGTCAACCAGGTGCGGGATAATCCCAACGTCACCATCGACCTCGAACCTGAGGGGCGGGAGGTGCTGGTGAAGGCGGCGCTCGGCCTCACCGCATCCGAGGCGGAGGACGCCTTCGCCAGGTCAGTGGTGATCAACGGGCACCTCGGCCCGGAGGACATCGAGGTCGTGCTGACCGAGAAGGAGCAGATCATCCGCAAGTCCGGTATCCTCGAATTTCACTCCGCGGATGAACGCTTCGCTAACGTGGGCGGGCTTGACGGGCTTAAGACCTGGCTTGAAAAGCGTGGGAAGGCCTTCACCGAGAAGGCGCGCGAGTTCGGGTTGCCCCAGCCCAAGGGAGCGCTCCTGATCGGCGTCCAGGGCTGCGGGAAATCGCTTACTGCGAAGGCCGTCGGGAGCCTCTGGCAGCTTCCGCTGCTTCGACTGGACGTCGGATCGGTCTTCGGCTCGTACATCGGATCCTCCGAGCAGAACATGCGGCGGGTGATGCGGCTGTCGGAGTCGATCTCCCCATGTATCCTATGGCTCGACGAGCTTGAGAAGGGCTTCGCGGGTATGCAGAGTCCGGGTGTCTCCGACAGCGGCACCACCGCCCGCGTCTTCGCCAGCTTCATCACGTGGCTGCAGGAGAAAACGGCACCGGTCTTTGTGATCGCCACCGCAACGACATCTCCGCCCTGCCACCGGAGCTTATGCGCAAGGGGCGCTTTGACGAGATATTCTTCATCGACCTGCCGTCGGTGGCGGAGCGTGAGGACATATTCTGCATACATCTTCAGAGGCGCAACCGCGATCCTGAGAAGTTCGACGTGACGCGCCTCGCGGAAGCTGCCGCAGGCTTCTCCGGCGCGGAGATCGAGCAGGTCGTGATCTCCGGTCTCTACGCCGCCTTCGATCGGGAACGCGATCTCACCGACGAGGACATGCTCGAAGCCATCGAAGAGACGGTGCCGCTTTCGCAGACCCGCCGGGAGGACATCGACGCCCTGCGCGACTGGGCGAGAGACCGCACGCGCCCCGCGAGCACGCGGGCCAACCGTCGTTAGCAGCAACCGCACAACACTCGCTCTCAGCGGTCACCCAGGGCGGCGTGAATGCGGTCGGAGAACTCCGCGTCCTCCATCGACTTGATGGACACCCAGCGGTGCAGACCTCGGTCGCGCGGCGTAGACCGATCGTGCCGCACCTCAACCGTAAATGCGCCCGAGGCCACCATCGGCGTGCCGGTCACCTCGTAGACCCATGTGTCGCTGCGGTGGGTGATCGGGTCGATCGGCAGGCCCGCCAGGTAGGGACGGGTGGAGCCTTCGGCGAGCTCCACGCGATTGCCACTGGCATCGAGACCATGCTGCGGCGCCACGCCGCTGGCAAGGTCCGCAAGCTCCGCGGGGAAGGCGCCGTGGTCGTCGGCGAAGGCAATGAGCGCGACGTCGATCTCCTCCAGCGCGGCATCGATCCGGTCGGCGACCGCCTGCGCGGGCCGCTTGCTCATCCCGGCCTCGGCATGAGGCATCAGCCGGATCTGCCCGGCGAGCACCAGCAGCGCCATGAATGCCGCGACGGCCGTGAGATTCTGCGCGGCCCTGCGCGAGCGCGTGTCGACGAGCGGGGCCACTACCGCGAAACAGAGCAGGGCGATCCCGGTAACCAGCGCGGCGGCGTGCAGGAGGAATGCCAGAGGGATGGAGGTGAGCGCGTCGAGCAGGCCCGGCATTGCGAAGCCCATCATTACCGCGAGGCCGTAGAGCAGGGAGAGGCCCGCGGCAGAATAGATCATGAGGCGCGGCGCGCGCGTGGGCCATGTGCGGAGATGTGCGCGCATGAATATCCACGCGGCGGCAACCCAGCCGATCTCAGCGGACACGATCAGGGCGGGCGCAAGCCCGGCGTCAACCAGCGGCTGATAGAGCCGCACGAGCGCCCCGTCCGCCGCAGTGATCGTGGGGGCGGGTTCCGCGGTCCCGGCGGCGATCAGAAGCGCCGCCCACCCCGTCGCGACGAATCCTGCAAGCGCAAGCGAGGTTCTCCGGGGCTCACGATCCTCGCTCTGAGCGCTGTCGTCTGAACCGGCGCCAGGGCTGCGAATCCCCTGCACAACGATCAGCACCAGCGCCGCGAGCAGAAGGGCTCCAGTGGCCACCACGCCCGGCACCATCCCCAGCCAGGGACCATCGAAACGGAAAAGCACCAGCCAGGCCACCGGGAGCGACAGCACGATCAGCGCGATGGCCACCTTCATCGGCCAGCGGGAGGGCATAGCGGTCACCTGTGGCGGACTCGGAAAGCGAGCGGCCTCGCGCTGGCTCCCGAGCAGCAGCACCAGCATCGTAATGACCAGCACCACCCCTGCCAGGCCGGTGATGCCCCAGACGACCAGCACCACGGCGGGGATGACAGGCAGCCGGATGAAGCTCGCCGACGGCGGCGTTGAGCCGCGGCCCACCCACGCCACCAGCACGAAGATCACTCCCGCCAGCAGGATCGCAAGCGGCGAGCGCGCGAAGATGTCGCGGACACTCGCGCTGCTGTGCACGAGCGGCGCGCCATCGGGGGCCTGCTCGGCGGTGAAGGTGAGATCAACCATCTCCTCGGGCGCAAGCAGCGTGAAGACGCGGGTGGCGGTCAGTCGGCGATCGGTCTCGCGATCGGGCACCCACCTGCCCTCAGCCAGCGCGGAGAACTCGCGAGGAACCATGATCTGGGTGATGGCATCACAGACGAGCGCGGGGCGCTGCGCCTCGACTGCCTCCCGGCGGATGCGCGCCCACGATGTCCCCGGCGGCCAGCTTCGCTCCCACGGCAACTCCGCCCAGCCGATCTGCTCGCACCCGACCGGCCTCTCGGCCAGCGCGATCAGCGTCAGCGAGGTCTGCGCGGGCGCGCTCAGGCGTGAGATATGCAGCGGATAGGTGAGGCGTTCGGTGGGGAAGTGGATCGCGATCGGCTGCGCGTCTGCCAGCACCGGCTGCTCGCGGATGACCTCGGGGCGAATGCTGAGCGCCACGAAGTACCACGCGCGCTCGACGTAGGGCGCGAATGCATTACGCGCACCCTTGGCGACGGCGTATCCCTCGGCGCTGAGCCACTCCTGCAGCGCCCCCTCGTCGGTCGCAGACAGCACCGCCGCGTCGTACTCGCCCGCGCTGATACGCCGGTGCAGTGTCACGCGTTCGCCGACATCGTCGGCAAGGCTCTCCAACCCCGCGCGGCCCCGCGCGAACATTCCCCCGCTCTGCTGGCTCTGCACCGCGAGTTCGGTCTGCGACTGGGTCTGCGTGAGGTGGAACGCCATTTCGATGAAGTGCGGGCATGGAGGGAAGACACCGTCGTCGGCGGGCAGCCCCGGCACGGGGATGATCCACGCGAAGTCCGCCGACGGGCCGCGGTAGGTGGTCTGCAGGATCAGAAGCTGCGTACCGTCGCCGCCGCCGATGATGATGCCCTTCTGACCGGGGGCCGAGACCCCCGAGAGGCCCTCGGCCCGGTCAGAGAGGCGCGCGCCGATGAAACCGCCGTCGGCGCAGACATAGGCTGACAATAGCGCCACAGTCGCAACGGTGAGCAGTGTGCTGCGCATCTACCTCACCCTCTCGACCGCCTCCCAGAGCGCGGCGCAGATGTACTCGTTGTCCTCGCTGGAGATCAGCGGGTGAATCGGCACACAGAAGAGCCGCTTGCCAAGCATCTCTGAACGCGGCAGGTCGCTGTGATCGGTGTGCCGATTGAGGAACTCGTTCGAGTAGTAGCAGGGGGGATTCGCCACGACGCAGGGGATCTCGAACTCCTCCGCCATGATGCGCATGATCTCGTCGCGCTTCTCGCCCGCCCACTCCTCGGGCACAAGACAGGTGTAGAGATAGTAGGTGTGCCAGCGGTCCTCGGGGCAGTAGGGAAGCTCGATCTCGGGGATGCCCGCGAGCAGTTCATCGCGCTGCGCGGCGACCGTGCGCCGCTGCTCGAGCATCTCATCGATGCGCTCAAGCTGCGCGAGGCCCACCGCCGCCTGCACGTTCGTCATCTTGTAGTTGGTGCCCCAGACGTCGCCGCCGAAGCCGCGGATCTTGCGGAGCTTCGCCGCCACGTCGGCATCCTGCGTCACTACCATCCCGCCCTCGCCGAGGGTGGTCATGTTCTTCATCGTGTGGAAGCTGAAGACGCAGATCCACTCCCACGAGCCGACCGGGCTGCCCTTGAGCCTCGCGCCACACGAGCGCGCGGCGTCGCCGATTACCTTCAGCGGACCGTGGCGCGGGTGCGGGTGCTCGTTGGCGATCTCCAGGTATTCATCGATCGGCGCGGCCATCCCGTTCATGTGTACCGGGTAGATAGCGCGGGTCTTCGAGGTGATGCGACGCGCGATGTCCTCGGGGTCGGCCTGGAAGGTCCGTTCATCGACCTCACACCAGACGACCGTGCCGCCCTGCCCGAGCACCGAGAGCCCGGCTGCCTTGAAGTTGATCGCGGGCACGATGACCTCGTCGCCGGGCTGCAGGTCAAGCGCCATCACGGCCATGTCGAGGCCCGAGCCAGCCCCGTTGACGCTGATCGCGTGCTGCGCCCCGCACCACTCGGCGAACTTCTCCTCGAACTCCAGCGCCGTGTCGTTGTGAGCGTGAAAGCCGATATGCGGGTGGTTGCACCTCTCCATCTCGCGCCTGACGGCTTCGAACTCTTCTTCCCCGTAGTAAGAGCCCATCGTCGGCTCATTGGCCCACGGGATCTTCGGCTTCTGCGTGGCAATGATCTCCTTGCGGCGTTCCGCCTCCATCTTTCGTCCTCCCATGAACTGTGATAGATCGTATTTCGCCGGGCGAATGACATTCCCTTCAGGATTCGCCGGGTCTGAGCAAATACGAAACGCACAGAACGGAAAGAACTCACGCGTGCAACTGATGCGCTGCCACTCCGGCGGAGCGTCCACAGGTTACTTCGGCAGGCCCTCTGTGGCCGTGGGAAGCCGACACAGGCAGGCGCCTGCCGATATTCCGTCGAAGAGATGTCTGTGTGGCGATCACTACCGGGAGCCTCGGAGGGCGATATACATGGCTGAGATGGTCCATCGCTTTATGAATGCGCGCGATCTGATGAGTCTCGTAGCCGGGAACTGGGCGAGCCTGCACGGTGACCTTGAGGGCGAAGAGCCGATCGAGAGCAATGGCCTGCTCGCGGTCGATGTGCCCCGGGTACGCTTCACGCCTGACGCCACGGAGGCCGACGGGGACTGTCGCGGCGGCATCGTCAGCCTGGACCTTGCGTACCTCGCTGAGGGTGACGACTATCAACGCGAGGGAGACGCTGTCTACGTGATGGCGGACGTGCTGGTGGCGCAGCCGGTGAGTATCGCGCTGAAGCCGTGAGCAGGCGAGATGAAATGAGGGGAAGCGATGCAGCGATCCACACGCCTCCACGGGTACCGCCGACTTGTGAATCGCAGCCGTTTACGGATATCCGAGGACGGCGGTGCCGGGCACTTCGAGGGCGGCCCAGAGTGTCTCATTGCGCTGCCAGGGGAATAGATAGTAGCGTTTGTGTGCTCCGGGGACGACTATCAGGTTGATTCCCCGTTCAATCGCCGCGCTGTGTACGGCTTCGCGCGGCGCAGCGTGGGAGATGTCGATCTCACTCTCGACAT
The DNA here is from genome assembly GCA_003566775.1 of candidate division WS1 bacterium. GTDB lineage: Bacteria > Armatimonadota > Zipacnadia > Zipacnadales > UBA5352 > UBA5352. Next base: position 7,073 of record PXBW01000326.1, read on the forward strand.
GATACGCGCGCAGGAACTGCTCCGCCTGGTCGCCTGCTTCGCGCGCCTCCGAGCGGCCGGGCTCGCAGACCAGTACATGAAGCTCCGCATTCAGTCGCTCGCAGAATCTTGCGGCGAAAGAAAGCCCTCGGCCACCACTTACAGATGACCTGTACGGGATCATTATCGAGCCAGGTTCGATCAGTTGCCTGGCGCAGACGAGGGTCGGTGTCACCAGTTCCGAAAGCAGAAAGCGTGTGTTCGGACCAACCGCCTCGGGCCTGCGCTCCTCGCCACGGCCAACGACCAGAAGCTCTGCATGCCAGCTTCGCCTGAGGAGACGGGCTCCGGGACGTCGCCCGAAGAGCCGCTCGTCCTCGCTGGGGATGTGAAGCTTGCGACAGCGTCGATGAATCTCCTCGAGTGTGAGCGGGGCATCGATGAGTTCCGAAGCTTCCGTGTCGCCTTCCTCTGAGGAAAGCTCCGTGGGCATAGCAAACTCGGTGATATCCTCCGCGGCTCCCGGGACATCGGCATCTAGTTCATCGTCCGTAACGGTGGTGACGTTTACTACGTACAGGGATCCACTCATGGCCTCGGTGAGTTCGATCGCCTGCTCCACGGCTACCTGTGACGAGCGCAGTCCATCATAGCCGACGACGATGTTGCGCAGCATACTTCGAGACTCTCCTCAACACCGTTAGCTGATGGCCTCAGCGAAGCGGTTCTCTTTCGTCATCAGCCTTCCCCGCATCATCAGTCTGGTCACCTGACGCCTCGTCTGCTTCATCTGGCTTGTGCTCTGCCTCGACCTCGCCCTCTTCAAGCGCCGCAGACGTCGATGGCTCAGCATCCTCCAACTCCCGGGTTTCCGCCTGTGCGGCCTCGAGGTCCTCCCGTGTCGTACCGACGTCCTGCAGCCCCACCAACTCCCCCTCATCTTCGTCTTCGACGAACTCCTCCGGGATCAGGAAGCCGACCATCCCACGCTGCCCGAGCGTCTTGAGGTACTCTGTGAGTGAGGCCTCCACCTCGCGTCGGCCGAGTTTGTACTCCTTCGCGAGGGCGTTGACAATCTGAGAGACGGTATTCTCCCCGTCGCACAATTCCCAGACGCGTGTGCCCACCTCGTCGAGGACAATCGGTCTGTTCTCCGGTACGAAGAACAGGAAGCCCACAACGCGTCCGAAGAAATCCTTACGTCGTGGCACTACCACCTCGACGTGTCCCTCTTCGTTTATCCGCCACTTGAGACGTGGATTACGCACGGGTCTCGCCTCAAATGCCTCGTCGCGTGACAGCGGCATCTGCCGCTTCTTCATGACCCCCACGCGTTGCAGCAAACTCGCAATCGGAGATGGCACTTTCATGATGCGGCCTCCTCAGCCTCGATCTTCTCGCCGCAGGCATCTTTCCGGTAGAGAGGGACTTCTCGCACCTGCTCCGCCCTCCCACGTGCCAGGGTGAGCACGGCGACCTCGGGCCGACAGCCAAAACGAGCGCGAGTGGCCGACGCCACCCCACGGCTTACATAGCACAACTGTCTTCCCGCGCGGAGCAATCCGGAGCTTCTGCGTCGGTCCCGCCAGACGGGCGCCCAGGGAGTCCCGATCCACGGAAGCCGTATCTGCCCACCGTGGGTATGTCCGCACAACACGAGATCGGCGGAGTCGGCCGCCGCATCATCCAACAGATCCGGAGTGTGAAAGATCAGTATCACCAGGTCTGCACCGGCGGTCCCGCGCAATGCCATACCAACGTCATCGCGGCCGAAGGCAAACTCATCTGCTCCGGCGATCGCGACCCTGGCGCCGTTGACGTCGATCACCCGATTCTCATTTGCCAGAAGTGTGATCCCGATGTCATGCAAAACTTCGCGCAGCGTCTCAACGTCCTCGGGAGGAGCCTCAAGCCCCGCGAAAGGGTCGCTGCGTGCGCGATCGTGATTCCCGGGCACCGCCCAGACTCCAAGCGGTGCCTCGAGTCCCTCAAGCTGTCCCGCACACTTCGCGGCAACCTCGCAGGTCTCAAACATATCACCGCTGATGACGATCATGTCCGGGTCCTGATGCATCGCAAGTCTTACTGCCTCGCGGCTGCTCCATGCGATCGCCTCGTCATTGTGACAGTGAAAATCCGAGAGATGCACGATGCGCAAATCCTGCAGAGCCGTTGGCAGATCGCCGAGAGGCACCCGGTTCTCTGTGACCTCCAGGCGTGCGGGCTCTACGTAACGCACATAGACCACGAAGATCACGCCCGCGATCACGAGCAGCCAGAGAACAGCGGCAATCGCGATCATGAGTCGTCATCCCCCGGTCGCTCTTTGGAGTTGACCACATCGTCCCCGCTCGATCCAAGCAGCCTGCGCACCGCGATGATGGTTGCTACGTAGAGTCCGAGCATCACAACAAGTACCGCGCCGAGCGCTACGGCTTCGGAGGTCGTGACCGGCCGTGTCAGTACCTCGGGCTCCGGACCGACCCGCAGATCGAAGATCGGGCCACCCACTCGCCCCTCCAGCAGCCACGCCACAGTCAGTGTTATCGCCACGGCCGCCCAGACCAGCACCGTGGTCTTGACGATCTCATGCGCCCCGCGTCCACGCTGCCTGGCCGAGATGAAAAGCATGAGCGTCAGCAGGCCGAGCACCATGACTGCTACTACCGTAAGCTCCAACCACCCTGTCTGTCCGATCATTGGCCTGCCTCGGCGGTCAGGATCTCAATAATCGGCGGACGTGAATCAGCCTCCTGTTCGGAAACGGCCACCGCCCGCTCGAGTTCGGCCAGTGCCTTCTCCAGCCGCTTCGCAGAACTCGCCATAACCTCGATGATCGCCTCGCCGCGCTCCACAAACGAACCTTCCGGCAGCATAATGCGCACGCCCGCCGCGGGATCGATCCGATCCCCTTTGCGCCTGCGACCGGCTCCCGCCTCAAGTGATGCGTACCCAACGCCCCGCGCCTCAATACGAGTCACCCTGCCTGAGCTTTCGGCGCGCAGATAGCCTGTCTTTTCGGGCTGATGACCAAGCATCTTCTCATCGATCACAGAACTATCGCCACCCTGAGCCTCGATCATCTCCACCAGCTTCTCAAAGCCCTCCCCGCTGTCAACTGCGCGCAGTACAGCCTGCTCCGCTGTCTCCGTGTCCGATGCGATGCCGGCCAAGACCACCATCTGCGCAGCGACCGCAACTGAGAGCTGCGCAACATCTTCGGGGCCATCGCCGCGCAGTGTCCGTACGGCTTCCTCTACCTCGACGGCATTTCCAACCGCCCTGCCGAGCGGGGTATCCATCCCGGTGAGCACCGCCCCGACCTTCCGTCCGGCCCGCTTTCCCAACTGCATCATCAGGGCCGTGAGATCACGCGCCTCCTGCTCGTTGCGCATGAATGCGCCGCTCCCCACGGTGGTCTCCAGCACGATCGCCCGCGCTCCCGCCGCCAGCTTCTTGCTCATGATACTGGCCGCGATGAGCGGACGGGAGTCAACTGTCCCTGTCGTGTCACGGAGGGCGTAAATCTTCGCATCGGCGGGCGCCAACGCCTCTGTCTGTGCCCCCAGGACGAGCCCAATATCACGCGTCTGACCAGGCACATCCCCGGGGGATAGATCGGTACGCAGACCGGGAATCGCCTCCAGCTTGTCGATGGTGCCTCCGGTGTGCCCGAGACCGCGCCCTGACATCTTCGGTACCCGCGCGCCGCAGGCTGCCGCCAGCGGAGCGGCCACCAGCGTGATCTTGTCACCAACCCCGCCGGTGGAGTGCTTGTCGACCGTGTGCGGCCCGATCTCCAGGAGGTTCAGCATCTCGCCGGAGTGAGCCATAGCCCGGGTAAGATGCCACGTCTCATCGTCGCTCATGCCCGTGCAGCAGACTGCCATCAGCCATGCCGCCATCGGCGCATCGTCGATCTCACCCGCAGTGTACGCATCGACCAGCCAGCGAATCTCCTCCTCGGCAAGCTCTTCTCCGCGGCGCTTGCGCTCACTCAGGCGACGAATATCCCGTGTCATGCGTCCTCACCCATCATCTGCCCGGCGAAGCTGCACCCCTCCGGTGGCGACTCTGCTTCGAAGAGTTCACAGATCGTGGCGGCGATGTCTGCGAAGGTCTTCCGTGTTCCGATGCTAACCCCGGGCTTCACGGCCTCGCCCACCGCCAGCAGCGGCACACGCTCACGCGTATGATCGGTCCCCTCCGTGGTCGGATCGGTTCCGTGGTCCGCGGTGAGCATCATCACTGCATCATCCGGCAGGGTCTGCATCATCTCCGCGAGACAGTCGTCGAACTCCTCCAGTGCTTCCGCGTATCCTTCCGGATCGTTTCGATGGCCGAACTTCGTGTCAAAATCGTTGAGATTGGCGAAGATGAGCATCGGGCCTGTCTCGGAGAGTAGCTCGATGATCGTCTCGGATCCGTGAGCGTTGTCTGAGATATGAAGTGAGCGCTCAACGCCACGCCCTGCGAAGATGTCCTCGATCTTGCCGACCCCGACGGTTTCCACCCCCGCTTGCTCCAGCAGGTCGAGGCCGGTGGGATAGGGTGGACAGAGCGGATAGTCCCGCCTCTCCGAGGTCCTCTCAAGCGAGCCCGGCTTGCCGATAAACGGACGAGCTATTACTCGCGCGACCTGGTGCTCTTCGGTCAGTATCTCGCGCGCGATCTCACAGCAGCGGTATAGCTCATCTACTGGCACGACTTCCTTGTGAGCGGCAATCTGAAAGACGCTGTCTCCCGACGTATATACGATCAATGCACCGCTGTCGAGGTGCTCCTCGACAAGCTCCTCAATGATCTCAGTACCGGATGCGGGCCGGTTACCAATGACCGGCCTGTCGGTCAACGCCTCAAACTGATCGATTATCTCTGCGGGAAAGCCTTCGGGGTAGGTAGGAAAAGGCTCATGGCGGATCTGTCCCATTATCTCCCAGTGACCGACCATGCTGTCGGTGTCCGCAGCCTGCTGCGTGAGGCGTCCCCAAACGCCGGCCGTCTCAGTGAGTGGAGGAACACCCAATATCTCGGTGAGGTTGCCCAGCCCGAGCTGCTGCAACGTCGGGACACATATTCCACCGACCGCATGGGACAGATTCCCGAGCGTATTGCTGCCTTCATCGCCGTAGTCAGCCGCGTCGGGGGCGTCACCTACCCCGACGCTGTCCAGCACAATCAAAGCGATCCGCGTTACGTGCGTCAGTTTCAGCTACTCCTGTCCTGTCCCGACAGTCGCGTCGAAGCCCTGTAACTTCAACTGCTCAACGAGCGCGTCTGCCTCAGCGCGGCTGTCGAAAGCCCCCACCTGCACGCGATTGTAGGTGATCCCGTCACTCTCAGCGCTAATCAGATTCGTATCATGTCCACGTTCGGAGAGCCGCTCCATCTGCCGTTCCGCGTTCGTTCTGTCTGCGAAGGCCCCCGCGGTCACCACGTAGCTTTCGCGGCGCTCCGGCGCAGCCTCCGCCGTCGAGTCCTCATCGTCACTGTCTGCCTCGTCTGCACTCGCCTCTCTGTCTTCACGACCCTGCGGTGTGCGGGTGGCGTGAAGCTGAGCGCCATCCTGTGGCTCCGTGAGTTCGCGCAGAGCCCGTCGCTGCTCCCGGCTTGTCGGTTCGCGCTCGCCCAGCGTAATCACCGGCTCGATCGGTGGACTATCCGCGGCATCCTCAGTCTCGGGCAGAGGAGCCTGGGATGTCTGTGGCCGAATCTCGGGCGCGCGGCTCTCGACCTCCATTCTATGCAGATGTGCGCCCACGTAGTTCCTGCCGATTACGAAACCGACTATCCCCACCAGCGCACAGATGACACCCACGGTCGCCCAGAACTTCAGGATCCCGAGAACTCTTGCGCCTGCTCCATCTCCGCCAGAAGGCATCTGAACTCCCTCCGATAGTGATTGCTGCGAATTCGGCTGCGACTATTTCCTGTCACGACAATTGTAACACGAAGCCCGCGTACGAACAAGAATACCACCGCCAACGGAAAGCGTGTATCGCTCTATGCGAAGCTTCGGAAGCTCTCCTCTACCTCCGTGACGCGAAGGTGGTCCTTCACCGTATCCCGATCTACCGCCTCGGCGATAACCGCCAGGCTCTCATCGAGAGCAGAGAGCGTCTCCTCGATCTCTTCGTCTCCGTGTGAGTACGTGATGAACAGCAGGCCGCCACGACGCAGCAGCACCCCGCGCCGTGCCATTTCCTGCAGGAGCAACGTCCACACATCCGCGGAAAGCTCGGGATTCTCGTAGTCGATAGTCTGTGAACTCATCGGCGCGTATCCGTGGCATTTGAGCGGCACGTCGTGGCGCTCAGCGAGCCGCTCGAAGCCCTGAGTAAGTGTCCTGCCCGTATCCCAGATGCTATCGATCACAGGTTCGTTCGCGTATATCCGCATCGTGGCCCTGGCCGCCGCGAGCGAAAGTGCCTCCCCGCCATAGGTGACGCTGATCACCGTTTCGTCGAACGCGGTGCTCATTACATCCGCGCGGCCACAGACCACGCCAAGCGGCATTCCGTTCGCGATACCCTTCGCAAAGCACGCGAGGTCAGGGGTGACACCGAAGTACTCCTGTCCTCCTCCAGCCGCCATGCGGAAGCCCGTCACGATCTCGTCGTACATCAGCAGCGCATCGTGGTCGTCGCAAAGTTCACGAACGCCCTCGTGGTACTCAGCCGGGACGGTGTCTCCACCGGAGGCGGGATCGAGGGCGACCATCGCAACCTGCCCGGCGTGCTCCTCGAGCTTTGCCGCAAGTGAATCGAGGTCATACCGCGTCCAGCCATCGATCAAATCTCCAAGCGGCTCCGGCACGCCACCCTCAATCCCGGCCCCCTGTGCCCGCCAGGTGTCCGCCCAGCCGCGGTAGCCGCTGTTGAGGATCATCGGCTTGCCGGTGAAAGTTCGCGCCATTCTTGCGGCCGCCTGCGTCACCTCTGCGCCACCCTTGAGGAAGCGCATCATCTCCGCACACGGGATCATCTCGGTGATCTGCTCGGCCACCTCCACCTCGAGTGGACTGAGCAACCCGTACGTGATGCCGCGGTCGAGTTGCTCCCGGATCGCTTCATCGACCGCCGGATAGCAGTACCCCAGTGTTATCGGGCCCAGCCCGAGCACGTAGTCGATGTACCAGTTGCCGTCAACGTCCTGCACTCTCGCACCTTCGGCATCCTGCGCGTATATGGGGAACGCTCCCAGCGCGAAGGCCGTCGGTCGCTTGCTGTTGGTCTGCGATCCGCCAGGAATCAGATCGATGGCTTTGCGGTAAAGCTTCAGCGATTCGTCGTATGATCGATCCTGTGACATCTCACTTGATCCTCCATGCATCACTCGAACTGCTCATGCAATACTGGCATCATTGTAGCTGTGCATCGCGCCGTCACCGTGGCCGGCCAGCGCCGCGGCCATCCTGACCACAGTCCGCCGTTGAGTTGATCGGGCGCGCCGATGCCCGACGCCGTTCTCCCGACGGGTCACATCCGCCTCACTATCGTCGGTGAGCGCCTTCCGTTTGACATCAGAACGGGCGCAGTTATAATTCCCCAGTCAATCTATCGCCGCCCCTTAGAGGCAGCCAGTCACAGATGACCCTGTTTTTCCGACTTCTCACCTTCGCCACCCGCTACCGCGCGGGGATTATCATGGCCATAGTCCTGGTGTTCGTGGCCACTGGACTTGGGATGATCCCCCCGTACCTCACGCGCCTGCTGGTGGACAGCCAACTGAGCAACTTCCATACCCTTGACGCAACCACTCGAGAGGCTGTGCGACCGGAACTGTGGGCGCTGGTACTGACCGTCACCGGCGCATTGCTCGGTATACGCCTCTCCATCGCCGTGGTGCAGTTTGTGCGCCAGATGGCCATGGTCGTAATCGGCAACCGAATCGTCTTCGATATTCGCCAGCAGCTATACCGGCACCTGCAGCGGCTCTCGATGCGTTACTTCGAAACTCGATCGACCGGTCGGATCATGACCAGGATCCTCCGCGACGTCGATGCCATTCAGCGGACGCTCACCGGAAACCTGGTGGACATCATCACGAACTCGACTACCATCCTGTTTGTGATGGTGCTGATATTCACCATCAACTGGCGCCTTGCGTTCATCGCCGTCGGCCTGCTGCCTCTCTACGTCATTAACTTCCTCACATGGCGGCCGCAAATTCGCCATGCGGCGCGAGAGGCACGGGAGCAATACTCAGCAGTATCCGGCCAACTCAATGATGCGATCTCCGGAATCAGCGTTATCAAAGCCTTCACCCGCGAGCGATCTGAAGCGCGCCGCTTCGTACGCGAGATCCGCGAGATCATCGACCTCAATATAAGAGCCGGCCGCGCGCGGACATTCCTGCGTGTTATCTCATCATTGCTCACTGGACTGGCTTCCATCGTAGTAATCTACGTTGGCGGTCGCGAGATTCTCTTCGCGGAGCGCATGTCCTACGGACAGCTCATCCAGTTCAACTCCTACCTCGGCATGCTGTATTCGCCGATCATCCAGCTCGTCACGATCAACGATCAGATCCAGGTGGCGATGGCCGCGATAGAGCGCATCTTCGAGCTGTTTGACACCACGCCGGATGTTCAGGAGCGACGGGACCCGGTGATAATTCGTACCTGTGAGGGCAGAGTCGAGTTTGAACACGTTCACTTCTCGTACGATCCCACCGAGGAGGTCCTGAAGGACATTACTTTCACCGCAGAGCCCGGCACCATCACCGCGCTGGTGGGAAGGTCGGGAAGCGGCAAGTCCACATTGGTGAACCTCATACCGCGCTTCTATGATCCAACGCGCGGCCGGATAATACTCGACGGCACAGATCTTCGCGACCTGCAACTGACCAGCCTGCGTAAGCAGATCGGGATGGTCATGCAGGACAGCTTCCTGTTCGCAGGATCACTGCGGGACAACATCAAGTACGGTCGGCCTGACGCCACCGACGCGGAGGTAGTCCAGGCGGCGATTGCGGCGAATGCGCACGAGTTCATCACTGAGTTCCCCAACAGCTACGAGACCCGGGTTGGAGAACGCGGGACGCGCCTCTCCGGAGGACAGCGCCAGCGCATCTCAATCGCCCGGGCGATACTTCGAAATCCGCGGATCCTGATCCTCGACGAGGCGACCTCCGCGCTCGACTCAGAATCCGAGCAGGCGATTCAGGAGGCGCTGGAGTATCTCATGCAGGGTCGTACCACCTTCACGATCGCCCATCGCCTCTCCACCGTCATGAACGCCGATGAGATAATCGTACTCGATTACGGCGAGGTCGTGGAGCGCGGCACCCACGCCGAGCTTGCCACCGCCGGTGGCATCTACGAGATGCTCTGCGACGTGCAGTTCCGCCAGGCGGTCGAGAAGATGGAGGAGCATGAGGACTCGCTGCGGGAGCAGCGCGGCGACAGGTGAGAGGCCCTACCACGCTCACCTGCTCGTTCCAGCGCTGCCGAGGTCCTTCTCCGTGAAATCGTCCTCCTCGATCGGCACCTCATCGGCGTGCTCCATTACCTTTCGATACGCGTCGGCGCACTGAGTGATATACTCCTGATCGAAGTAGCTGAAGCGCGGCAGTCGGTAAACACGCGAGAACATGCGCGCGGCCGTGGGCAGATCCTCGTCGGACATGCGCAGATCCCGATCGGCGTAACGCAGGCAGGTTGGACTGTCCTCTCCGTAAACGGAGAGGTCGTTGAAGACCGGGTGGCGGTGAAGCAGATGGTACCCGCCGGGATTGCAGACAGAGCCTTCGGCATTTGCCGCCCGTGCGAAGGCCTTTAGCGGCAGATTGCCGGGGGCCTCGTCGGGGTCGTAGATACCGCGCGGTGCATACCATCCGCCGAGCGTTGAAGCCTCCCAACGGGGAATGTGCGGTACGATTCCGGGGACGTCTTCGAGCAACTCCCACCACAGCTCTGATGACCGCCGCTTGTCCTCCAGGATCGCGGGGAATTTCTCAAGCTGCACCCGTGCCATCGCGGCCGAGAAACCATTCATACGAAATTTGTGCCCACCGATGGCAAGGCCGGCCATCTGGCGATACTTGGCAATCTCGCACTTCGCGATCCTTCCATAGTGTCCGAATACGATCGCCCGTTCGTAGATCTCCCGATCGTTGGTACACATCATGCCGCCCTCGCTGGTAGGGAGGGCCTTGCCGGTCATCAGCGACATCGCAGAGACCTGACCTATGCCACCGACCATTCGTCCCCGGTAGAGCGCACCGTGCGCATGAGAGACGTCTTCGATCACCGGGACGCCCGTATCCTCGGAGATCGCCATCAGCGGGTCCATGTCCGCCGGATGACCGGACAGATGTACCGCGACTACCGCCTTCGTTCGATCGGTGATCTTCCGTCGCACGTCCTCGGGGTCGATGCAGAGCGTATCCGGCTCGATGTCCGCGAAGACCACGCAGCCACGCAGGCTCAGGACCGGGACGGCCGAGGCCCAGTAGGTCACCGTGGGACATATCACCTCATCGCCCTCACCGACGCCGACGCCGTAGAGTGCTCCGTAAAGTGCGGCGGTCCCGGTGTTATGCGCGAGGGCGAATTCGGTGCCCTGCCACTCGGCGTACTGCTCCTCCAACGCCTCCGACGGCTCGATGGACGACATCTCTCGACTGTGCAACATGTCGAGCAGCGCCTTCTCGTCACGTTGATCGATGATCGGGTGGACGAAGATCTCTCCAGGATCCCTGGTGACTGCTCTCTCTCCGCCATTTATCGCCAGATTGCTCATTTGGAGTTATCTCCCATTTTTTTTCGGATCGACCGTGGCCGGGCAGAAGAAGGTCGTGAAGGACGCGCGCTAAGTCCCCGCGCCTCCGGCGTTGCCCGCAATGAACACCTTCCTACCTGCGGGGTCGGTGACCTCCCCGACGCGGATCGCGCCACGCACCGAATTGCCGACAATGATCTCCTCAGCTTCCGCGAGTTCTTCTGGTGCAATAGACCGCTCCTCTGCTTCCTTCTCGCCGAGAAAGCGTCGCCGCCAGATCCCGGGCAGCAGGCCGTCCGTTATGGGAGGGGTCACCCAGTCATTGCCGAAGCGAACGAAGAGGTTCGTGATCGCTCCCTCGGTGATGTTACCGTCGGCGTTAGCGAAGATAACTTCATCGAAGCCACGTTCTATCCAGCGCGCGCGCTCCACATCGTAGAGATCTCGGCGACTGGTCTTGTGCTGCAGCAGGCGTTCGGAGGCGTCGGTACGCCGATCCGAAAGAACGACGCGAATCGGTTCGAGCAACGGATCGGGCAGCGGGCGGGGATGGGCGGATATCTCGCCTCCCTCATCGAGTTCCACGCGCACCACTGCGGGCGGATCGATCTCACGGACGACGCAACTGAGCCGCTCGCGAATCTCACGAAGCTCACAAGGAAAGCCGAAGTGATCTGCCGATCGACACAGCCTGGTGAGGTGATCTTCGAGGTAAACGAACTCACCCGTTTCGTTGAACAGTATCGTCTCGAAGAGATGCAAAACCGGCTCCAGACGGAAGGCGAAGTGCGACTTGAGAAGTGTCTCCTCGTACTCGCTATTCGGGTCAGAGTCCCACACGATCCCCGCTCCAATTCCCAGCCGAAGGCGCCCGTCGCGATGCACCAGGGTGCGAATCGGCAGATTGAAGGTGAAGTCGGAGGGCCGGTCTTCGGTGCCGGGCGGAAGCACGCCCAGCGCGCCGCAATATACCCCGCGTGGATCGGGCTCAAGCTCACGTATGATCTCCATCGTGCGGTACTTGGGCGCGCCGGTTATCGACGCGCCGGGGAAGGTCGCAGCGAATATCTCGCCCAGCGAGACATCACCACGTACCTCGCCGGTTACCGTGGTGGTCATCTGCCAGACTGTACGGTACTTCTCGGCCTCGAATAGCGCAGGGACGCGTACGCTGCCGACGCGACTGATGCGCCCGAGATCGTTGCGGACCATATCCACGATCATGAGGTTTTCGGCGCGGTCCTTCTCTGCAGTGACAAGGTCCCGGGCCAGTGCGGCGTCCTCCTCGGGCGTCCCGCCGCGCTTCCGGGTGCCCTTCATGGGCTTACTGAGCAGCAGATCGCCGCGTCGTTGCAGGAAGACCTCGGGTGACATGCTCAGAATCTGCGCCTCGCCGAGGTTGATGAAGGCTGCGTAGGGCACCGGATGCGCGCGAATCATCGCAAGGAAGTACGCAACAGGATCGATCTCTTCCTCGAAAACCGCCCGGCAGGTGTAGTTCACCTGGTAGGTGTCACCCGCAGCGATCAACTCCTTGATTCGAGAGATCGCGGCCAGGTACTCATCCTGGTCAACATTCAGCGCAACCTCGATGCCCCCCAGCTCCGGCTGCGGGCCAGACGGCTGCAGGGCATCACGGTCGGGATACTCCACGGTCGATGAAGAGTAGCAGGCGAACCACGCGAGCGGCGCGATGCTTTCCGGCGGATGATTCGGCAGTCCGAAAGCCGCCCCGGCCTCGTATCCCGCGTAACCGACCACCCAGCGACCGGCGGCCTGCCACCCTTCGGCGACTTCCAGCACTTTCGAAAACTGTGCGGGTTGACAGGTTGATACAACCTCGAGTGGCTCACTCAGGACGATTGCGGCCGTGTCGTCGGTCCACGTACCGCGCCCCGACAGCAGTGCGCTACCGGGCCGCTCAAGCAATTGGCTGATTCGTCGAGCGTCCATGCGCGATCCTCCATGTGATTTCGGCAACATCGTCCGACGCAGGAGTGTTCTTCGCACGGCGCACCGATGCCTCCCATGACTGTGAGCACGGCCTTCTGGAATTACATGACGGGGCGGCCACGGGCAGAATTGCGCGAGACGTTCCAACGATTTTCCTCTTTTCCCTTGACAATAGAGTTAGGCCGTGCTAACTTGTAGTTGTGATGGGAAGGAGGATTATCATTGGCTGCGAGTGATCATGTGGATGATGCAATGACGATGACAGAATCCCTCGAGGACTACCTCGAGGCCATACATCAACTACGGCGTGACAACGATGTCGTCAGGATCAAGGACATCGCGGATTACGTTGGGGTGAAGATGCCGTCGGTGAGCGCGGCGGTGCAGGCACTTAAGAAGCGCGGCCTCATCTCTCACGAGAAGTACGGGGCCGTGACGCTCACACCCGAAGGACGTGAGATGGCGGAGTTCTTCTCACGGCGCCACCACGCGTTGGTCGCATTTCTGCGCGACATCCTGGATCTCGATGAGGAGCAGGCCGACATCGAAGCATGCGGAATAGAGCATGCTCTGAGCCAGGAGACCCTGCGGCGACTGCTGATGCTGATCGATTTCATCGAGCGCTGCCCGAGGGGGGGCAGCGAGTGGCTCGAGCATCTCGCAAATCGCTGGGAGGATATACGCTGCCAGACTGACTGCAGAACCTGCGTGGAGGCGATCGAGCCGCCGGAGCGCAACCCATTCGCTCCTCAGCGTGAGAGCGAGGACGCGACCACCCTCGACCTGGTCGCCCCGGGAGGGAGATGCAGGGTGCTCAGACTCTCCGGGGCCCCGCACATCAGGCGCAGAATGATGGACATGGGCATCACGCCGGGCGCGGAGATCGAGGTAGAGAGGCTGGCGCCACTGGGAGATCCGATAGAGGTTCTCGTTCGAGGCTATCACCTTTCATTGCGCAAACGGGAGGCTGCTCAGATTGCCGTCGAACCACTCTGAACTCCCCTCCGGGCCGGTCTTGCCGATGGATCAGATGCGCGGCGGAGAGACCGGCGAGATAGCGAAGGTGGTCGGTGGTCGGGGTATGAAGCGACGCCTGACAGAGTTGGGCTTCTCCCCGGGCGTTCCGGTAAGACTGATAAAGGGCTCATTCAGAAGCGGTCCGATCATGGTCAAGGTCGGTGAGGCAAAGATCGCCATCGGTCGTGGTATGGCAAGGCGCGTATTCGTCCGCTCACGTCCGATCGACGACGGCTGAGATCGCCAGCGGCCGTGTCTCAACAACAGTTTCACTTCGTCAAGGATGGTTATCAGACGTGGCTAAGGTTACGGTCGACGCATCTCATATTGACGTTGCACTTGCAGGAAATCCCAACTCAGGCAAGACGACGGTGTTCAACGCAATCACCGGTGCCCGCCAGCATGTGGGCAACTATCCCGGGGTGACCGTCGAGAAGAAGGAGGGACACCGTCAGGTGGGCGACACCCCCGTTCACGTGGTCGATCTGCCTGGAACTTACTCCCTCACCGCGTACTCGCTTGAGGAGGTTGTGGCTCGCAACTACGTCATCGAAGAGCAACCCGACGTTGTGATCGATGTCGTCGATGCC
>PXBW01000287.1 GCA_003566775.1 candidate division WS1 bacterium
CATCGCCGGCAGATCCACCGCGGCGGTATAGAGCGGTCCGTAGCCGCTTCTGAACATGCGCGTGTAGCTGACCGGGCCTGCATGAGTGTGGGTGCCGCTGATCGCCAGCGGTGCCGTCTCCGGCCCATCCTCCATCTGCTTAACGCGCTTCAGCACGGCCTCGGTCAACTCCTCGTACGCACCCGAGAGGTCGCAGGTCACAAAGACCGCGTGCTCGTCACCCTGCTCGAAGACGAGCGCAGTCGCGGTCACCGGATCGCGGACGCCCTCTGAGACGCGTGAATGGAACTGTCCGGAGAGAAGCACCGGCTCATCGGGTGTGATGTCGGCCTCCGCCCAGCCAATCTTCAGCTTCGTGTCGCTCATGTCGCAATCTCCTCGTGTCCTGCCTGCAGCGCTGTGCGAGGCTCCGCGCAGGCGGGTGGTTTTCAGTCGCTATCCTCGCCCCAGAGATCAAGCAGCGTATCTATCGTCGCATCAGCTACCTTGCGTCCTCCGTCGGGGCCGATCGGCGTGCTGGCAGGGACCGAACCGTAGCCTCCGCCCGCGATAGAGCGGGCACTCGGAACGTAGCTTCCCGCCCCGGTAAGCTGCACGAGGAAGGTCTGCACCGCGGGGCTTCGCGCCTTGATGTACACTCCGAAGTCGAGATAGTACTCAAAGGGGTTCGTAGCGATGGCGATGTCGCCGAGTCTGATCACGTGCAGTGTCACGTCCCGCACGGGCTCTTCCGTCTGCTGCTGCTCGTAGCGCTCGCGAACCCGCTCGTACCAGCGCATCCGCCGGTAGGCCTTCGTCACCGGCACGTACCACAGGGGCTTGTGCCAGTGGGGCTCGTCGCGCAGGTCGGGGGCCAGATCGAGCTTCGCAAGCTCCTCTTCGTACGTGGCGCGCCAGTCCGCCGCCTCGGCATCGGCGGTGCGCACATCCTTCTCGGTCAGTGGACGGAGTGGGAGGCGCAGTTCGATCGTCTCGTGCCGCAGGAGCGGGTCGCTCTCACGCGTGTCCTCAATGAAGCCGAGCGTCTCCTCCACGGCATTGGCGATACGGTGCGCGATCTCCTCGCGGGAGGTGCGGCCCTTGAGGGCGAGCATCCGCTCATGCTCGGCCCTGCCCCAGATCAGGTGTGGTGACTGATCGCCCGCCGCCGAGGCCTGCGGCAGAACGTGAAGCCCCTCACCGAGGCGCCGGCGCAGTTCTTCGCGGGCTTCGTGCCAGAAGTCGGCGCTGATCTCGAAGAGGCCCTCGGTCTCCTGGGCGGTACACGGGATGTTGACGATCACCCCGGTGAGGTCGCCGGTCGGGTCATACGTCGCCAGCACGTTGACCGAGTGATCCTCGTAGCCCTCGATGTGACTGAACTCCGGGGTGTTGGTTTCACCGTACATGGTGGAGTTCCCGTGAATGTCCACCCAGCGGCGGTTCCGCCCGACAACGGCCTGCCCGAGGCCGAATGCCAGGGAACCCTCAGCGCGCGACGCCCACGCCTTATTCACCGCATCGGCGATCCGCGCGGCGACGAACTCCACGTAGTCTTCGACCGCCATCACGTCGAGTTCGACGCCGAAGGCCTCGGCCGAGCTTCCGGCGGCGGTGCCGCGGGGCCGAATCTCGGGCGCGGTGTGAGTGTGAGTCGCGTTCATGACCAGCGCATCGGCGCTCGGCCCGTCGAGTCGCGCCGCGACGCCCTCCCACAACTCCGGGGAGATCGCGACGAGATCGCAACTGACGAGGACGACGTGCTCCTCCCCGGTTGCAAGCACCAGCGCGGTTGCGGTGATGCGGTCGCGCACGCCCTCGGATACCCGCGCATGGAACTGCCCGGAGATTGCCACCGTCTCCTCCGGGGTGATGTCCGCCTGCGCCCATCCGATCTTCAGCTTTGCCTCGCTCATTGAGATATCTCCCAGGGTAATGCCATTTGCCAGTGATTGTGCTTTCAGTGGTCTTGTGCGCCCCAGAAGCTGAAAAGGGCGTCGAGGGTCGTATCCGCGAGCTTGCGCCCGGCCTCCGGGCCGAAGGTGTTGCTCGCGGGCACTGAGCCGTAGCCGCCGCCCCCTATCGATCGGGCGCTTGGCAGGTACTGTGTAGGCCCGGCGAGTTGCACGAGGAAGGTCTGCACCGCCGGACTGCGAGCCTTGATGTACACGCCGTAGTCGAGGTAATACTCGAAGGGGTTCGTAGCGATGGCGATGTCGCCGAGCCGCGCGAAGTGGAGTTGCACGGTCCTCGTTGGGTCCTGCTGCTGCAGCTCGTACCTCTCCGCGACGCGCTCGTACCAACGCATGCGGTTGAAGGCAGATGTCACATCCGTGTACCATCGCGGCTCATCCCGCAGCGTGGGATCGGCCTCCAGCTTCGCAAGCTCCTCCCGCCACTTCTCGCGCCAGGGCACCGCGTCCGCGAGCGCCTGGTTGACGTCCTCCTCGGTGAGCGGACGCATCGTGAGTTCCACGTCACGCCGCTCGTGCTTGAGCACCGGTGAGGCGTCCATTGTGGCTTCGAGATGGCGGAGTGTGTCCTCGACGGCGTCCGCGATACGGTGGCCGATCTCCTCCCGGGAGGTGCGCCCTTTCAGTTCCAGCATCCGCTCGTGCGCGCGCTTGCCCCACAGCAGGTGCGGCGACTGATCGCCCGCGGGGGAGCACTGCGGCAGCACGTAGAGGCCCTCCCCGAGGCGCCGCCTCATCTCCTCGCGGGCCTCATGCCAGAAGTCGGCGCTGATCTCGAAGATATGCTCGGTCTCCTGCGCCGGGCAGGCGATGTTCGGGATGACGCCGGTCAGGGTGCCGTCGGCGTCGTAAGTTGCCAGCACGTTGACCGAGTGATCCTCATACCCGTCGATGTGACTGAACTCGGGGGTGTCGGTGTTGCCGTACATCGTGGTGTTTCCGTGAATATCCACCCAGCGGCGATTGCGTCCCACGACGGCCTGCCCCAGCCCGAACGCGATGGATCCGTCCGCGCGATTATGCCACGCCTCCGCCACGGCCTCGGCGGCGAGCTCGGCGGCGAACTCGACGTATTCCTCGGGGGTCATGATGTCGCCAAGCTCCACCCCCAGTTGCTCGGGCAGGTACGGATGATACTCCTGCCCGTAGCGGCTCATGCGGGCGTGCGGCGCCGCGTGGGTGTGCGTGCCGAACATCGCGAGCCTGTGCGGCTCAGGACCTCCCACCGCGGTCATCCGCCGCCTGACCGCCCCGCAGAGCTCATCGGAGGCGCTCGCGAGATCCCAACTGATCAGGACTATGTGTTCGTCGCCCTGTTCGAAGACCAGCGCGGTGGCGGTCACCGGGTCGCGGACGCCCTCCGATACGCGCGCGTTGCGCTGCCCGCATATCAGCACCGGCTCATCCGGTGTGATGTCCGCCTGCGCCCATCCGATCTTCAGCTTCGTATCGCTCATATCGCACTCTCCCACGTCTCAGGTTGCTCCGGTCGCTCATTACTGGGGGTTGGCGTCAGTCGGCTCCTCATCCCACAGGCTCAACAGTGTGTCGATGGTCCTATCCGCGACCTTTCGACCACCGGTCGGGCCGATCGGCGTGCTGGCGGGCACCTAGCCGTATCCTCCGCCTTCGGTTGAACGCGCGCTCGGCACATAGCTTCCCGGTCCGGCCAGTTGTACAAGGAATGTCTGGACGGCGGGACTGCGCGCCTTGATGTACACGCCGAAGTCGAGATAGTACTCGAATGGATTCGTCGCGATCGCTACTTCGCCGAGTCTTATGACATGGAGCGTTACGTACTCAAATGGGTCCCGCTGCTGCTGCTCGAAGCGATTACGCACCCGCTCGTGCCACTTCACCTTCCGCCAGGCGCGCGAGACAGGAACGTACCAGCGTGGATCCTCGCGCAGTTCGCGGCTCTGCTCGACTCTGCGCAGTTCGGCCTGATATTTTTCCTGCCACGGCTCTGCGTCCTCCTCTGCCTGTCGCACATCCTGCTCGGTCAGCTTGCGCAGCGGGAGCTTCAGTTCCAGCACCTCATGCCGGAGGAGGGGGGAGTCATCTCTGGTGTCTCCGATGAAGCCCAGCGCCTCCTCGACGGCGTCGGCGATGTGGTTAGCGATCTCTTCACGGGAGGTGCGTCCCTTCAACTCGAGCATTCGCTCGTGCTCCCGCTTGCCGTAGAGCAGATGGGGAGACTGGTCGCCCGCGGCCGAAGCCTGAGGCAGCACGAAAAGCCCTGCGCCGAGTCGGTCGCGCAACTCCTCCCGGGTCTCGTGCCAGAAATCGGCGCTGATCTCGAAGATCCCGCCCGTCGCCTGTGAGGGGCAGGGGAGATTCACAACTACACCGGTGGGTTGCCCCGCCGTGTCATAGGTCGCCAGGACGTTGACCGAGTGATCCTCGTATCCCTCGATATGGCTGAACTCGGGAGTATCGGTGTCGCCGTACATCGTAGAGTTGCCATGCACGTCCACCCAGCGACGGTTTCGGCCCACCACGGCGTGACCGAGGCCGAATGCGATTGCGCCCTCGGCGTGCCTCGACCAGGCGTCCTCAACCGCACCGGCGATTCTGTCGGCGGCGAACTCCAGGTAGCTCGCGAGTGACATCACTGGAAGCTCCACGCCATAGTACTCCTGTGCAGTGACATCGTCGCCCGGGCGCATCAGCGGTGCGGCATGTGTGTGGGTTGCGTTCATCACGAGTGCTTCGGGGGCGGGTCCTGTGAGTCGGTGTGCCACGGCCTCACGCAGTTCGTCCTTCACGTTGATGATATCGCAGCTTACCAGCACGACATGCCGGGCGCCGCGCTCGAGCACGAGCGCCGTGGCGGTTAGCGGATCGCGCACGCCCTCGGAGACCCGTGCATGGAACTGCCCCGCGATCAGCACCGGCTCATCAGGGGTGATGTCCGCCTGCGCCCAGCCGATATTGAGCCTCGTGTCACTCATGTTATAATGCTCCCCGCTCGACGGTTGGTGGATGGTGTCGCGAGCGCCTGTTGCTATACCGACGCAGGAGGGATGAACACCCCCGGCGAATCAATCGGCAGTCTCTTCCCTCCAGCGCCGGTGGATCATGCCGGCTGATTACTGCTTCTTCTGGGCCTTTCTTACCGCACCCATATCAGTCATCTGCCGCGCGCGTGAGGCGCGGACTTCGTACTGCAGCTCCTCACCGTTCATCAGGCGCTGTATCTCATCGAGCATGGTGGCCATATAATGCGCGTCGCGGCCGGTCCCCGCGAAGTGTGGGCTGAGAATGACATTGTGCAGGTCATTGAGCGGATTGTCATCCGGCAGCGGTTCCTTCTCGAAGACATCGAGAATCGCCATTATGCGATCCTTCTGAAGCTCGGCAAGCAGCGCATCGGGCTGGATCAGCGGCGCGCGGCCCACGTTGATGATGATCGAACCGGTCTTGAGCGCCGACAACTGCGTCTCGCCGACGCGCCCGGTGTTGGCCACGGTCATCCCGGCGAGCGTGAAGACGACATCGGAGCGCTCGAAGAGATCGTCGAACTCCACGAGTTCCATCCCGCGCTCTGCGGCGCCCTCCTCGGAAAGATGCCCGCTGACCACCAGGACCTCCTTCGGCTCGAAGGGCTCGAGTAGCGTGACCACCCAGGAGGCGATGTCGCCGAAGCCCCAGATGCCGATGACGCAGTCCTCGGGGACACGGATTCGCCAGTCCTTGAAGTGATCCATCGTCTCGGAGCGCGTCCCGAGCTTGATGTGATCGTGTGCGCGGCGCAGGCCCATCAGCAGCAGCATGATGCAGTGCTCCGCCACCGTTCGGGCCATCAACGGATTCGCGGTGCTCACCCTTACCCCGCGATCGAAGACAGAGTCAGTAACATAGGCTGCGACCGATCCTCCCACGTGTGCGATGATCTGCAGATTGTCGTTCTCGGCAAGGATCGTCTCATCGACCGGAGGCGAGCCCCAGGTGGTCATGATGGCGTCGGCGTCCGCGACCATCTCCGCCCACTCTTCCGGCTCCAGCGGCCCTCCAGTCTCGTTAACGCATATCTCCCACCCCAGTTCCTTCAGTTCCCCGGCACGTTCTTTCGAGGGTCCGCGGTAGAACCAGTCGAGGTTTGACTGACTCTGATTCATGAACACTACTTTCGGCTGCTTTGACATATTCCCTCACTCATTTCAGCACGGCGTATCAGGCGTGGCACGGAAGAACGCTTCTCTTACAGTAGTGAGTTTCGGCGCAATGCCCCGTGTAACCTTCGTGCAGGGTACAGAGCATACTGTTTCGCTGCCATCCTCGGGTGCTGGGGCCGTGCAATGCCTGATGATCGGAAAACAGCCGGGGCCGAGCGAGCGTGCCAGATCGTCTTCGTACAGGCAGTCCCTCTCAGGGGCGGGCATCCCGGAGTTAGTGGGGGCCATGCCGTCGGTGCTCCTGTCATCGCCGTTGGTGTTGCTTGCTCCATCGTCCGCAACCGCGTTGACAGGGTTTTTCCTGATGGCCTATAATCGATGCCGGGAGGGAGGTCGCGAGGCGTGCCAGCGCGGCATCCCAACAGGGATAATGTCTCACCTCAGAGGGGTGCTGAAATGCGTGATACCGTCGGCTTCGGGGTTATCGGCACAGGTGTGTGGGGGGAGACTCACCTCAAGACGTACTCCACCCATCCCGGCGTACGGCTCGCCTGTATCTGCGACCTGAATGAGGCGCTCGTTGAGGAGCGCGCCGAGCAGTACGGGGCGGACGCCTGGACCACGGACTACGAGGAACTCCTCAAGCGCGACGACATTGCAGCAGTCTCCGTTGTAACCCCCGACTTTCTACATCGCGAGATCGCCGTGGCGGCGGCTGAAGCGGGCAAACATGTGCTGCTCGAGAAACCCATGGCCACGACAGTCGAGGACTGCGAGGCGATGATCGCGGCTGCCGAGGCCAACGATGTGACGCTCATGGTGGACTTCCACAACCGCTGGAATCCCGCGATGTGGGGGATCAAGAAGAGGATTGAGTCAGGTGAGATTGGCGAGCCGCAGATGCTCACGATGCGGCTCAATGACACTATCTACGTCCCCACCGAGATGCTCAGTTGGGCGGGCGACTCGACGGTAGTCTGGTTCCTCGGCAGCCACGCACTTGACCTAGTGCGCTGGCTCTTTGACGATGAGGTGATCCGCGTGTACTCGGTGTCGCGCTCCCGCGTGTTGGCCGACCGCGGCATCGACACCCCGGACTTCTTCCATACGATCTGCGAACTGGAGGGTGGAGGCGTAGCTCACGTGGAGAACTGCTGGATTATGTCCACCGAGATGCCGACGGTCTTCGACTTCAAGATGGAGATGATCGGGTCCGAAGGAACCGCTTTCGCCGACGCAAGCTCCCACCGCATGTTGCAGACTTTTACGCCGAAGGGGCCGCAGTACCCAGACGTTGCCGTAGTTACCGAGGTCCATGACAAGCCGAACGGCTTTGGAGTTGAGAGCATACGACATTTCGCCGACTCGGTCCTGTGGGATAGAGAGCCTGTGGTGTCGCCGCGCGAGGGGCTTGAAAATACGAGAGTGCTGGTTGCTATCCACGAGTCGGCCAGTACGGGGGAGCCGGTGGAGTTACGACGTTAGCCCTGCAGATGACGCCGGGTCAGGGCCGGCAACCGCGATCTATCGGGTGAGAGATAAGACCGCAACGGTGGGGGAGAAAGAGAGGCGGCAGGTGACACAGATGACAGGTCATAAGACTAAGACTGCTCTGTGTACCATTGCATTTCGCGAGCGATTGCTTGAGTATAGTCTCGACATCGCCCGCGAGGCGGGCCTAGACGGGGTCGAGATATGGGGTCGCGAACCGCACATTGCCGAGCAATACGACGAGAATCGGATCGCGGCCGTGAGGAGGATGGTCGCGGAGCGGGGCCTCGAGGTAGCGGTCTTCGGCTCTTATCTGCGCTTCGGCGCAGTCAAGACCGAGAGCATGGGACTGCGTGACGTTCTGCAGACAGCGGCGGGACTTCAGGCTCCGATCATACGCGTCTGGGCCAGCGACCTGGGCTCCGAGGAGGCTGATGAGGATATCTGGCAGGAGACGGTACTCCAGTGTCGCGAGGCGGCACACTCCGCCCGCAAGATGGACATGCGCCTGGCGGTGGAGATGCACAGTAACACGCTCGCAGACACCGCGGAAAGCGCGCGCCGCCTGGTGGAGAAAGTTGACTGCGAGAACTTCGGCCTCAATTACCAGGCGCTGCCGAGCGTGGACGATGACGCCTTCGCGCGGCTTGAACACGTCCTGCCATGGGTCTATCATCTACACGCACAGAACTACGCGCCGCTTGACGGGAACCCAGGGAAGCTTGAACGCGTCGCCCTGGAGGACGGAGTCATCGACTACGAGCCACTGATCGAGCGACTCTGCTCAAACGGCTACGACGGTTACGTTGCAGTGGAGTTCGGTCCATCCAATGCCGGAGACAAGCGCGAAGCTGTGTTGCGCGACTGCCGCTATCTGAAGAGTATTCGGAGATGATCCCGGTGCGCTGGCTCTGGCTCCCGCTCGCATTGCTGAGTGTACTGATGATCATCTGGGGTGTGCGGTTGGAGCGGCATGTGGCGGTCAGGCAGCACGCACAGGCACTGTGCACCGCATGTATCGGCCTGGAGTGAGCATGTGATGGCCGCACCCGGGAAGTCCCCGCTCTACCTCAGAGTTCGCCTGCCCGTGCAGATCCTCGCGCTCATAGCCTGGAACGCACTATTTCTCTTCGACCTTCGTGCCGTAACAGCGCCTGCGCTCAACTGCTGGGCCTCACCGACAGCGTCGTTTGCCTGTCCGATGGGAGCCCTGCAGAACTCCATGCCCGCATTACGCGCCACCGTTCTCGCGCCGATCTACATTCTCGGCTCGATCTTTCTCTTCTGCGCAATTATGGGGCGCTCAATGTGTGGTTGGCTCTGTCCCTTCGGCCTCGTGCAGGACCTCTTCGGGGGGATCCGCCGGCGCCCGTGGAGACTCCCGCGCTGGACGGGTTACTTCAAGTATCTGGTGCTGATCTCGCTCGGGCTGGTGATTCCCTATCTGACGTTTGAGCCGATGTTCTGCAAGCTCTGCCCCCAGGGTGCGCTGCAGGGCGGGATATTTCAGCCACTTCTCGACCCGGAACTGCGTCAGTTCATCGGAACGCTGTACTACGTCAAGCTGGGCATTCTCGCCGCGTTCATCCTGGGATCTGTGTTCATCCGTCGTCCTTTCTGTCATTCGTTCTGCGCACTTGGCGCGATCTTCTCACTGTTTGGCCGAATCGGTTTCATCAGGATCCGCTACCACCGTGAGAAGTGCGTTGATTGCCTCTGGTGCGTGAGAGCCTGCCCGGCCGGGATCGATCCGCGCACGGACCTTCAGGGGATGAATTGCGTCAGTTGCATGGAGTGCGCGAAGTGTCCATTCGACGCCATCAAGGTCGGAATCGCGCCTGCCTGCAAGCGCTGTGCCGAGGATGAGACGGCGGGAGAGGTCGAGCACGGGTGAGACGCGATGAGTGGGATAGTCTTCACCGCGGGATCATAGACGACCTGACGGTAACCGTCTATCGCAGGGCATGGAGGGCGCGGCCGGAGGTGCGGCACATCCGCATGAGGGGGGAGGACGCGATCGTTAAGGACTATGGCCGTGGGGGAAATCTGTTCAAGCACCTGCTCGGGGCATTTCTTGCAATGCGCGAGCGAGCGGCGCTGCTCCGGGCCGGGGGGATTCGGAACATCCCCCGGGTGCTGGGCCTGCCACGGCGCTGGATACTGGTGTTGGAGCACATCGAGGCAACGGAACTGGATGATACTCCTCCTGAGGTCTTCACGTCGGAGTTCTTCGACCAACTGTCGGCGATGATCGCAGATATGCACGCCCTGGGTATGGCTCACGGTGACCTCGAGAACCTGGGCAACATCCTGGTTACGCCGGAGGGTCAACCCGCAATCGTGGACTTCGCCGCAGCCGTCATGGCCGGGGCGAATCCGCTTGCTGCAATCGCGCTGCCGCACATGCAGGAAAACGATCTTCGCGCGGTATGCAAGGCGAAGTCGGTGCTGGCGCCGCATCTGCTCACCGATGAGGAAGGCGAGTTGCTCCAACGGCGCAGCACCGTGGAATTATGGTTCCGGCGCGCGCGCAGATATGTGAGACGTCCGGTGAAACGCCTCGCGGCCGGGGAGTATGACAAGAACGCCCCCTGAGCGCCCCCACTACCGCAGAGAACTCCGCAGCGGCGGGGCAAGTTCGGACGAGCGGGGGCCCCCGGCGCCGGCGATATCTACTGCACGGGCACCAGACCAGCCTCGTCATCAGCGAGCATCGGCACCGCTTTTGCGCGCCACTTCTCGCCGAAGTGCTCTGCCATGAGAAACCGCCCCTCCCCCCAGCCGATGAGGCCGATAGCTGGTGAGATGTCGTAGATTCCCACCAACTCGAAGTCGAGGTCGGTCTTGAGCAGCCCCTTCGTCTCGTCAACCCTGTAGCAGCCGAACCACCAGTAACCGTCATGCAGCAGGGCGGTCTGAATGCCGAGCCGGGTGTAACCGCTTGGAATCACGTGGGTCTCGAGGTGAGCAAAATCGGGGTCGTACTCGTACACGTAGTTCTCCTCGTACCCTTCTGGAAGCCCGCCGATGATGAAGAAGTGTCCCTCACGAGTGTCCATGCCTCCCGCACCGAATGTGACCTCCGGCACTGGTCTGATCTCAATGAGCGAGAGATCGTCGGCATCGTAGATGTACACCTTCGAATCCGCGTCGGGCTTGTTGAAGTGATTCGACCATGCGACGTAGATACGGCCGTCGGCATAGCACAGGTCACCGTGATGGTAGGGCCCCTCGACCTGCGCGAGTGCATTGCCCTCCAGATCAGTCTTCACAAGAACCGTGGTGAAACTCCAGTAGATCGCGTCAACGCCGTTGGTTGCGATGCCCTGCAGATGATGGGGATACTGCCCCTCGCAGACGATCTCATCGGGCATCTCTCTCCAGGCGGCGCGAGCCAGTTCAGCGGGTATCAGAGCAGAATGCATCGTAATCCTCCCTCTCAGTGTCTCGCTTCAGGCTGCGATTGCGCGGTGGTGGAAGATAAATACTTTATTCCGGGCGCGGATTCCTCCGCCCGGTTGAAGGAGAATAGTACTCAGACGGCGCAATACCTGTGTGCTCGGAGCTAAGACGGCCACAGGAGGGCCGGGCACATGAAGCGGTACGACTACGGAGCTATCCGACGGAGAGGACGAGCAACGTGATTGAACAGTACGTGATGCACATAGCGGAGATGGAAGAGCTTCAGACTGAGTGGGGAAGCATCGGCTGGCTGGTCAACGGAGAGATGGCCGAGGATGCGACCCTCAGCGTCGGAGTCATGACACTTAACCCCGGTGAGAAGGCGGGCGAGCACTTCCATCCCGGCGACGAGGAGGTCTTCTTCGTCATGGAGGGCGAGTGCGATCACACTCTCGGCGAGGAGATAGTCACGCTCACCCCCGGAATGATGATCCGATGTCCCGCCGAGGTGCCGCACTACGCGGTAAACAACGGTGACGCGCCGATGCGCGCGCTCGTGATCTTCCCGACGGCCGACCGGACCACCACGCAGATGGAGTGACGCGACGAGAGGTGAGGCAGTGATGCGAACAACGGCGGCCCTGATGATCGCACTGGTTCTTCTCGCAGGAGTAGCCGGTGCGCAGGACGCGGTGATGCCGTGGACCGAGCTTTACCGTGTGCCGGTTCCGGACGAGCTTCCGCCTCACCCGCGAGTCTTCTGTACGCAGGCGGACCTCGATCGCATTCGCGGGGACTATGAGGCGGGGGATGAGTACACGCGTGTCGCGGTCGATGAGATATTGCGCCGAGCCGAGGGAATCGCCACGGACGCCGCTCCTTTGCCGGATGTGCCGACACGCCACGATTTCGGGCGGATGGCGACACTGGCACAGGCGTACGCGCTGAGCGGCGATGAGTCCTACGGGCGACTCGCGCTGCAGCGGCTCGTGCATGCCGCCGAAATCTGTCCCACGCTGGAGCCGACACACTCTCGCGGGCTCTTTGCCGACGCCACATTGCGCGAGGGTCCAATCGCGATAGACGCCTCCATGGCCTGGGACCTGATCGCGGGCGCGCCGTTCGTCACCGATGAGCAACGTCGGCAGATCGAGGACGATCTGTTGCGGCGCATCGGCTGGATCTCCGGCCACGGCTGCCGACATCCCAACTCCAGCAACTGGCGAAGCTGGGCCCTGGCGATCATGGCCGCCTGTGGCTTCGCCACTGGAGATCGCGAACTGATCGATGAGACTATCAACGGGGCCTGGGACCCGGATCGGGAACTCTACCTCTACGGTTACGCGCAGCAGATCGGTCATTCGATCTTCGCGGATGGGATTCACTGGGAGCGCTCGGTAGGATATAACTACTACACTCTGAGCGCGCTGCAGTGGGTGCTGCTGGCGGCGGAGAACTCGGGTATCGATCTCTGGCACGCGGAGATCCCCGGCATCCTCGAACCGTTCGAGGGCGGCGCGAATCACGAGGAGTTCGGGCCTCCGGGGCCGCGTTCGATACGTTACCTGCTCGACGGGCAGTTCTATCACAGCTTCCCCAACCTCAGCATCGCCCGGATCAACAACTCGGGCACCCGCCGCCTGAACTACCATCAGATCTACGAACTCGCCTCGGAGCGCTACCGCGATCCGAAGTATGCGTGGCTGATTCGTCGCGAGCGAGATGATCGGGCCGCTGGACCTCCATGGTGGTCTCTCTGGCAGCCTGCGGGAGAGTCCGAGGCGGCCCCGAGCGATGATGCGCGCAGCGAGGGCATCGCATGGCGCCTGACAACAGGTGAGCACGGACGCATTGCGCTCGTTCAGAATGTGCATGTCCCCGCGGATCGTCCTGCCACGGTGAGCGGATGGGTGAAGGCTCTGGAGATGGATGGGGGATCGGCTCATATCCGGTCCAACATCGAAGATGATGATGCGGTGTTCACGGATCGTGTTCAGGAGGCCGGTGACTGGCGGCAGGTAAGTGCCACCATCGATCCCGTAGAGGGGGCAGGCGCGGGGGAAACCCGGAGGATTCGGTTGCACCTGTTCCTCGAGGGCGGCGCAGGCGACGTCATCTGGGATGAGATCGAGGTGCGCAGCGGCGATGGTGGGCAGAACTATGCGCTCAACGCGAACTTCGCCAGTCTTGCGGCGGATGGGCGGAGAACCGACTTCTTCAGCCTCGTGCACGCTCCCGCGGACGTTCCCGACGGGCAGTTCAGCCTCGCGGATGATGCCGAGATCGGCCTCGCCGGTGTGAACGAGGGGGGTTGCACCAACTTCTCCATCGGCGGCTTCACGATCCTGCGCGGTGACGCAGCCGATGAGAACTCGCCTGCGGTCAATATTACGTGGGGGCCTTACGGTTCCGGGCACGATCATCCGGACGCTCTCGCTATGATCGTGTACGGCCGGGGCGCGATAGTCTGCCCCGATGCGGGCGTGTGGGGCTACGACCATCCGATGCAACTGACCTGGGCGAAGCAGACGATAGCGCACAACACTCTCACCGTGAATGAGGTATCGCAATATCCGCAGGAGGATTCGGACAGCATCTGGGCGTCCGAACGCGGAGATCGGCGCGTCTTCGGGGTGCAACATCTGTTTCATGCGGGAGAGCACTTCAAGGCCGCGCGGTTCACCTGTGACACGGCGTATGAGGGAGTGCTGATGGATCGGACTGTGGCGCTTATCGGAGATTACATCGTGGACGTATTCCGGGCATCCTCTGAGGAGGAGCAGCTTTACGACCTCGCGTTACATGGACGCGGTGACTTCTCGGCGGAAGCAGCGCTTGAGCCCGCGCCCGACGGATGGTTGGGTGCACGCGGCTACGAGCACATCGAGGATGTCCGGCGCGGCGACGCCCCGGAACTACTGCACGCGGCCTTCGCGGGCGCCGGGCCGTCGGTGTCGGTTCTTCACTCGGCACCGGCCGGGTCGCAGATCATCACGGGAGTGAATCCGGTGCGTTCAGGCGAGCCACCAACCTCCGCATTTATCTCTCGCACGCGGGCTCAAAACGCTGAGTGGGTGAGTGTGCTCGAGCCTTTCGACGACAGCGCGACCGTCAGCGATCTCACTCTTCAACAGCTTGAGGACGGACTGCGAATCGTCGTCACGCACCCCAATGGCATCGATGAACTGACGGTTCCCACCGATACCGACCGGGCGATCGTGCTGCAGCGGGCGCAGGCCGACGGGACGCCGATCCTCGACGAGGCGGCAGAGCCAGTATCACGGTAGCCAGACATCAGTGTTGCATCAGGAGTAACGGCATGGCCCTTACTGAACGAGAGAACTATCTCCGAACGGCTTCAATGACCGGCGGGGAGTGGATACCCACGCGCGTGTCGATCAGTGATGCGTCGTGGGACCAGCTTCGCGGCGACCTTGAGGATGTTCTGGTGCATCATCCGGCCTTCTTTCCCGGCTTCGAGAAGGGCCGGCGCGACTTCGACAACTACGAGTTCGGCCCGCAGTCGCGCAAAGGGGAGGCGTTCGTGGACAGCTACGGATGCGTCTGGCACGGCGAGGTGGATGGAATCGTCGGGATCGTGGAGGGGCACCCGCTGGAGAGTTGGGACGACTTCGAGGCCTTCGAGATGCCCGACCCGGAGACACACAAGCCGCTCGGCCCGGTGGATTGGGACGCAGAGCGCCAGCGAATGGCGCGGCTCAAAGAGCAGGGGAAGCTGAGATCAGCGGGTACCGAGCACGGGTTCCTCTTCCTGCGCCTCTACTACCTGCGCGGCTTCGAGAACCTGATGATGGACATGGCGACCGGTGAACCGCGACTGCAGAAGCTGATCGACATGATCGTCGATTACACGCTCTACCAGGTGGAGCGCTATCTCGAGATGGACATAGACGTCTTCGGCTTCGCGGAGGACCTCGGCGCTCAGACCTCGTCGGTGATGGGCCCGCGCATGTTCGACCGCTGGATCGCACCGGCGTACCGGCGGCTTATCGAACCGTGCGAGCGTGCCGGCGTACACGTGCACAATCACTCTGACGGCTACGTGATGGACATCATCGATCAGCTTCTCGAGGTCGGGATGACCATCTGCAACATTCAGGACCTTGTCAACGGGGTGGAGAATATTCAAGATAAGCTCAAGGGAAGGGTCTGCATCGATCTCGACATCGACCGCCAGAGTATCGTGCCTCACGGCACACCGCGGGAGATAGATGAGTTGATTGAATATGAAGTGCGCACTCTGGGCTCCGATAATGGGGGCCTGATGCTTACCTGCGGCATCTACCCGCCGACACCTGCGGAGAACGTTGACGCTGTGCTGACGGCGCTGCAGAAGTACCAGGACTTCTGGTGGGGTTAAGCGAGGAGGTGAGAGAAAACGGTAAGGTCAATTATAGCTCAATAAACCATATCATGTTCTATTTAGCTTGACTGGATTGTTACTTTGAGCTATCATCATCGTTGCGCGGCAAATGATGAGCATCTTCGGACATTCGCGGAGGTACTCGCAAATGGCCTGCACAAAGACACTCATTAGGCTGTGGCACGATGAGTGGGGGGTAACCAGCGTCGAGTACGCGCTCCTGCTGGCCTTAGTCGCTGTTGCCGGAATTACCGCCTTTGCATCGCTTTCGACGGAGGTCAACGTCATTGTGGAGCACGGCAGCGATGCTCTCAGAGATGCGACGGGTATGGGTTGCAGCAGTCACTGAGGTATGTGTGAGCGGGAAAGTGCCGTAACTCCTCCAGCATTGCCATTACGTACCGGCATTACACACCGAGATGCTTCGCTATCAGGGCGAAGAGTCGACCAGGTGCTCTTCTCTCTGCCCACCCGCCCGTTTGAGACAGTCTCCAGCAGCAGACGATCGAAGACGACCGCCCTGAACATCAGTTGCCTTTCAGCTGTAGACCAACAGGCCCGCGATCGAGGGATCGCGGGCCGATGCACTGCTGAGACGGATGGGGGTGTTCAACTGTTCAACGCCAGCGCAGTACAGGGCGCCTGGACTGCTCCACGATATCCGGCCACGCTTCGCCGAGAAAGAAGCCGCTCAGGGTGCCCTTCACGGCTCCACCGATCGCGATCAGGTCGGGATCCCACTCTCTGGCCCGGTCGAAGATGACCCCCGGAGCATCGCCCTTAACGCGCATGGCGTCAGGTTCGATGCCGCGCGTCCTCACAAGGTCCGAGACGTACTCGAGACTCTCCGCAAGGCCAGATCCGGAGAATGCACCGGTGACGATGCCCAGTTCCATCCTTCCGGCGGCCGCGAGATCTGCCGCCCACTCTACGGCGTGACCCGAGGCGGGGCTGCCGTCGTAGCCCACCATGATCCGCTGGATGAGCTTATGCTCGTCGCGCGTAACCAGCACGGGCTTGATGCACTTGCGCAGAACCCGACGTGTTGTGCTGCCGAGAAGCTCAACGTGCTTCGCCCTGCGGCCCTTGGCGCCGATCACGAGCATATCCGCAGATTGCGCCTCCTCGGCAAGGACCTCGGTTGGCTTACCCGAGAGCACGCGGGCGATGAACTCTACGTCTGCCACCTGACACGCCTCGCCGCACTCCTCGAGAGCGTCGCGGAACCACCCCATCCCCGCATTCGCAATGTACTCAAGGCCCTCGAGCCTCTCGCGCGGCTGCTCGTCGCTCGCGCGTTCGCCGTCGAAGTCCTCCGCCACGGCTGCGACCCCGATTACCTTCGCTCCGAAAAGATCTGCTATCTCGATCGCGTAACGTACCGCGACATCACTGTGACTGGAACCGTCCACCCCGACCATGATCGCTTTCATTCGGCCTGCTCCTTTCGGTCTGGTTCTCTTCTCCATATGGTAGTTTCCCCGGCGAATCAAGATCACCTGCAGACTGTCGCCGCAGATGACTCACTCGCGGTTATGCCTGTCGAGTAACCACTCCGCGGTCTCGCGAATACCCTCCAGGCGCTTGAGGCAAAGCTCCGGGGTCGGGACACGCTCGCCGGGTATCTCCAGATTGAAGAGACCGCGATAGCCAAGCTCATTCAGCGCCGCGATGCCCTGCTCCCAGTCGATAGCCCCGCGTGCAGGGCCGAGGTGCTGATCGCTCAACCCGTCATTGTCCTGAATGTGGGTGGCGATAAGTCTATCGCCGCACTGACGCACCGCTTCGGCCATGTCAAAGCCCTGCACATTACCGTGGCCCACGTCGAGACAGATCCCCACGTTGGGACGATGCACCGCATCGATCAGCGTGTGCAACTCCTCTATCGTGGCGCCGTAGCGACGGCATCCGATCGCAGAGCGATTGCCCCGGGGGCGATCGACGGTGTTCTCTATCGCCAGAGCGAAGTCGAACTGTGCCGCATGGTCGGCAAGCCGACGGAAGCTCTGGAATCGTCGTTCGCGCTCGGCGAGTTCCTCTGCGAAGGTTGCGGGACGATCACCACCGGGATGTATGACGCCGATGTCAACTCCCATGCGGCTGCTGAGAGCGATCTGTTGCTCGACGACAGCGAGGTCGTGTTCGCGGGCCGCGTTATCTGCGGTCGCGACGTTCGCGGCTATCATGAGGTGCACCTGCGGGATGGCGATCGCAACCTCATCCGCGGTGGCACGAGTCTCATCAGCAAGTGCGCGCGGGTCTTCCGCGTCGGAGATCATCCCGATATGTTCGGTGGAAAGCTCGAGCGCCTGCCAGCCGTTACCGGCGAGCGCTCGGACTGCCGCCGGTGGTGTCATCTCATGCAGGATCGCCGTCCATATTGCAAGCTGCATCTGTGGGATCTCCCCTGAGCAACAGTGTCTCAAATGCCTATCAGCCACCGGGTCATCGCCACCACATGCTCCATCCGCATGAGTTGCACCTCGATCGGCTGTCCCTCTGCCGGGCCGATCTCGAGGTTGAAGATGCCTTCCCAGCCGATCTCATTCAGCGCCGCGATGCCATCCTCCCAGTCTATCGTGCCGCGTGTCGGTTCGATATGCTCATCGATCGCGCCGTGGTTGTCATGCACATGTGTAGCGATGAGGCGCTCTCCTGTCTGCCGAAACGCCTCCCCGAGAGGCAGACCAAAGAGATTAGTGTGCCCGCTATCGATGCAAATACCGAAGTTGTCGGCGTCCACCGCGTCAATGACCTGGTGAAGGTCGATGATCGTCGCGCCAAATCGTCTGCGTCCGATGGCCGAGGTCTCGTCGCCGTGCGGATCGTAGGTGTTCTCTATCGCGATTCGGCAGTCATGCGATGCGGCGATCTCACAGGCGCGGCTGAAGCTGTCGATCCGGATCTGCTGCACACGGCGGTACTCCGCGAGGGTTGCAGGGAAACCACCTACCGGATGAAGCACACCGATCTCGATCCCTGCGAGCGCGGAAAGCTCGATCTCACGCTCCATTCGCGCAAGATCGGCTGAAAGCTGCTCCTCGTCGAGGGAGCCCATCTTCGCGACACTCAGATGCACCTGTGGGATACGCATCCCGAGTTCCTCGGCGGTCGCACGAAATACCTCGGCCTCAGCTTCAGGGTTGTCCGCCTCCATGATCGCGCGAAGATGGCGCAGGGCGAGTTCGCCCCCATCAAAGCCTGTGTCCGCCATCATGCGCAGGACGTCGGGCAGAGGCACTTCGTCGAGTATAATGTGTGTAGTCGCGCCTATGTACATGGCATTGCGCCCCAATTCACGTGAAACTATAGTGTCGCGGTCGGCCTTAGAGTTCGACAATCGCCGGATTGTCGCCGATGCTCAGAACGGCCTCGGCTATGCGCGTGGCCTCAATGCCCTCCCGGGCGCCCGGACAGGGGGAATCGCCGGACTGCAGACAATCGATGAAGTGCGCCATCTGTCGGCGGAACCAGTCCGCCCCGCTCTCGGCCTCGTACTGTACGAGCCTCTCTTCGCCTCTGGTGCGAACGGCGAGGGCGTCTTCGCCCGTGAAGACGATCGCACCCTTCGGCCCGAGGACGTCGTGGGCGCCATCCGCCCTTACATCGCGTCCGTGTCCCGGCAGGCCCCAGGACCAGCACATGATAAGCTGGTCGCCTGACTCGAAGTCCACCACGGCTGTGCCGGTGTCCCATGCGTCGCCTATGTCCTTCATGTGCCGCAGATTCGCGCATACCTGGGTCGCCTCGCCGAAGGTGAAGCGGGCGAAGTCGTAGTTGTGGACCGCGCCGTCGATGAACGGACCGCCGCCGATCTCCCTGTCGAAAAACCACGGAGTGGGCGCCCCGGAGCCGCCGGACACCGAGCGCCAGACGACCGGACGACCGATCGCGCCGTCCTGGATTAGCTCGCGGAGCGTGAGCCACTCGTTGCAGAAATGCCGCACGAAGCCAATCTGCAACAGCACCTCGTTGTCTTCGCAGGCCTGCGCCATCCGTTTCGCCTCTGCGACGCTCATCGCCATCGGCTTTTCGCAGAACACGTGCTTGCCCGCTTCTGCCGCAGCGACCACCTGGTCGGGGTGAAAGCCCGTGGGCGTGCATACGACGACCGCCTCGACCTCCTCGTGGTTGAGCAGATGATCGAGGTCGGTGGTACCGCACTCGGTACCGTACTTCTCCTGATGTGCTTTGACAGCGTCTTCGTTCACGTCCATCGCGCAGGCGATGTATGCATCCTCGTGTGCAACGATGTGGGGCGCGTGGTTATTGTGAATGCCCCCGCAGCCGATGAAACCGAAGCCAATGCGGCCGTTGCGATCGTTCAATTGTGCGTCTCCTCTCAGTTGGGCGCATATTTCTGTTGTTGTGCTGTTGACTGTATCGAGTCAGGGGTGCTGTTCTCAGGTGTCCATCACGTCTCTCTTCTCGGCGAGTGCGCGAATGTGCTCGGGGGTGGTACCGCAACACCCACCAATGATGCGCGCCCCGGCGTCCACGAGATCGCCGAAGTGAGCGGCCATCTCCCCGGGTGACTCATTGAAAACGGTCTGCCCCGCGACAAGCTCGGGCATGCCCGCATTCGGCTTCGCCCAGATTGGGAGGTCGGTGGCCTGCGCCATCAGTTCTATAACCTCGACCATGTTGGCGATGCCGTGACCGCAGTTGCTGCCGACTACATCGGCGCCTGCGCTCTGTAGCCGCGCCGCCGCCTCCTCGGGTGTCACGCCCATCATCGTTGCGTATCCCTTTGGACCGCGATCGAAGGTCATCGAGGCGACAACCGGCCCCTCGAAATGTTCAGTTGTGGCGCGTAACGCGGCCTTCGCCTCGCCGAGATCGGTCATGGTCTCGATCAGCAATCCATCGGCGCCGCCCGCTGCCATCGCGCGCACCTGCTCGGAGAAGGCCTCAATCATCTCTTCCTCCGAGACTGTGCCCAGCGGCTGCATGAACTCTCCGGTGGGGCCGATGGAGGCGAAGACGAGCGCGGCGTCGCCCGCGGCATCCTTTGACAACTCTACCGCGCGGCGGTTGATCTCTTCGATGCGATCATCGAGTTGGCACTTCGCCAGCTTGAAGCGGCTGCCCCCGAATGTGTTCGTGAGCACGATCTCCGCTCCGGCGTCAACGTAGGACTGCGCGACGCCGCGCACGGCCTCCGAGCGCTCGAGGACCCAGCTTTCCGGCGCCTCGCCCGGCTCAAGCCCCCGTTGGGAGAGTTGCGTGCCCCACGCGCCGTCCGCTATCACGATCCGCCTGTTGTCGAGAAGCTCCTGAAGCGTGTTCACTGCTCTCTCTCCTCGCTTTTGGTTCCGGAGTATCTTCTGATCATCTCCTGGTGCCTGCCACAACCCATTGGGCCTTCCGGACAGCCGCCGAGTCTGATGCATTTGGGGCCGGCGCCCTGGAACGCCGCGGGTGCGACCGGCACCACCGCCGCGAGCATCAGGTCGGCAATACGTCGGATCTCCCACTGCGCGCGGCGACATAGACGCTCCCCAAAGAAATGCAGCAAAGCGCGCGCGTTCATCGTGACGAAGATCCTCGTCTCACACGCATTGGGCAGGACGTAACGGGCATCCTCGTTACTTCGCTCGCCGGTACAACCGAGGGCGTCGTTGAGTGCGGCATACCGCCCGGCTATCATATCCATGGTCTGCTCGAAATACTCTACCGCATCGACCT
Source organism: candidate division WS1 bacterium (assembly GCA_003566775.1). GTDB lineage: Bacteria > Armatimonadota > Zipacnadia > Zipacnadales > UBA5352 > UBA5352. The sequence goes on from PXBW01000287.1 coordinate 21,036, forward strand.
CGTCGCCGTCCACCTCTACGGTGCGTCCCTCAAGCTGCGGCGGGAGCACGTAGTCGAAGCCGTCGTGTGTGACGTATCGCTGAGAGCGCTGAGAGTAGCTGGCGATGCGATGGCGCACAAGCTGATGCGTCATCGCGCGTGAGACGCCCTGCAGATAGAAAGTGAAGCTCGCGTGTTCGAGCGGACTGTGATGGCCCATTGCGTTGAGGCGTTCGACCAACTCGCTTGCGTCACCGGGCCTCTGGTCAAACAGATTGTCTGTCTCGGCCGCGTAACAGAGTCGGGC
>PXBW01000092.1 GCA_003566775.1 candidate division WS1 bacterium
ATGGCCGGGTCATCTTCCGGCCGGACGATCTCCACGGTGAAGGCATGGGCGGAACCGACAAACGCCAGGGTCAGGACGGCTGCAACGACCGAAGGAAGCACGCAAATGCGTCGGGGGGGGGGCAATTGTGTGACGGTGCGCATGGATCATACCTCCCGGTCACGCCGTTTGGTACTTCACCATATCCATATTACCACACCGGGACACGCGGGCAAACGAGAATTGACGTTAAATCTTTGTGTATATCAGCGCAACACCTCACCCGTCATGGCATCAATTGCGCTCTGAGTGATCTGCGGGCGCTCGTCGGGTTCGGAAGCCTCGATGCTGGCGGCAACAAGCCATGCGGGTCCGTCATCCGGCGCGGTGGGCGAACTCAGGACAAGCCTCACTCCCGTGATCTCCACCGCCAACTCCGTGCGAGCGCTCTCGCACAATCGGCCACGTATCTCCTCGATCGCCGCGGAGACTACCGCCTCCCGGCACAGCGCGACCTCCTCCGGGCGAGGTCGCACAGGCGCGATGCGCTGCGAGTACAGGTAGGGTTGGCCTGTAGTGCCTGATGCGAATACCTGAACCTGGTCTCCGGTCCACAGATCCTCCGCCATCCAGCCCTCCCAGCGGAAGCGGTGGTACAGGCCGCGGGTCTCGCCATCGACCGAGACCGGAGCGGTTGGTTCTGAGGCCACGAGTTTCATCTCCACCGGAACGTCGGCCCAGAGCCGCTGCATCAGTTGCTCGGCCTGCCGCCGGGCCTCGCCGGGCGAGACGAGGCCCTGTCGGCCGCGAGGGATCTGCGCGGCTCGCTCGGGCCAGTGGATCGTCAAGAGCGCGCCCGTCTCAGCACTATAGGTGACTTTGATTTGCTCGGACCGGCCATCCGCCTGCTCAACGGTGGCGATAGCGCAGTTCCTCCGCCGGCAGACGGAGTGCGCGCCCTCGATCCGCACTGCCGAAGGTGTTGTATCGAGAGCGGCGGCCACTATCTCAGCGGGGTCGGCGGGCGAGGGGCAGGGTCTGAAGAAGAGATGAGCGATTCCGGAGTATCCGGGAGGATCGACGGCAAGTTGCAGTGAGGCGATATCGTACCCGCCTCCCGGCGGATCGCCTCTCATCACGACAAGGAGGCCGCCCACAACGAGGACGGCTGTCAGAGCAGTCCCTGTCAGGATAGCGCGTCGGCGATTCATCGAACCACCTCGCTGATGATCCAACAGTGCTCTCCAGTATGGCATTTCTCCACGCGAAGGGCGAATCACCTCTTTTCATTTCTCGCAATCTATCATGGAGGCACCAAACAGTCCTGCCGTCCGTCCCTGTCGTCGGCGACGAGCGAAGGGCATCATGGCCCGCCATCCTGCCAATCACGCTTCCGGTGTCGGTGTGGTGCCGACACACAGGCGCAAGGTCTCCACAACACTGACGGCGAATGCTCGCGCGGGAGGATGATATGACCGGGCCAGTCGGCAGCAAGCGCGTTCACGTGACTGCGTTCGCCTGCAGTCCACGCCGTGGTGGTAACACCGACACTCTGCTCGATTCAGCCATCACCGGCGCCGAAGAGGCGGGCGCGCTGGTGGAGCGCTTCAATCTGCGCGAGATGACGATCGCGCCCTGCCGACACTGCGGCGCGTGTGCGGACGGCGGAGGCGACTGCATGATCGAGGATGACATGCAGCGCCTCTACGGGCTACTGCGCGGCGCGGATCGAATCATCCTCGCATCTCCCGTCTTCTTCATGGGCCTGACCGCGCAGGCAAAGGCGATGATAGACCGCTGCCAGCCGCTCTGGGTAATGCGCAACCTTGGGGAGAGCGTCGCCTGCGCTCAGCACGAACGCCGCGCACTTCATATAGGGGTCGGTGGTAGCGACTTCGAGCACCTCTTCGACGCCTCGCGCCTCGTACTGGCCTCATGGTACTGGACCCTGCAGATCTTCGACCGGCGCGAACTGACCTTTCGCGGGATCGACGCACCGGACGCCATCCGCGATCATCCGACTGCGCTGGACGATGCGCGCGCGGCCGGCAGGGCGCTCGTCGCACCGGGGATCGCCGAGAAGTAGGAGCAATTGAGATCGACACACTCGAGGCAATGAGCGGGCGGAGAGCTACCGGGTAGATGGCGTTTGCTTATGCAGCAGCACCCCACTGAGGAATATGCTCGGCCATGCGGCGGCGAATAGTCCGATCCGTGCTGAACCTCGGAGATGTGCTATTCGTGGACGATTTCGCGGACCGCGGGGGTTACCCGAGAGACTACTCGCATGACTTCGAGCAGGACACCCGATTCTGCATCGCGCATCATGTCTCAGCTATGCCCGGCCTACCGTGTGAGATAGACCTTGGTGGCCGGTGGGAGCGGAGGACAGGGCCACAGTGACAGGGATCATCCTCCGGATGCACGCTTCAGTCACCGGCGAGAGCTGTACTCGATGTTTACGTAGAGAGCCGCCAGCACTCCCGGCACCCATCCTACCATTGAGAGTGCGAGAACAATCAGCACCGTGCCGCAACCATAATCCAGCACCGCCAGTGGTGGAAAGACCAGACAGAGAACCGCTCGCCAGAATGACATCGCCCCGGTCACCTCATCCCCGAACAACACATGAGGCTTCAGTATGTGAGTGTTGCCTGAGAATTCGCGGCGGGAGACGATCCTTCCTCTTGCCGGGTCCCTGTGGTGACGATTTCAATCTCAGGCAGGTGACTGGGCGCGCACTGCGAACCTTGCGGCAGGATATGCTTCAAGCTACCAGCCGACCATGGAAAGGTGGCTTTCATGAGGGACTTTAGGGCCGCGGCGATCCAGATGAATGCATTGCTCGCAGATACTGAGGGCAACCTCACCCAGATCGAGCGATGGACAGAGGCGGCCGCTGCTGAGGGCGCCCGGATCGTATGCTTCCCGGAGCTTGCGATCACCGGTCACATGGTCTCCGGAGAGATCCTGGACGTCGCTGAGCCGGTGCCTGATGGAAGTAGCTGTCGCCGACTCGCGGCGCTGGCGGAAGAGTTCGGCTGTCTGATCTCGGCGGGCCTGGCCGAGCGCGAGGCGGGTATTGTGTACAACACGCAGGTGATCGTCGGGCGGGAAGGCTATATCGGCAAGCAGCGCAAGCTGCACATGTCCGCCGATGAGTACTTTCATTACCGCGCCGGTGCGACCGTGCAGGTGATAGAGACGGACCTCTGTCGCCTCGGAATCGGGATCTGCTACGATACCGTCTTTCCCGAAACCATGAGGATCGCGGCGCTCAAGGGTGCCGAGGTCTATCTGGCGCCCCATGCAGCAAGGTGCGGCCAGTGGAGTAATGCCGCTTCACAACGCCGGAAAGTCGCAACAGCACGCGAGCGTGCCCGAATGACATTTCGTTCGCGAGCCTTCGACAACGGGATGCACGTCATCTACTGCAATCAGGCCGGACGCGCAGGGCAGGAGACCAGCCACGCGGGAGGCATACTCTTCGTGGATCCACACGGCAGGGTGCTTGCCGAGTCCGAGACCGCGATCGTCGAGGACGAGATGGTGGTCTGTGATATGGAGGAGGAGGCGTTCGAAGCGCGCAGGCGTGAGCGATGCTTCAACCTTCAGACCCGACGGCCGGAGATATACGGGGAACTGTGCCGTGTCGACGACTGACGCACGACCGCCGCCGACGTAAACCCGCCCCGCGCCTTGCGGGGGTGAAATACTCAGGTCTTTCGCGAGGACCGAGGCGCCCGCATCGCACCGAGCCTGTCGAGGCAGATCGCGACCGCCACCACAGCGGCGGTCTCCGTGCGCAGGATGCGTGGGCCCATCGTCACCAGCGTGATCCCGGCATCGCGGGCCTGCGCCTCTTCGCTGAGATCGAAACCGCTCTCCGGGCCCACAAAGAGCGCGAGGGAACCGCTTCCGTCGCGCGCGAGTTCGGAGGCCCGCTCGCCCAGCGACGGCGCGTCGCCGCCCGCGAGCCCCGCCGACGGCATGATGCCGGAGGCACCCGAGGCCCGGAATCTGGAGAGTGCCTCTTCCCAGCTTAGCGGAGCAACCACCTCGGGAACTGTGGTCCGCCCGCACTGCTTCGCCGCCTCCTCGGCAATTCGTGTCCAGCGCCGGCGCTTTCGCTCGGCCGCCCCACCGCTGAGCCGGATTACCGAGCGCGCCGAGAGCACCGGTACGAAGCCAGCGGTACCAAGCTCCGTGCACATGCGCAGCGAAGTCTCATAACGGGAGGCACGCGGCAGGCCGTGGTAGACCTCGATGCGAACCGGTGGCTCAGTATCCGATCGACGCGGTGGGCCGAGATGAGCGGTGAGCGTGTCTGAATTGGCCGTGATGATGACCGCCTCTCGCTCCGCGCCACGTTCATCGACGGCGATGAACTCGTCCCCCACCTCCATCCGCAGAACAACCAGCAGATGGTGAGCATCTGAGCCGCGGATAACGGCGGTGTCATCGGAGATCTGATCGTCTTCGAGGAATACCCGAGTCACGACTTACTGTCTCCCCTGGTGGTACATACGAAGCCTGTCCACTCTCCCCGTGGACGTGGCACTGCCTCAAGGTCCTCCGCGCGAAGCGCCTCAAGCACTTCCATTTCGCGGCTGATCGGAATGCCGGTGCACAGATAGCAGCCGCCAGGAGGAAGCAGGCGCTTAGCATTCGCTGCCTCGCGCGCCACAATCACGGGGTTGATGTTGGCCACGATGAAGTCCCACCCGGGGCTGATCGCTGCGAGGCTCCCCGCGACCGCTATCTCGACACGATCATCGACTTCATTGCGCCGCACATTCTCAAGCGCGACACGGGCGGCTACCGGGTCGAGATCGATGCCGAGCACTGCACCGGCTCCCAGCTTCGCGGCCGCGATTGCAAGTATGCCGGAGCCGCAGCCGAAATCGAGAACGCGATCTCCAGGCCGCAGGCGGTCCTGGAGTTCCTCGAGGCACAATCGAGTGGTGGGGTGCTGGCCGGTGCCGAAGGCAAGACCGGGATCGATCTCCACGATCAGATCATCGGGGCGCGCGCGCTCACCGGCAGCAGGCCATCTCTCCCAGGTCGGCTTGATGACGATGCGCCCGACCCGCTCGGGCCGATGCTGAGAGCGGAATACCTCCAGCCAGTCCTCCTCCGGTTCGGCGGCGGCGGTGATCTGCAGGGGGCGGGGCAGCAGCTTGTCGGGAATGGATGAGAGGATATCGTGGGCGCGGGCGCGGGCCGCTGCTACCGCCTCGTGGGAGCGGCAGGGGCCGACGTATCCCGTCACATGTACCATCTCGTCGTGCTCGGTAGTGATGCCGTTGGGGGACAGTCTAAGAAGCGCCGCACCGACCGCATCCGCCGCCTGTGGTGGGCAAT
>PXBW01000010.1 GCA_003566775.1 candidate division WS1 bacterium
CGAGTATCCCACCGCGCTCGTCGGGCGCTTTGACTCCCGCTACCTGGAGCTTCCCGATGCCGTTATCGTCACGGTGATGAGCGGACATCAGCGGTATTTCGCTGTGGAGGACGAAGACGATTCACTGCTGCCACTCTTCGTCGCGATTCGCAACGGCGATGAACGGGGACTGGAGACAGTCAGGCAGGGCAATGAGCGTGTGATCGAGCCACGTCTTGCCGATGCTGAGTTCTACCTCACCGAGGACATGCGCGTGGATTTGCCCGACCGCATCGAGAGCCTCAAGCGCGTCACCTACATCGAGGGCCTCGGGAGTCTCTACGACAAGACCGAGCGACTTGAGGCGCTCGTTCGCTGGCTTTGCGGACATGTGCGCCGGATCGAGAAGGGCGCTCGCGAACACGCTGCCCGAGCGGCGCGTCTCGCGAAGTGCGATCTTAACACGAATATGATCGGCGACACGAAGCTCGCGAAGTTGCAGGGGCGAGTCGGAGCCGAGTACGCGCGTCGCTCCGGCGAATCCGAGGAGGTTGCACTCGCCATCGGCGAGCAGTACCGACCGCAGAGCGCGGGCGATCAGCCCCCCATCACGACTCCGGGAAGGGTCGTGGCGCTGGCCGACAAGATGGATCATCTCGCCGCCTGCTTCCGGCTGGGCCTCCGACCAACCGGTTCGGCCGATCCCCATGCCCTGCGTCGGGCGGCACAGGGCATTGTCCGCATCATCCTCGATGCCCGCTGGCGCCTTGACATGCCGCGGTTCATCCTCACCGCACTGCAGCACCTGCCGGAGATCGATCGCGACGAGGCAGTGGCGCCCGACGAGGCCGCGGAGATGATCGAGATCTTCATATCGACTCGGCTTGAGACAGAGCTTGATCCGGAGGGCGTGACCTACGACCTCGCGCGAGCGGTGCTCGGTGGTGAGTCGGTCGATCTGCTCGATATGCACGATCGCGCTCTCACTCTGCGCGATATCCGCAATCGTGACGATGACGTCTTCGAGCGGGTAATCATCGCGGCGGAGCGAACCGCTAACATCGTGCGCGGGCCGAAGGCCGAACAGGAACTCGTGCTGGAGCCGGATGCGCTGGTCGAGCGGGAGGAGATCGATCTGCATGAGGCGCTGGTGGAGGCGAAATCGCGGATGCAGGATGCGCTCGCCGATGAGGCGAATCGAGACTATGAAGCAGCGTGGGAGGCGCTGGCGGCGCTCTGTGGCCCTATCGATACACTCTTCGATGAGGTCATGGTGATGGCCGATGACGAGGATCTGCGCCGCAATCGCCTGGCGCTGTTGGCTGAGATCGATGATCTCTTCCTGCGCCTGCTGGATGTGCAGGAGATCGTGATCGAGGGTGAGATCGGCTGACCGGCGGTCAACACGATGATCGGAGACCGCGCAAAGCAACCGACAATTCGTGAGCAACTCGAGCAGATGGAACGCGAGCAGCTCTCCCCCCACGCCACACTCGCCGCCGAATCCCGCGGCAGGGTGCGCGCGACCGAGCCTGATCCGGTGCGCACCGCCTTCCAGCGCGATCGGGACCGAATCATCCATCTGTGTCGATCATTCCGCCGCCTCGCTCACAAGACGCAGGTGTTCATCGCGCCAACAGAGGACCACCTTCGTACCCGTCTCAGTCATACGCTCGAGGTGTCGCAGATCGCGCGCACCATCTCCAAGGCTCTTCGTCTCAACGAAGACCTCACCGAGGCGATATCCCTCGGCCACGACGTAGGTCATACCCCCTTCGGCCACGCCGGAGAGTGGGCACTCGATGAATCATACGGCCGTTACGATCCCGAGGCGTCCTTTCATCACGCGGAGCACTCAGTGAGGGTACTCACCGTGATCGAACGCGAGGGACTTGGGCTCAACCTGACACATGAGACGCTGGACGGGATCGCCGCACACTCGAAGGGGGACGCGGACACCGGAGTCTCGCTGCAGCTTAACGATGGCATCAGTCTCGAGGCGATGGTGGTGCGGCTCTCCGACCGGATCGCATATCTCAACCACGACCTCGATGACTGCCTGCGCTCGGGTTTGCTGACACTCGAGTGTCTTCCCGGCGAGACCGTGCGCGTCCTCGGTACGCGGCACAGCGATAGAGTGGGTACAATGGTCGAGGATGTGATCGCGCACAGCCAGGGAAGTCCCTGTCTCGCGATGAGCGAGCGCGTCACCCGCGCGATGGATACGCTCAAGGACTTTCTCTTCGAGCGGATCTATCTTGGCCCCCCTCTGATGCCCGCGCGCGAGCAGGTATTCGGGATCATCGAGCGCCTATTCGAGCTTTACATGGAAGATGATACTGCGTACGAAGATGACATCGGTTCGGTGCCGGGCTTCAAGGCGATGCGCGCGCGAGCGGTATGCGATTACGTTGCGGGTATGACCGATCGCTTCGCACGGGATCGCTACGTCAGGCACTTTCTCCCGTCAGGTTACCCGCAGTTCTGATGCTTCTGCTGCCGGGGTAAATCTCCCCGGGTCACCGATCTCCATGATTGGGCCGTCAGGCTGATTATCCTTAGTATTCCGGACTGATCTGCCTGTTGACCAGGTCGCTCATGGCGGCGGGGTCGTCCCTCACTATGCCACCCTCGGCTGCGACACGTGACAGTGTGGTCGGCTCGAGGCCCATCTCACGTACTCTGCTGATGATCTCCGGCAAAGCTTCGACGGAGCACATATCAACCTGGTGCATCAGGATGATGCCGCCCGGTTCGAGGCCCTCGGTGGCGTTGCGCACGATCTGCTCGGGAGGCGGTTGCACCCAGTCACCGGCGTTCTGCGACCAGAACGCCGCGGCGTAACCAAGCGAGGCCATCGCACGGAGGCCTCCTGCCGAGGCGCGCCCTCCCGGCGGTCGGAACCAGCGCATCTCTTTGCCGGTCGCCTCTCTGACCACGCGGTCACACGCCGTTATCTCCGCCCAGGTCTCCTCGTCGCTGAGATGGTTTATCCGCCGGTGTGAGTAAGAATGATTCGCCAACTCGTGGCCCCCCCGGGCGATCAGCTTCGCCAGCGCGGGGAAATGCTCGACCACCTGCCCCACCACGAAGAAAGTCGCCTGCACACCCTCTCTCTCGAGGATCTCCAGCATCAGCGGCGTAATGAGGGGGCTGGGGCCGTCGTCTATCGTGAGGGCCACCAGATCGCTCTCATTCGAGCCGCTGAAGATCGCCTCAACACTCGCGTTCGCGGCACGCGGTGCGGTCGCCTTTCTGCGAGGTGCCTCGGTGAGCAGATCATCCCACCGCTCTGTAAGCGGGGGATCGCTGAAAGCATTCTTCGGCAAGTCTGTGGCCTCCCGGGGCAGCGCATGGCGGGTGAACACGGGGCTGTAACGAACTCCAGGCAGCCGGTCCAACAGTTCAGGTCCGTCCTGTAGCGCCCGCGACCCCCGGTGGGTGGCCGCGATGTAGTCTGATCGTGATATCGAGAGTGAGAAGACCGGATGATGTTCCTGTTGGTCACCGACCATCCCCGGCCCCGGCACCACCGACCACAGGTCGAGGTGATCGAACTTGAGGCCACTATTGAAGACACCGTGCAGACAGGCGGCGGCATCCTGACGGAGGTCTTCGATGACGAACTCACCGCTGCGCCTCCCCGCCTGCAGCTTGACGAGCGCCATGCGCCGGTCGCCGACGGTGGCGGAGGCAACCCGCAGCACCATCTGGTTCAGGCGCCTGCGAGTGATCGCGTCCATAATGCGCGCCTCATCCGCAACCGCGTGCCCCTTCAGTACGCCTTCGACGCCGTTTCCGAGAGGAACGAGCAGCGCAGGTGGGGGAAGCCCCGGTCGGTGCGCATTTATATGGGAAAGCGAATCCGCGGCGGCTCGCACCTCAATGTGCGACAGATCGGCGCCCGGATTCGCCAGTGCGATGCCCGACAGTGCTACGAGCACCGCGAGCGTCAGGACAGTTGCGGTCAGGGATGAAAGCCTCAAAATCTTCTCCATTTCAGAGTGCGAAGATTTGCTGTCTCTGCCCTTCTCAGACCAGGCCTGTCTCGCGGGCGGCCTCAGCAGGTTGTATCTCCTGCTTGACTACCATCCGCAGCGCGGAGATCATCGCTGCTGGATCCTTGCTCTGAATGACATTACGGCCAAAGACGACGCCACGGGCTCCGGCGGTCACTGCCCGCTGAGCCATCTCCAGCGCATCGATGGCGTTCGGCAGCTTCTCGGCGCCCAGCACCAGAATCGGCACCGGCGTCGCCTCGACCGTCTCGGCGAAGCGCTCACCGGTGAAGTAGGTCTTGATCATGTCCGCGCCAAGCTCGGCGAGGATTCGACAGCCGGTATGAACCTGCCGGAAGAGTTCCCCGGCGGTGATCTCGCGTGGGGCGATCGGGAATAGCTCTCCAATCAGCGGCAGCCCGCACTCGCGCTTCGCCGCGACCAGCCTGGCGAAGTGCTCCACGTTCTCGCGATCCACCGCCTCCTGTTCCATGGTGAAGGTGAAGGTCCCCATCCCGATGTCCGCGCCCAGCGCCAGCGCCGTTGCCGGTTTGAGCACTCGTGCGGGATGTGCGGCGGTAAAGCCCCAGTTATGGCCGAAGACGGTGCTCCAGTCCAGACGAACAACAGCCGAAGGTGCTCCCCTATAGCTGAAAGCATGTCCGCACGATTGCAGCATCCCCGGCGAGAGCAGAATGCCATCTGCCTCACTCCATGCCTCTACAGCACTCGGAAGATCGATTGCTCCCCTGGTCGCACCAACGAAGAGGCCGTGGTCGGCGGCCACTATCACCGCCCGCTTGCCATCGGAGAACAACCGGTTGAGCCGGATCCAGTGACCTTCCATCGTCTCCCTCCATCTTCACGACGGTGGATCACGCAACAGGCAAAGCCGCCCGCACAGACAGAGTGCGCTAAGATAGCGTCCTCAACTGAGCAGCGGGTCCCACTGCTCATACTCGTGGCGCACCTCGCGCTCGCTCTCCCACGGGCAGTACATGGCGCGAACACGCAGGCGGTACTCTCGATCGACCTCCGGTTCGTGCAGCACCCACTGGAAATCCCACGCAGGATTGCCCTGCCCTCCGCCGCTCGGCGAGTGCGTGAAGCGAATATCGCAGGTGCGGTCAAACATCAGCGCAAACACCATCTCGCCCCGCCTGCCGAAGAACAAGGGCCGCGTGTAGGCCATCTTCGAGTAACTGTAAGCGAGCGACGGGCGCGACAGATGGTGCGGTAGCTCGGGGTCGATATCAACGTGACAGACAGTGCTTTCAATGCCATGGTCTTCACTGCACAGCCGCAGCCACGCCTCGCCCGCGCTGTCGATGCGCGGACGTCCGAGAAAGTTCATCGCAAGGTCGTCGGGGGCGTTGATGTAACTCGCCCAGAATGCGAGCAGATAATCGTACGCCAGCACGTTCCGACGCAGCACGAGGCGTAGGTCGATGTCAATATAGTGCGGCTCTCGTAGCGTGAACGCGGCCATCGACTGCACGCCGAGCGTCGGAGTTGCGGTCTGGTGCAGGATCACGCTTTGCTCGTCGAGCTTTTCAAGCTCCATCGGCTGGCGTCGGGGTTCGAAGTACTTCTCGGGATCGGACATGTCGCTACCATCGAGAAGATGCTCGAGGTTGATCCCCGCGATCTCCGGCACGAACAGATTCTCCCCCGGGCAGTGCGCGCTCACAAGCGACTGCACACCGTTGTACCCGGCGCGCTGCCCCTCTGCCGCCTCATTATCGCCGATCACCGCAGTGAGGTCACCGGCGCTGATTGTCTCCCGCATGACGATCCGCTCTCCCGCCTGATCGTCGTCAACGCAACGATTATTCGCGGCTACGGCGTGTCATTCCTGCCTAACGCTCGGTCGCAAGCAGTACCAGCCCCAACAGCACAAAGATCGCGTTTGGTATCCAACCCGCGACGAGAGGGTCGAGCGCGCCCGCCAGTCCGAACGCCAGCGTCCACGAACGCACCCCATTGTACAGGAATACCGCAATGATTGCCACCACCACGCCGACATATGTCCCGTGGTGCGCGTAACGATGCCCAAGCGGGGCTGCGATCAGAGCGAAGACGAAGCAGGCCACCGGGATGGAGTACTTGAAGTGGAGATAGACCTGAAGCTGCTGGGTATCTCTTCCGGTTCGCTCACGGACCTCGATGAGTTCGCGAAGCTCATGAGGTGCCATCTCTGCGGGGCCACGCCGCTCGGCGTAGTACTGTTGCAGGGCACGCGCGAGCTTGATCTCGTACTCGGCGAATCTCTCGATACGCCCCGCCATCTGTCCGCGTTCGTCGAGACGCACTCGCGAGCCATTCTGCAACACCCACACGGTTCCGCGCAGTTCGGCCCTCTCCGCCCGGGTGATCGATCGGATGCGCGAGGCGTCATCACGCGTCCAGATGGTAACCTGGCGCAGCAGGTTCTCCGCCGGCAACATCTCGCCCACGTAGAAGAACCGGCCCTGCTCGTCTCTGAAGTACTGATTATGCGCCTGGTGGACTACCGGCTGCGTCATCATCATCTCTGCGAGGGTGTCCTGAGAGGCCTCCATCGTCCACGGGACGACGTAGTGATTGAGCGCGATGCCGCTCGCGCTCGCCACGGTCCCGAGCAGGATCGTGCCGGCGCAGATGCGCGTGAATGAGACGCCTCCAGCGCGGATCGCGGTGATCTCACCATGATGAGCCAGTGCCGTGATCGCCATTGACACTCCCAGCAAAGTGCCAAAGGGGAGGGACCAGACGATAGCGCGCGGTGTGCGCAGCAGGAGGTATCTGATGATGAGTGCCGCCGAGACCCGCCCTCCAACGATCGTAGAGCTTATGTGGTAGGCGACCTCGGCGAGCAGGATCAACACGAAGAGGAGGAGACCGATGATAAAGGGGAGCACCATGCTCCGCAGCAGATACCGGTCGATGATTCGCATCAGGGGTGCTTTTCGGCGCCTTCGCCCTCAACTATCACGACCGCCAGCGCCCTCTGGCCCTCATGTGAGAGCGAGACATGAATCCCGGTTACGCCCATCTCATCGGCCCTGGCCTTCGCCGCCCCCGACAGCACGATCTCCGGCCTCCCTGTAGGGTGCTTGCGGACCTCTATCTGGGTGAAATGCACCCCGCCGCGCCAGCCCGTCCCGAGGGCTTTCATCGTTGCTTCCTTGGCCGCAAAGCGCGTACCCAGACGCTGTGACAGCGTCGCCCGCATCTCCGCGGTCTCTACCTCCCGGCGTGTGAATATGCGCTCGAGGAAGCGATCGCCGTACTGTTCGACCATACAGGCGAGCCGCTCGGTGTCAACGAGATCGGTGCCGATTCCGAGGATCATAATGCGCTGTTACTCCCGTATGACGACACGAGTTCCGATTGGAATCGTGTCGTAAAGCTCAATTGCGTGATGGTTCATCAGGCGGATGCAGCCCGCAGATACGCGCCTGCCGATTGACGAGGGCTGATTGGTGCCGTGAATGCCGATCGTGCCACCGCCGCGGCCGCGCGCGGTAGTACCCAACCAGCGCGCCCCGAGAGGATTGCGCGGACTGCCGCCGGGGATAACAACACCCTCGTCCGATCTCCACGCCGCCCAGCGCGCCTTGTTCCGCACATGCCACGTGCCCACAGGACTCCTTTCACCGGCACCTACACAGCAGGACCAGCTTACGAGACGCTGCCCTCCGTAGCTGACCGTGAGGGTGCGGGTCGAACGCTCAACCACTATCTCGAAAAGGTCCTCGGGCACCGCCGCCTGGATCTCATGACCGCGGCAGGCAAGCCGCCAGCTTCGATCTTCATCATCCCAGGTGGCGCTGATTGGAAGCAGCGCGTCGATACCGCGCACCGGCAGATGAAGCTGCCCTTCGATGACACGAGGCGGTTGAGGAAGCTCTACCGGCGTGAAGTTTCGCCACGCTGTTGGACTCATCGGGACGATCTTGATCAGGCCTGCCGGATCGAGCAGTCGCGCGGGAGCACCGGCTGAAGCCTGATGGAACTCCGCCCCCATGAAGGAGGCTATCCTCTCCGCCGGAAGGTAGAATACGTCGTCCTCGCGTACGCCGGTGACGTAGGAACCGCCGGTACCATGTAAACGCGCCAGCGCCGCTCCAAGTTCACCGCTGCCACGTGGCAGGTTGGGGTGAGTTGAGATCGGCGCTGCCTCTCGCTCATGCCGCCCGGCGTGCACCCGCTCCGAGAGTGGTGGCGAGATCACGCACGCCATACCTGCAGTGGCAACGCGCTCCTCATCATTGGTCAACCGCTGGTGGAGCGCTATATCCACTGTAGCGAGTAAGAACCACACTGCGGCCGTCGCGAGCGCTACCTGCAGTAGTTCAAGCAGCCAGCCTCGAGCGTCATCAACTCTTACCGCGAACATGGCAGTTCCTCAGCCCTGGCATTGCTGCGACACCTGCTCCGACGCTACGTAGGAGTATACACACGCCGCCCCCGCCCTGCAAGAATATCCGCGCGCTCGCCGGGGAGAACCACGAAGTTGCCCGCATCTGCATGCAAAGAAGTGCCACTGCAACCGGCTGCGCAGGTAATATCAGGCGCGTGGCGAAGGCATGCCCGATGCGTGATCACGCGTAAGAGGATGAGCTAACATGATAGACGTCGGCTCGCGCCTGCAACTCTTCGTGGACGAGCATCTGATCGAGGACATGAACGGCGGCGCGTCTCTGCGCCTTCATCGCCCTGTCTCACGTGGCACCGTGCTTACACTCGAACGCCCGTGGGAGGGCGCTCTCTGCGGCTACCCGGCGATCGTGCCCTTCGAAGATGGCTGGCGCCTCTACTATCGGGGCTGGCCTGAAGACAGCGAGACCTCCTGCGTGTGCGTTGTCAAAAGCAAGGATGGCATCGAGTGGACGCGGCCGGAGTTGGGCATCCTCGAGTACGGCGGCTCCAGCGCCAATAACGTGATCCTCTCTGACGAGACGATGCCCGGAGATCGCGGCGCCCACAACTTCTGTCCGATGCTCGATACGCGCGAAGGAGTGCCTCAGGATGAGCGTTACAAGGCTCTCGCCTACGGCCCGAGAGTGAGCGATAGACTCCGCTCACTCTGCGCGTTCGCGTCGGGGGACGGCCTGCGCTGGAGCGCGCTCAACGACGGTGAACCGGTATTCCGCGCGAAACACTGGAGGGTGATGCTCGACAGTCAGAATGTCGGCTTCTGGGACGAGGTAGCGGGAGAATACCGTCTCTACGGGCGCAACTGGATCGGCGCGGTGAGACATATCTTCCTATCGCGCTCTGATGACTTCGTCAACTGGAGCGAGCCGCAGTCGCTGGACTTTGGCGATGCTCCACTGGAGGACCTCTACACCAACGCGATCGTACCCTACTTCCGCGCACCACAGATGCTGATCGGCTTTCCGAAACGTTTCATCCCGCATCGGCAGTCGATCGATGACTGGCCCGGTGGCGGACTCTCAGAGGGCGTGTTCATCTGCAGTCGCGACGGCCTCCGCTGGCATCGCCACCTCGAGGCATTCCTGCGACCGGGACTCGGAGAAGATCGCTGGACGGAGCGCAGTTACATGATCGCGCGGGGGATAATCCCGACCAGTGAGAGCGAGATCTCCGTGTACTGGATGGAGGACTACCGCCGACCGCGGCCGCGCATCGTCCGCGGAACGGTGCGAACCGACGGCTTCGTCTCGGTGAATGCACCTCATTCCGGTGGCGAGTTCGTGACACCACCATTGACCTTTCAAGGGGCGCGGCTCATTCTCAACGCCTCGACCTCCGCCGCCGGTTCGATTCGTGTTGAGATGCAGGACGAGCGAGGAAGACCCCTGCCGGGGATGAGTCTCGCCGACTGCCCCGAGATCTACGGAGACGGACTCGAACTCGAGGTCGGCTGGCCGAAGACGACGAGGCTGCCCCGGTGGAACGGCGTCCCCGTGCGCCTGCGTTTCGTACTCCGGGATGCGGACCTCTACTCGCTTCGCTTCTGCGAGGAAGACGGCGACGGCGGCACAGGTCATTAGCTGCCGGTGTGATACCGGAACGAAGCGGGCCCCCGGCCTACAGAACGCGGCGCGGGCGGCACAATCTGTCTGTGCCGCCCGCGGCTGTTGAACCCCGTTAACGAAGTGGCTGCGAAGTGCGCCCGGTCCGAGGTGGGGGCGTTACTCCTGCCGCGCGTTGACGATACCGTAAACGAAGCTGTCGGTCAGTGCCTGCCAGCTTGCCTCGATGATGTTTTCATGCACGCCGACGGTGCCCCATGTCTCACCGTTGTTGCGCGTCTGAATCAGCACGCGCACGGCGCCGCCGGTGCCCTCGGTCGCATCGAGCACTCGCACCTTGTAGTCCACCAGGTGCATTTCGGTGATCTCCGGATAGTGATCCACGAGAGCCTTGCGCAGGGCGCTGTCCAGCGCGTGAACCGGCCCATCGCCCATCGACGCGGTATGAACGCTTTGAGTGCCGTCAGGCAGCTTCAGCGCAAGTTGCACCGTGGCCTCGGCGAAGGGATCTTCGTCCTCGCTGTGCTTGCCCATGATCACGCGAAAGCCCTGCAGTTCGAACAGTTCGGGGTAGTCTCCAAAGACACGCCGCGCCAACAGTTCGAAAGATGCCTCCGCCGCCTCGTACTGATAGCCGCGATGCTCTCTCTCCTTGACCTCGGCGAGCACATCTCGCATCCGCGGATCCTTGCGATCCACCTCAGGGTACACATGGCGCAGTTTGTGCACGATGGTACTGCCGCCGGAGTAGTCGGAGACGAGGATCCGCCGCTCGTTGCCAACGGTCTCCGGCTCGACGTGCTCGAACGAGGTGGGCGTCTTGAGCACCGCGTTAACGTGCATTCCGCCCTTGTGGGCAAAGGAGCCTGCTCCAACGTAGGGTGCGCGCTCGTTGTGCTCCACCAGCGCCACCTCATCCACCCAGCGGGAAAGCTCTGTCAGCCGTTCGAGCCCGCCCTCGGGCAGAGCCTGTGCGTTCATCTTAAGCTCGAGGTTGGGGATCACTGTGCAGAGGTTTGCGTTTCCGGTGCGCTCACCGTAACCGTTGATGGTGCCCTGCACCTGTGTGGCGCCCGCCTCAACCGATAGAAGTGTGTTCGCGACTGCCAGGCCCGCGTCGTTGTGGCAGTGGATGCCGATTGGAACGTCGAAACGTTCAACGGCCTCCGCGGTCACTTCACGGATGAACAACGGCAGCGAGCCGCCGTTGGTGTCACACAGCACGAGCGCCTCCGCGCCGCCGCGCTGGGCCGCTTCGAGGCACTCCATCGCGAACTCCGGGTCGGCACGGTAGCCGTCGAAGAAGTGCTCGGCGTCGAAGATCACTTCGGCGCCGCTCTCCTTCAGGAAGGCCATGCTGTCCTCGATCATCTGCAGGTTTTCTTCAATCGTGGTGCCGAGCACGTCCGTGACATGCAGGTCCCAACTCTTGCCGAAGATCGTGATCACCGGAGCGCCGCTGTCCACAAGGAAACCGAGTTGCGTGTCATCCTCGGGCACGATCCCGGGCCGGCGGGTGCTGCCGAAAGCGGCGAATCTCGCGTGCTGCCAGTCCTCATCACGGGCCCGTGCGAAGACTTCCTGATCGCGCGGATTCGTCTCGTTCGGCCAGCCGCCCTCGACGTAATCGATGCCCATCCGGTCGAGGCGGCGAGCGATCCGGAGCTTATCCTCCACGGTAAAGGAGATTCCCTCAGCCTGGCACCCGTCGCGCAGTGTTGTGTCGTACACGCTGACTTTGAGTCTCTCCATCTCTCTCACCCTTCATATTGTGCACGGGCGCGCCGCGCGTGCTTCTCTACGACCATCCCGCCGGAGAGCAGGTACGCAAAAAAAGCTCGCCTCATTCAGAGGCGAACTTACAGTCCGCGGTACCACTCTGATTGATCCTCGACCGGAGCCCGTCAGGGCGGTAAGGATCCGCTCTTCCAGCACGGGCGAGCCGCAGTGCGCGCCGATGCCGTCTACCTGATAACGGAGGTGATCCGGCGGAGTCTACTTGGGAGTTATCCCTTTTGATCCGCGGCTCGGGGAGGATATTCACCGACACCGTAACCTGTCGAGCTCTCACCATCCCCGACTCGCTCTGAGAGCCTGACGCTCTCAAGGACGTGCATCGGTTACTCGTTCCCGTCATCGCCTCTATTGAGTTGAAGATAGTATATCAGAGCGCAGGAATTGATGCAACCTCGATGCATATGACATGCCAAAGTTGTCCCCACATGGCAGACGGTACAGTTCGCTACATCTGCACGGGGGGCTTCTCAGTACACCTGCACGCGCCGGGTCCTGCGCCTCAGCTCGATCGCATCGTAGATCGTGAGTGCTCCAGTCGCGAGGAAGTAGAATGCGATCAACCATGCCGCGACCACGATCCCGGCCCGGGGCGCGAGGAAGAGCAGCATCGCGAGAACCACCGAGATCAGGCCGATCCCCGCCGCGATTGCGCCGAGGGGCGAGCCCGCACCGATGCTCAGACCCGCAATAACCTGGATTGCTCCCAGCACCAGAGCCCATGCAGCCACGAAGTACACCAGCACCGTGGCCGTAATCCCCGGCCAGAACAACGCTATCAGGCCCAGCGCTATCGTTAGAATGCCGCCGGTTAACGAGGCGCCACGGATCGCATGACGGGTCACAGAGGCATGCACCGTGGCGATTAACCCCGTCAGCAGCGCAAACGCTCCCACGAACATGATCAGGGCCTCAGCCCCCTTGTCGGGCCAGAAAAGCAACAGGAGGCCGAGGATAACCCCGATTGCGCCGCGCAGAAGCGTCAACCACCAGACGCGATGCTCCCTGTTTCTCCCTCCAGATGAAACCAGCACCAGTCTCCTCATGCCACCTCAACTCACAGATTCGAGATGCACGCTGATTCTTCCCCATCCCTATGCGACCGGGCATCGGTCAGTCTGACACGAAAGTGTCGATCTCCACGACGATATCGGCCTCAGCCGCTGCCGGTGACGTCGGATCGAAGCAGATCACGTCATCGCCCACGCGCACCGTGCGGTCGTCGATGCGCTCGATAGTCGGAATCTCGCCACCGGGTGGCTCCGGATAGATCACCGCGAGGAACTGCCTCCCCTGCTCCGGCTCGCGGTTGCTTATCCACAGGTTGTGCGCCTCGACTATGTTGCCTCGCAGAGAGTCGCGGTAGTCCTCACCGGTGAACGGGTTCACGCGCCCGTCAAGGCCCCGCCGATTGTCCAGCTCAAGATCGTTCGGGCGTGCGATGTGATGCAGCCTGACCGGGACGCCGCCCGCCCGGTAGCGGATCACGAAGCTGTCCTCTGCGTACTCGAAGTCCAGCGGATGGTCCTGCAGGATGTGCCACAGCCAGGTGAAGGTCGCGGGCTGCGAGGTGCGCAGGTCGTCGAAGATCACGAAGTACCCGTCGCGCATGTACAGCACGTGCCGCACGTAACTCTCAAGGTGGGGCAGAGCGCGCTCGGTGTAGGGCTCTTCCAGCGGGAAACTCCAGCGCCGGAAGCTGCCGGGCTCCTTCGGATAGGCGTTTGTGGGGTCGGCTGCAAAGTACACATACCGCCCGCCATCGGCGAGTTCGCCCTCATCATAGCCTGCGATGTGCCCGTATGTCGGATGCAGCATCCCCGAAGGCGGTTGCGCCTGCCCGAGCCCGTCGATCATGACGACGTTGTGGCTCATCGTGTGGAACGGGTAGTGATCGAGGTTCATCACGGTGCCGCCGCCGTGGTTGAGCATCTCCCCGTAGGCGTGAAGCTGCACCGAACCGTCTGAGTTGAAGGAGTGACCGTAGCCGCCACGCGCGCGGCACTGCAGGATCACTCCGGTGCCCTCTGCGTAGGTCGCCGGGGCGCTCGGCGGGCCGGAGGCGGCCATCGCCCACCCGGCTATCTGGAAGACCTCACTGGTATCGCTCTCAGGACGCGCCTCCGGCTCTTCGTAGAAAGCGGGCAGCACGTACTCGATCCACGGGCGGTGGCGGTTGAAGGTTTCGCCACCGTAGCTGCGCCAGTTGTAGATGAACTGCCCGTCACCGGTCATGAACCCGAGCTTACGGAAGGTCGCGAGGTGGCCTCCGCGTGATGCATTCGCCATGTTGCCCCAGGCGTGGTGGTCCATACCGACGGGGATGATCCTCCGCAACCATGAGCCCAGACGCGAGTAGTACGGATTCAGACCGAGATTCGCCCCCGGAATCGTAGTGTCGAAGTACAGGGAGGCGTTGGTGAGCCACTTGTTCTTCGAGGAACCGTAGCCCGCGCCCTCATTCCACGCCTCGTCGAAGCCGTAGCCGCAGGTAACTCCGATGAGGTAGTTGAGCATAAGCTCGAACCACTCGCGGCCGATCTCCGAGTGTTCGTAGAGCACGAGGCCGGCGACCGCGGTGACCATGGAGCCCTCGAAGGGATGACTGCTCACCTGGCCCGACAGCGACCCGCCTCGCACCGATCTGTCCGACGGCGCCTCTTCCGTGCGATAGCGCCCGCGCATGTAGTAGGTTCCCGGTTGCTCTACGTCCATCCGCGAGCGGACGAACTCACCGTCCTCGAGGAGATTCGGCCCGTCGGGAGCGGCGCCGAAGTAGAGATCGTCCCACTCGGTCCTCGGTCCGTGGACAGAAAGCTGAATTCGGGAGGTCTTCTGCGAAAGCCAGATCTCCCACTCGAAGTCCGTCCACTCCACCGATGGCTCGAGGTAGAGCCGCTGGTCAGGGCGGCCGCGGCTGTCATCGTCGAAGCGTAGTCGCATCGAAGGGCCGTCGTGACCGCGCCACGCGATCCTGTTCATCTGGTGATCGACGCGCCACTCCAGCGACTCTATCATGACCGCGCGCTGCTCTTCGGTCATGTCGTGGTAGAGCCAGTCGAACATCAGCGCAAGATACTCGTTGCCGTAGGAGCATCTCTTCGCGTCGTCGCCGCCCATGTACTCAGGTGAGGAGCCGCCGCCCGGAGGGTAGCTCGCCCAGGTCACCGCGCGTTCGACGACCCCCGCGTAGCGGTCATCCTCCGTGATCTTCCAGACGAAGGCAACGATGGCAAGGTCCTCGGCGATGCGCCAGAAGTGCCTCTCCGGCTCCTCGGCGCGGTCGGTCTGGGGGAAGTCGATCCACCACGGCTGTTCGAGGATGCTGTCGGCCCGTCCGGCCATGAACTCCAGTGCGTCCCGCGCGCCCTCATCCGTCTGCGCCAGCGCCCTTATCTCGTCCATCCGGTCTTCCCGCAGGAGAACCCTCGGATGGCCCATGGTCTCGAGGCCCGGATCGACCAGCGCCGAGCGGTCCCAGACCGTTGCGCCCGGAGCGATCGTGAAGCTGCGCGTGTCGCTCCAGCGGCCACCCTCCTCGCCGATGTCGTAGCCCACGCGCCAGTACCAGGTACTCGCCGGATCGAGCGCGGGGAGCAGGTTGTAGAAGTTGAAGGGTGCGACCACGTCCACCACCGGCGCATTGAACTGCGGATTGTCCGCGATCTGCAGGGTGAAGGTATGCAGCGCGTCGCCGAAGTCTTCCGGCGCGTTCACGTTGTAGAACCAACTCATCCGCGGCGGGTTAAGATCGACGACCTCGCCGTCGGCCGGGCGCCAGTTGACGTAGCGTGACCCCTCGCTTCGCGGATTGACGGGCACCACCGACTCCTCGCCGATCTGAACGGGCGCGGCGAACGCGGGCGTGCCGAGGATCATTACGAGACAGAGAGTCGCCATGACGCGCATAATGAGACCTCCTGACCTGCGTTGGTGAAACGCGCGGCGCGTGGCTTCAGTTGGACACGAATGCGTCGATCTCCACGACGATATCGGCCTCAGCCGCTGCCGGTGACGTCGGATCGAAGCAGATCACGTCATCGCCCACGCGCACCGTACGGTCGTCGATACGCTCGATAGTCGGAATCTCGCCACCGGGCGGTTCCGGATAGATCACCGCGAGGAACTGCCTCCCCTGCTCCGGCTCGCGGTTGCTGATCCACAGATTGTGCGCCTCGATGATGTCGCCACGCAGTTCATCGCGGTAGTCCTCACCGGTGAAGGGGTTTACCCGCCCGTCGAGTCCCTCGCGATTGTCAAGCTCGAGTGTGCCGGGACCTGCGATGTGTTGCAGGCGCACCGGGACCTCTCCCGCCATGTAGTCGATAATGAAGTGGTCCTCACCCTGATCGACCTCAAGCGGATGATCGTGCAGGATATGCCACAGCCACGTGAATGTCGCGGGCTGTAAGGTGCGCAGATCGTCGAAGATCACGAAGTACCCCTCGCGCATATACAGCACGTGCCGCACGTAACTCTCCAGGTACGGCAGTGCGCGCTCGGTGTACGGTTCGCGCACCGGGAAGCTCCAGCGGCTGAAGTCCCCCGGCTCGTCGGGGTATGCGTTGGTCGGATCGGCGGCGAAGTGAACGTAGCGCCCGCCATCGGGTAGTTCGCCCTCAGCATAACCCGCGATATGCCCGTAAGTCGGGTGGCGCATGCCCAACCGTGGTTGTGCCTGTCCGAGTCCGTCGATCATCACCACGTTGTGACTCATCGTGTGGAACGGATATGCATCGCGATTCGCCGAGGTGCCCGCTCCATGGTTCAGCATCTCCCCGTAGGCGTGAAGCTGCACCGAGCCGTCGGAGTTGAACGAGTGACCGTAGCCGCCTCGTGCGCGGCACTGCACGATGACCCCGGTCCCCTCGGCGTAGGTGCTCGGATCGCTGGGCGGGCCGGAGGCGGCCATCGCCCAGCCCGCGATGTCGAACACTTCACTTGTCGTGCTCTCCGGGCGTGGCTCCGGCTCCTCGTAGTATGCGGGCAGCACGTACTCGATCCACGGCCGCCAGCGGTTGAAGGTCTCGCCGCCGTACGCGCGCCAGTTGTAGAGGAAGTGACCGTTCCCGGTCATGTACGCGAGCTTGCGGAAGGCCGCAAGGTGATTGCCGCGCGATGCGTTGCGCTGATTCCCCCACGCGTGATGATCCATCCCCACCGGGATGATCCGGCACAGGAAGTAGCAGAGGCGCCCGTAGTAAGGGTTCATCCCGAGGTTCGCCTCGGGGATCGTCGTGTCCACGTAAAGCGACGCGTGAGTCAGCCACTTGTTCTTGGATGAGCCGTAGCCCGCGCCCTCATTCCACGCCTCATCGAAGCCGTAGCCGCAGGTCACTCCGATCAGGTAATTGAGCATGAGTTCGAACCACTCGCGGCCGACCTCCGAGTGTTCGTAAAGCACCACGCCGCATACTACCGTGTCCATCGCGGCCTCGAACGGGTGACTCGATATCTGGCCGGAGAGCGAGGAGCCACGCACTACGCCGGTCGTCATCGCATCGTCGGTACGGTACACTCCGCGCACGTAGTAGATACCCGGTTCGGCGATGTCGAGAGTCTGCCCCCAGATTCCCCGGTCGCTTGATTGCGGGCAGATCACGCCTGCCGCGGTCTCATCCGCATCATACGCTGGCTGTGCGTTCGTGCCGAACGAGGCGAAGCGCCAGCCGACGGGCCCATCCTCCGTCGCTTCGCTGAAGTCGGGATTCTGCAGCAGGTTCGGTCCGTCCGGGGAAGTGCCGACGAAGAGTTCCTTCCACCAGACCTCTCCGGCGGCGTAGTAGTTGAACGGCTCCACCCGCAATCTCGTGCCCTGTGCGGGTGCGCGGATCTCCCACTCAAACTCTCTCCACTGCGCCGAGCGTGCGAGATTCAGCCGCTGATCCCCGTGGACATCGATGCCGATGCGGTCGATCTGCGCGCCTACCTCATTCGGGTCGGCCATGATGCGAATCGTGTGTTCACCCGCTCGCCGCACATCTATGTTCACGCTGGTCTCTCCGCGTCCGGGCACAAAGGTCCTCTGGGGCCTCTCATCGTTGAGGCCCACGAAGAACGCATCTTTGTCGCCCGCCGGGCCGTACGCGCTGACCTCGACCACGTATGCGCCGGCATCGAGCGGCAGCGTAAGTTCGATGCTCGCCTCCTCCGAGGCAAGTTCGACGATCCTGCCACCCGAGGCCTCCGCATCCTCCAGCACCCGCGCGCCGCCCGCCAGAGTCAGGTCCTGCGCCTCGAAGGTCGCCGCCTCGCGGTCGCTGCGGAAGGTCATGCGCAACATCGGCCCCGCCGTGCTGCCCCTGCGCCACGAGAAGTGGTTCATCACGTGATCGATCCGCCACTCCAGCGATTCGATCATCACCGCGCGCTGCTCCTCTGTCAGGTCATTGTAGAGCCAGTCGAACATCAGCGCGAGGAACTCGTTGGTCTTGTTCGCGTTCTCGCTGGCATCGCCCCCCGCGCCCTCCGGGGAGGCCCTGCCGCCCTTGGGGTAGCTCGCGAAGGTCACCGCGCGGTCGATGACACCGGCATAGCGCTCGTCATCGGTGATCTTATACACGAAGGCCACGGTGGCAAGGTCATCTGCGATCCGGAAGAAGTCGCGCGTCGGCTCCTCCTCACGGTCGGTCTCAGGAAAGTCCTCCCACCACGACTGCTCTATGATGCTCTCGGCCCTTCCCAGCATGAAGTCGAGGGAATCGCGTGAGCCCGGATCAGTCTCCGCAAGGGCCCGCAGTTCGTCCATTCTGTCAGGTCGCAGGAGTATTCTCGGATGTCCAGGTGCCCCGATGTCGAGGTCCACCAGGGCCGAACGATCCCACACAGTCGCATCGGGAGCGATCGTGAAGCTGCGCGTATCGCTCCAGCGCTCGCGCGCGGTGCCGACGTCGTACCCGACCCGCCAGTACCAGGTGCCGTCAGGGTCGAGGGCGGGGATGGTGTTGTAGAAGTTGAACTGAGTTATCACATCCACGACCGGATCGTTGAAATCCGGATTGTCCGCGATCTGGAAGGTGAATACATGCAGGGCGTCTCCGAAGTCCTCCGGCGCATCCGCGTTGTAGAACCAGCTCATCCGCGGCGGGTTGAGATCGACTTCCTCGCCGTCGGCCGGGCGCCAGTTGACGTAGCGCGACCACAGACTGCGCGGATTGACGGGCACCACCGACTCCTCGCCGATGACGATCGGCCCGGCAAGCAGCGGGGTGGCGAGGATAGCGAGGCAACAGATCATGGCTATTGTGCGCATGGCGGCATTCCCCTGTAATCTGAGATTGTTACCTGTATCCCGCTTCGCCGGGTACGACGCCGACACCTTCAGCGAGAGGAAGCTGTTCCGCCCATAGCATGGCCCTCCTGCTCGACCGGATGAGCCTGTTGCGGGCCCGGGGGAATCTTAACCGCCATCTTGAATGGAGGCGATTGCCGTGTCGGCGGCGAAGCATCCTTCCGATGCGCTGAAGCGCGCGCACGTTCACGCGAAGCACGCGATGGGAGGACATACGATGGAAATCATCGATCTGCAAGGCACACCCGAGGAG
Organism: candidate division WS1 bacterium; assembly: GCA_003566775.1. GTDB lineage: Bacteria > Armatimonadota > Zipacnadia > Zipacnadales > UBA5352 > UBA5352. Next base: position 19,300 of record PXBW01000010.1, read on the forward strand.
ATGGCGCGCCAGCACGCGGAGGCATGTTACGATTCGGCCCGGGAGATGGTAAGCGCCCGCTGCGATCTGGCATTGAAGCGCGGCAGGGAGAAGGACGAGACGCTCACGATGGAGCGCTGTCTGCAGGTCGCGAGCGAGCTTCTGCCCGCGCATGAGCAGTACTCAGAGCCGGTGTATCGCGAGTTCATGGCGCTCGCCGAGGCGCTGGATGTCGGCCCGGATGAGTTGATGATCGGAAACGGTTACACGGACTATATCGATGTGCTGACCCGCGAGCTTTCCGGGGAGGGATGCACCGCGTTCATCGCCACCGGAGAGGCCACCGCCGACGGCCTCACATACGTCGGGCAGACGTGGGACATGCACGCCTTCGCCCAGCCGCACATGCGCGTCTTCCGGCGCGAGCCGAACGATGGACCGGCGTGGGTCACGCTGACCACCTCGGGCTGTCTCTCGCTGATCGGCCTCAATGAGCGTCAGATTGCGGTGGGCAACACGAATCTGAGCCCGCGCGATGCGAGGCCGGGAGTGATGTATCTCGCGATGATCCATGAGGCGCTGCGTTCGCCTGACTACCCAACGGCGCGCTCCGCGATCGAGTGGGCCCCGCGAGCCTCGGGGCATTACTACTACGTGGCGTCGCCCTCCGGCGCGGCGGTGGGAATCGAGACGACCGCGGCGGTGCACACCGTGGTGCCGATGCCGCAGGGCCTGCTGGTCCACGCGAACCACTACCACGACAGCTCGCTCGGCGACATGGCGCGCGCGGAACCCGGGGAGAACACGCTGACGCGAAAGGCCCTGCTGGACGGCTACCTGCGCGAGCGCGTGGGAGAGCTTACGCTGGAGGATATGATCGCGGGCCTGCGGCTCGACGAGGGCGATCACCCGGTGGGACGCCCGCCGGTGGATGACCCGCATGAGGGCACAAGCTGTGCCGCGGCGATCATCTGCCCGCAGTTGCGCAAGCTCTGGATAGCCCCCGGCAACCCCACCACCACGGACTTCACGGAGGTTACCGTCTGAGCATGCAGCCTCGCCGTGTGCCGGTAATCCCGCGCACCACGGCGGGACCGGGACACCGGAGCAGGGATCACCGTCTCCTGTCGCCGTCATTCGGGCGCATCCCGGTCCTGCCGCTTTCCGCAGGAGCAGAGGCGGCGCGGTATTCAGTTGTCAAAGATCCCACGATTCCGAGAGTCGACTCGGGTGGAGGAATCGAAATCGTTGCCCTCCACTATTAATGCATCCGGAGCATGGTTTCTTTGCTGGTAATTTCCCCTGATTTTCGTCTCAGGTTTTCCCTGATAGAGATTGGGCTGCGCTGGCCGGTTGGGGGTGCCATAAACGCGTAAACGGGGCCGCCGCTGTGGCGACCCCGTGGGGTTATCATCTGGTGCGTCCCGCGACCGTGTCTCAGTCTTCGCTCTTGCGGCGGCGCTTGAAGGCCGCGACACCTGCCAGCGCAAGTCCCATCAGCGCCATTGACGCAGGCTCGGGGACCGTGGCGGTGTCGGTAAGGTCGTAAGTCTTCGGTTCAAAAGAGGACGCATCGTGTGTAGCACCGGTGATATCGTACATTGAGGGCAAGCTGTAGGAGACGCCACCGACAGTGCCGCTTCGAGGAATGCGCCACTGAATAGTGTTCATTCCCGGACCCTGCTGTTCGGTGGTCAAATGTACCCAGATATCGTCGTCTCCCAGAGACTTGGAGCGCCATCTCGGAACGTCTGCCGCATAGTCCCAGAGACGAAATCGAAACAAGCTGTCTTCAGCCTGCGGGTCCGTTATCTCTCCAACACCTTGGCCAAAGACATCTACCTGCCATGTCACCGCCCAGTCAATACCATCCAACTCTGCGGGTGTTGCGGTTCCCA
>PXBW01000307.1 GCA_003566775.1 candidate division WS1 bacterium
ATCAGCCTTGCAGTGCTTGTGGCGCAGGATCCGGATCTCCAGCCGATCCAGGCGCTCGTGGTGAATCTTATCATCGCAAGCAACATCATCAACGTAACGATAGGTCCACCCCTGACACGCCTGGCACTGATACGTTCCGGCGAGGCGCGGGCGATCGAGAGGGAAGAAGAAGCCGAAGGCGCCGCGCTGCCCGAGCCGCAGGAGGAGTTGATCATCGATACGGTGCCGTGGGTGTGGCCGAAACTTCAGTCTGCCGAAGAGACCAGTGGCTCGGTGGTTATCGGTCTCGGACACCCACAGACGGCTCCTGCACTGACCCGTATCGGAGTGATGCTCGCATATGGCTACAGAGCGGAGCCGACCGCAGTCTACGTGTCAAGAACGTCGTCTCCAGAGAATTTCTGGGCCTACGCGCACGATCAGGATGCGCTCGGTCTGTTCCGAGTGGCCGATCAGGAGGCCGAGAAGATGGGCTCGTCGATCGTCACCGAGGTCGCCTTCGAGGAGGATGTCACAAGCGGACTTCTGAAAGTCGCGCGCGAGGAAGACGCGCGGCTTATCCTGATCGGGCAGACGAAGAGACAACAGGAAGAGCAGTTCTCGCGTGTCGTCAGCAGACTCTCCGCAGAGGCGGCCTGTCCGGTGGTAGTCGCGCAGTTGACCGGGCCGCTGCACACGGAGCGTATCCTGGTACCGTTCGCCGACGAGGACGAGTACAGAGGTGTTCTGCCGATCCTGCGCGCACTGACCGCGACAGGCTCCGATCACAGCATCACATTTCTGCGCATGATGCCGCTCGACTCTGCTCCCTCGGAGGTGGATGAGGCGGAGGAGGAGATCGCCAAATGGCCGGGCTACCGCGAACTATCTGCCGAGACCTCCCGCAAGGCAGTGACCGTTGAGTCGAGGGTCCAGGAGATCGCCCGGGAGGCGGAGGAACAGGACCTGATAGTGATGGCAAGCAGTGCTCCGTCCGGTCTGCGTCGAATGCTCTTCGGGTCACTTCCCGACGATGTGGCTGAAGCCACACACACCTCCATGCTCGTGGTGGCGGGAATAATGGGGGCAGATCGGACGGAGTTGGACAATCAGGACCCGACCTGAACGAACCTCTGCGCCGCTCTGAGCAGGGAGCGGCGGGCCGGTGATGCGAGGGCCGCGGCGTCGGGTGCGGGCCCTGCGTGAGCCGCCGTAGTCGCAGGGCCACCTCGCCGACGATTCGACCGGGGACCGATCAGGTCTATCTCAGGTCGATTAGCCGCCCGGTCTCACTCGATTCATAGATCGAGAGGACCACCTCGACCGCGCGACGGGCCTCGTGCCCATCGATCAGAGGCTCGCGATCTGCCTCGACTGCGTCAATCACGTCCCCAATCTGTTTCGCGTGAGAGACGATCGCGTTTTCCTGCATTCCGCCCTTCGGATCGGCGGCGCCACCGGTATTCCCGGCGGTCCAGTCGGCGTAGTAGTTGTCGCCCTCGACATCCCACAGCGCTATCTCATCGCCCACCACGACGATGTTTCCCTTCGTGCCGTGCACCTCGATGCGGGCGGGCATGCCGTTATACGTGCAGGTGCTACCCTGGATCAGGCCCTGTGCCCCACCCTCGAAGCGCAGCACCGCCGAGCCCATGTCCTCGGTCTCGATATCATGGGCGAGAGCCTCGGCAAAGCCGCAGACACGCTCGACGCGGCCCATGAACCAGACGAGCAGATCGATGTAGTGAATCGATTGGTTGATCAGTGCGCCGCCACCGTCGAGCGCCTTCGTGCCCTGCCAACTTCCTGTGTAGTACTCATCGGGGCGGTACCATGGGACGAAGGCGTTGCCGTAGAGCATTCTGCCAAGCCTGCCCTCATCGATGTACCGCTTGATCTTCTCGTAGACGGGATAGCCGCGATTCTGGTGCGTGGCGGCAATCTTCACCTTGTTGCGCTCTCCGGCTTCGATCAATGCATCGATGCTCTCGACCGTGATGTCGATCGGCTTTGTGCAGATTACGTGTTTGCCGGCATCGGCGCACTGAATGCCATGCTTCGCGTGCAGGCCGCTCGGCGTGAGGATGTTGCACATGTCGATATCGTCGCGCTTCAGCATCTCGCCGAGGTCTGTATAGGGTTCGGCTCCGAGATCTATGGCGCAGGTTCTGGTGGAGTCCTCACTACGGCCACATACAGCCAGCAACTCCGCATTTTCCAACCGTTCGATCGCCTTCGCATGGGTAGGTGCGATGACCCCGCACCCGACGAATGCGAAGCCATAAGTCTTCTCGCTCATGGATTACGTTCCTTCCGTGCATTGGTGACTTGCAGCAGATCGCTTCACGCTGGGTAATTCTCTCGTGGAGACGTTCAGCCCCGTAGCGCAGAGAGTTGTCGGACGGAGATGCGCGGGGCGTGTATGATAATAACAGTAGGACATGTTCCCGGTCAAATGCGTGACGGTCTTCGGTTATGAAATCGCGGACGCCTCGGCCCATCATCATACGGGATTGCGGGACATCTTCGGTTCTGTCCGGACGCAATCGGGCGCATATCGGCGACAGGACGGAACATCGTCAGCCCTGATTCGGTCTAAGGGCCGAATACAGGAGAGATGTGATGGAGATGATAACATGAGGACGCGAACACTTCTATCAGTTGTGGCAATCGCGGGACTCCTGATCGTGGCAGGGTGTGGCGGCGGTGGGAATAATGGCGAGAATGGCGTTGACCCGTCGGCTCCCGTGATCGAGTCGCTCACCGCCTCCCCTGAGGCGATCTGGCCCGGCGAAGACACAACCGTCACGGCGGATGCCTCGCATCCGCAGGGTGCTTCACTCAGTTACGCGTGGGAAGCGACCGGCGGAGAACTGAGAGGTACCGGTGAGCAGATAACCTGGACGGCGCCGAAGCCGGGTGGCGAGTTCACAATCAGTGTTACGGTGAGCGATGAAGGCGGACGTCAGAGTTCGCGGAATCTGACCATAGTCGCGGGAGCAACGGTCAAAGGAAGAGTCGTTGATGCGGACAGCGGCGAACCGCTGGCGAACGCGGAACTCGTGATCGATGAGGCAACCGGAACCACCGACAACGATGGACGTTTCACAGTGTCCGGCGTGGGAAAGGGCACCCACCCAGTAGGCTTTGCAAACTTCGACTTCATACCCGTGGGCCCTGAACTCACAGTGGATGTCGATGCACCCGGGGCGGATTACAGCCTGCCTGAGGACATACCTGCGCGTGAGTTGGGTGACGCTCCGCCGCCTCCACCCCCATTCTGAAGGCACACCATTCTGAGCGCCGATCTCTATACGAGCCCGGGCCTGCCGTCCGGGCTCAGTATCGATCTGAGCCCTCAGGTGTGTCGGGGTCCTGCTCATCGGCTTCTTCCTCGCCGCTGATCGGAGCACTCGGGTCGCAACTGCCATCTGCGGCGTAGGGACATGATTCCGCAGCCTCACAATCGCAGCCGCCGGAGCGCACCCGCCGCGCAAGTGTCCAGACGAGCCATGCAACCATTGCAGCGACAATCAGACCGACGATGACATGCTGAACCACAAGTCGACCTCCACTATCCGAACCCCAGCAACATACCGCCCTGATATACGATGAAGGAGACGATCCACGCGAGGGAGACGGTGTACGCCACCGCGAACGCCGCCCATTTCCACGAGCCTGCCTCGCGCCACATGACCACGACGGTGGGCATGCAGGGTATGTAAAGCAACACGAACACCATCATTGTGAAGGCCACCAGTGGGCTGAAGACGGGATCCTCCGCCACCGCCTCCCGCAATGCCCTCGCTTCATCTTCGGTATCCTCCAGCGCGTAGGTCGTGGCGAGGGTCGAGATGACGATCTCCTTGGCGACGAGTCCGGCCGAGAGTGAGACGCCTATCTTCCAATCGAAGCCCAGAGGCCTCAGCGCGGGCTCGAGCGCGTGCCCGAGGCGCCCGGCGTAGGTGTATGAGACCTCCGGTATGCCCAAGAGTTCCGCGTCCGCTGGAGGTTGGGGATAGGTGAGCAGGGCCCACATGACCACCGCAGCGGCAAGAATGATTGTGCCGGCCTTCCGTATGTAACACCACGCGCGCTCCCACATGTGCAGCAGAGTTCCCTTTATCGTCGGCATCCGATAAGGAGGAAGTTCCATCACGAACGGTGTCAACGGCCCCCTCAGGATCGTCGAGCGGAAGATGCGCGCCATCAGGATCGCAATCAACACGCCGAGCACGTAGATTGAGAAGATCACCCGCCCGGCTACATGCGGCGCGAAGAATGCCCCCGCCAGCAGGACGTAAACCGGCAATCTCGCCCCGCAACTCATCAGCGGCGTCACCAGCATCGTGGTGAGTCTGTCGCGACGACTCTCGAGTGTGCGCGTGGCCATGACCGCCGGAACGGTGCAGCCAAAGCCGATGAGCATGGGTATGAAGCTCTTGCCATGGAGTCCGATATGATGCATCAGTTTGTCCATGACGAAGGCAGCACGCGACATATAGCCGCTATCCTCAAGTACAGCGATTGCGAGGAAGAGCAGCATGATCGGGGGGACGAAGTGCAGCACCTCGCCGACGCCGGCGATGACGCCGTCAACTATCATGGACTGCAGCGGGCCTTCAGGCAGCAGTACCTCCATCTGAGTGCCCAGCCAGCCAAAGCCGTCCTCGATCCACTCCATCGGTGGCGCCCCGAGACGGAACACCATTTCGAAGATCGCCCACATCAGCAGGAAGAAGATGGGGATACCAAGCACACGACTGGTGACCACACGATCGATCCGCTCCGACCAATCTACCGGCTCTTCATCGCTGGTGGTGACGGCCTCGGCACAGGCGCCGCTGATGAAGCCGTAGCGGCGATCGGCGAGGGCGAGTTCCGCGTCATCGCCTACTACCGATTCGAGGTGCGCGCGCACGCGTTCAACACGTTCAATAAGCTCCGCCCCATCCTGGATTTCGTCTTTGACGCTGCGCCGGACCTCGTCGTCATCCTCGAGAAGCTTAATCGCGACCCATCGGGAGGGCACGCCGGGTAATCCGCCCGCTTCATCGAGCAGTTCCGTGATCTCTGCGACGTGGCTCTCAAGTTCGCGGCCGTAGAAGACCTGCCGCGTGGGCTCCCCTTCGCCGCGCGCCACCTCCAGCGCCACCTGCAACAGTTCCTCGACACCCTCTCCCTTGCTTGCCACGGTCGCTACGACCGGTACGCCCAGCAGGTCGCTCAGCAGATCCACGTCGATCGAGCGCCCCATCGCCTCAGCCACGTCCACCATGTTGAGTGATACGACAACCGGCACTCCCAACTCGATGAACTGCGTGGTGAGGTAGAGGTTACGCTCG
>PXBW01000067.1 GCA_003566775.1 candidate division WS1 bacterium
AGCACCGAGGCGCGGCTGACCGGCGGGGCGTCGCGCAATCCGACCGTCGCACAACTTTTTGCCGATATTCTGGATATGCCGGTCATGGTAACGGACACGGATGAAGCCGCCGCCTGGGGGGCCGCGCTCTGCGCCGGTGCGGCTGTCGGTGCGTTCGCGCGGTTCGATGCCGATCCCCGCGACCTCGCGGAGCGCGCGACCCACTATCAGCCGTCACAAAGCCGCGCCGCCCATTACGCGGACAGATATGCGATTTACCAAGAGGTCGCGGCGACCCTGACATCGACCTGGGATCGCCTCAACGCGTTGGAGGCCGCAGGCCGGGGCCGCTTTCATGACTGATGCAAAGATCGATGCCTTTGACGTTGTCATCATCGGGGCCGGGATCAACGGCGCCGGGGTGTTCCGGGACCTTTGCGCCCAGGGACTGAAATGTCTGATCATCGACAAGGGCGATTTCGGTTCTGGCACCAGCGCGGCGCCATCCCGGTTGATCCATGGCGGCCTGAAATACCTCGAAACCGGCGAATTGCGGCTGGTGGCCGAGTCCACATATGAGCGCAACCTCCTGTTGAGGAACGCAGCCCATCTGGTCCGCCCCCTGCCGACAGCCATCCCTCTCATGTCATGGAGCAGCGGGATCACCGCTGCGCTGCGCACCCTGTTCGGTTCGACCACGGCCCCGCGCAGCCGGGGCGCGCTGCTGGTGAAACTGGGACTGTGGCTCTATGATCTGTACGGGTCGCGCGCCCGCCAGATGCCACGGCATCGCATGATCTCGCGCCGCAAGGCCCTGCGCGACATCCCCGCCCTGACGCCCCGCATCGTCGCCCTTGGAACCTATTTCGACGCCGTGATCACCGCCCCCGAACGGCTGGTGCTGGAACTGATCCAGGACGGGCTGAAAGCATCGCCCGGGTCAGAGGCAAACAACTGGTGCAGCGTGACCGACCAGTCCGAAGGTGCGCTGGACCTGAGCTCGGACGATGGCGACCGCAGGGTCCGGCCCCGGTTTGTTGTGAATGCAGCGGGCCCCTGGATCGACCGTGTGAACAGCGCCCTCGGCCATGAAAGTCACTATATCGGTGGAACCAAAGGGGCCCATATCCTGCTGGATCACCCGGAGCTGCTGCGCCAGCTTGATGGCAGGATGCTCTATTACGAGGCCGATGACGGTCGCATACTTCTGGTGCTTCCGTTTCAGGGCAAGGCACTGGTCGGCTCCACCGACATTCCCGACAGCGACCCTGATCACGTTGCCTGCACTGAAGGTGAAACAGCGTATTTCATCCAAAGCCTGCGCGATCTGTTACCGGGGCTTAGCTTCAGCAGGGATCAGATCGTCTTTGCCTATGCCGGAATACGGCCACTGCCCAATTCACAAGGCGTTGCCCCCGGCCTGATCAGTCGCGACCACTCTGCGCCATATACGCCCGAAACCGCCACCCGCCCTTTTCCCATCCTTTCACTGGTGGGTGGAAAATGGACGACTTTCCGTGCCTTTTCCGCCGAAGTGGCGGATACGGTACTGTCTGAACTAAGTTTGCCGCGCTTGTGCGATACGGATGACATGCCCATTGGCGGAGCGCGCGGCATACCCAAAGACAGGCAGTCGCAAGATGCGTGGATCGCCGCCATGGCACAGGAAACCGGGGCGGCGCCGGACCGCGTTTTCACACTATTTGACCGTTATGGCACGACAGGGCGCGATATTGCTCGACATGAGGGCACAGAACCGACTCCTCTACCAGATGCGCCCGGCTTCACCGTTCAAGAAATTGACTGGATCGTTCGGAATGAGCGTGTGACGCATTTGGCGGACCTTCTGCTGCGGCGCACCCCGCTCGCAATCAGCGGCGCGCTCACTGGCGAATGTTGCCGATCTGTTGCTTCGATCACTGCGGACGCACTTCAGTGGAGTGCCGCGCGCGAGGCAGCGGAGTTAGAGAATCTGAGAACCCTACTTGTCGAACGTCACGGCGTTAAACTAGTCTTTAGGCAATCGCCCCAAAGAGGTTCAAGAAATGCCGGATCGCCATCGCAAGCTGATAAATGATCCAGACAAATTGATCTCTGATCTGGTTGAAGGCATGGTTTCTGCGCATCCGGGTCTTCTTTGCGTGGAAGGCACCACAGGACGGGCCATCGTTGCGCGCAACGGCCCAAGACCAGGAAAAGTCGGCATAGTTGTTGGCGGGGGATCAGGTCATGAACCTGCGTTTGCAGGCTATGTCGGCAAGGGCTTGGCCGACGCGGCGCCTCTGGGAAACATCTTTGCTTCTCCGTCACCAACTCAAATCATGGATGCGGGCTTTGCTGCCGACCGCGGCGCTGGCGTGTTGTTCCTTTATGGAAATTACACAGGCGATGTCATGAATTTCGACATGGCAGCCGAAGCGCTCGCAGAGCACGGCGTTACTGCCCGGTCCTTTGTTGTTACAGACGACATCGCCTCCGCCCCAGTGAATAACAGCGAGGAACGACGCGGTATCGCCGGGGATTTCTTCGTGTTCAAGGTCGCCGGCGCGGCGGCAGACCAAGGACTGTCTTTAGACGAAGTAGAGGCTGCCACCGCGCGCGCGAATGCGGCCACCCGAACCATGGGCGTGGCCCTGTCCGCATGTATCCTTCCGCAGACCGGGCGTCCGAATTTTGACCTGCCCGTCGGACAGATGGAAATCGGGATGGGCATCCATGGGGAACCAGGGATCGAGCGTGTCGCGGCGGAGAGCGCGGACGCGGTCGCCGACCGATTACTTATTCCGATCCTGAATGAGCTATCGCTAGCTACCGGCGATCGAGTTGCGGTCCTGGTTAACGGGCTCGGGTCCACCTCTCTGCTCGAACTCTATCTTCTGCATCGACGGGTCGCGACCCAGCTTGCTGATCGGAAAGTGGACATTCACCATAGCTGGGTCGGGGAATATTGCACATCGCTCGATATGGAAGGAGCCTCGATCAGTTTGATGCGCCTCGATGAGGATTTGCAAGACTGGCTGGACCACCCATGCGAGACCCCCGCGCTCAAGGTTGGGCAGTCGCAGGTCGTGGCGCAGACGCCGCGCACACCAACGCCCGCGCGCGCGCGCTGTGACAGCGAAACAGCGATCAACCGCGACACACTCAAAACTGACGGTGAAATGGGACCGCGCGAGTTCATGGGCATGATGCGCAGCGGAGCAGTTGCGATCTTCGCCGCACGAGACCAACTCTGTGTGCTGGATGGCGCAATCGGCGACGGAGATCACGGTATCACCATGGAAATCGGCTGGAAGGCCGTTTTGGACGCGCTGGACGCGACTGACCCGGACTTGCCCATTAGTGAAACCTGCGACCGCATCGCCGAGACTTTCCTTTCCGCAGTCGGTGCTTCTGCGGGGCCTCTTTACGCCTCGGCATTCAAGACTGCGGGACAGGCTATATCCGACCGGTGGAACCTAGATGCAATTTCACTGGCCTGGTGGTTCGACGGTTTGGCGCAGGGCATCGCAACAAGAGGGCACACAAACCTTGGTGAAAAGACTATGCTGGATGCTTGGCGCCCTGCAGCAGATGCAGCGTTGAAGCATGCGAAAAAAGGCTCGTCGGTCGCTGCTTGCCTAAGCGCGGCCAGTAAGGCAGCGAGAGATGGATCTAAAGCAACCGCCCAAATGCGCAGTGCGAAAGGGAGATCAAAGAAACTGGGAGCGCGCGTGCTCGGTCATATCGACCCAGGAGCAGCATCGGCGGCGATACTTATTGCGGCCTGGGCCAAACATTGTACAACTCTCCATACATTCGCCAAAAATTGAACTCCTGCTAGATTTGCACGCACTGGGCCATCATCCTACACGAGCCGAAACAGGGCTGAAACAACTGGCCGCCTACCTCTGTATGTAGAGCGATACCACTTCCGACATGTAAAATTTGATAAAATTTTTTTTATTTAGTGGCATTGGAGGGAAGGTAAATTGCAAGTTCAAGAATGGGTTTCATATGAGCAGATATCTTGAAACGCGGCATCCGTTCTTTCGCCCGCTTTGGCGGCGCATTAGCGTAACGTTACTCTGTGTAGTCTGGACAGTAGTCGAGTTTGCTGTAGGCAGCCCGTTCTTCGGAGTATTGGTGGGCGCGCTGGCGTGCTATTGCCTGTATCGGCTGTTCTGGTGCTTTGATCCGCTTGCCTTCACAGACCCGCCCCAGCAATAGCAGGCACGCGTTCAGCCGTGTCGCCAGGCAAAGCCATCGCACGGTGCATCAAGTAATGCGGCAAGTTCCTCATCCAGGGCCATGAATGTGATCGACGCGCCCACCATGTCGAGTGACGTGCAATAATGGCCAATCAATGTCAGATGCGCTTGGACCCCGCGTGCTGAAAGGCGCTGCTGGACACGCCGGTTCAGGACCATAAGCTCGATCATTGGGGTACCACCCAGCGAATTTACCAAAACCGCAACCCGCGATCCCTCTGACAAATCCATTGCCTTGAACAGCTGGTCGCAAATCTGATCAACTATCCGGTCTGCAGGCTTCAGCTTTTGGCGCTGAACACCAGGCTCGCCATGTACGCCGACACCGAATTCAAGATCGTCTTCGGCTAGGATGAAACTCGCGCGCCGCGTTTCAGGCATCGAGCAGGGCTCAAGCGCGACACCGATCGTGTGGCAGGCAGCATTGGCCTTGCGCGCCAGTCGCTCGCATTCCTCTATCGGTTCCATTCGGGCGCTTGCGGCTCCAGCGATCTTAAACACGAACACATTGCCAGCAGTGCCACGCCGGGCGTCGCGATCCTCAAAAGCGCTGGACGCAATGTCATCCGTGGTGCGCACACTGCGCACATCAATTCCCTCTGTGGCAGCCAGTTCTGCGGCCATGTCGAAATTCATCACATCGCCGGTGTAGTTACCATACAAAAAAAGCACCCCGGCACCGCGATTGACGTAGCGGGTACAGGCCAGAATCCGGTCGGGCGGTGGACTGGCGAAAACATTTCCTACAGCCACAGCATCGGCCAACCCGGCGCCGACAAATCCGAGAAAGCTTGGCTCGTGCCCCGCTCCGCCGCCGATGACAATCCCGACCTTGCCTTCAGGCCGGTCGGCGCGGGCGCCGATGGCGCGCCGCTTGCCCTCGATCCGGGTGATGTGGTCAGGCCACGCGGCCAGAGCTCCTTCCATTGCCTCAGAGACCACATCGCGTGGATCGTTCAGGAACTTCTTCACTTCGTTTCGACTGGGGGCGGCGGCAGTGACCGCGCGCTCCGGGGTATCGCGCTTGGGCGCATAGCCCGCTGTGCGGATTTCAAGCGTGCGCAAGATCCCCTCGGCCGTGTCGGAAT
>PXBW01000282.1 GCA_003566775.1 candidate division WS1 bacterium
GTAGCCAGATCCGACACCTGTGCGCGGCGCGCGCGCATGCCCCGTTACGCGCCCCTCCTCCCGCGGCCCCGCCGCGGTCTCCGCTCTCAGGTTGGTAGCCCATGACGGTGACATGGTGGACCTGCCCGGCAGAGCGGTCAAGCCTGAAACCTCCTCACGTGGCGACGCGGCTCAGAGCGCGCCGCGCTCGCGCGGGTGGCAGCGGCGTTGTCACCTCCGTATGCCCGCAGCCAAGCGACCTGCACCTGTGTGCGGGCTCAGCGCGTAATCTCGCTCGGCTGCCCCGTTTCGTGCGACCGGCGTCGTGCATGATCTCCCTCGAAAGTGTCGAGCCATTCTCTGTACTCGCTCCATGGCATCGTGAGGATCCGGCTGAACTCTCTGCGCGGAACCGCTCGACCTCGAACAACGGTCACCTCACGTCCCTCGTATGCGAGGTGGTCGTAGTAGGCGCCCTCGCAAAACCCGACGATCTCGCCGCGCCTGTCATAGAGCACTGAAACCCAGCGGTTCTCCTCGAAGACCGTAAAAATCGACCTCATCCGAGTCCCATCCGGCGCATAGAAGTGGTTGGCTTGCACTTCCGGATGATCCACCCCTCGCCTCACGACGCTCTGATCTGCGGCGCTCCATCCATAGGTGGGCCCGAAATTGAAGCGCGCAAAGGACCAGGGAAATTCGTCTTCGTCCATATCATCGTGCCAACCCATGTCCTTCCTGAGTCGTGCAAGTTCGTCATCAGATATCTGGTAGGAGGCGCTCTGACCGCCCTCATAGCCGCGAACGTGGAGGCGATATCGATAATGACCATTAGATATCTCAGCAGGCCAGTTGCTGAGATCATCCCAGAAGGGATCCAAAAAGTCCCGAATATGGGTCCGCGGCACTTCAGGTAGCGGCGGCGGCGTAAGCGCTTCCTCCGCATGATCCAGCTTCAGAACGCTCCCCTTGTTGCTTATGCAGCCAAACAGGCCCATAGTGACACAAAGGGCTATGATGGCGGTTGAAGGTTTCATTCGCGCCCTGTCCTTACGCGCTCTTTCAATCGTCCGTAAACTGACAATCACAGCATACCTGATACGCCTCACGTCCGCGGACACGAATGGGGCGGAGCAACTCGCTAGTCGATAGCTCAACGTCCACGCGGTGCCCACCAATATTGACTATCGTCTGCCGCAAAGAAACTGTAATGTCAATTCTATTTCTATCGGTACATCGCCCAAACATTGATATCTGAGGGCTGAGTGTCAAATCAGGTAGCATCTCCGGGCCCAGCGTGCCCTCCCAAATATCGATGAAACGCTTGGCAACCTCTTCAACCACTGCACGCTCAAGTTGCGTTGCAGGCCGAAGCTCGTCTACAAATGCTCTGACCCCTCGATCGACGACGGCGGCCCCAACTGCTTCGAGAACGCATCGGCCAACACCCTCGACGAATCGAGTCCGATCCAGATCAAGCCGGTCGGCGTACTCATCCAACACAACGCCTGCACACCAATCATCAGTGCTGGGGAGTGGGCTGAACTCGCGGTCGCGGATGTGCCGCTTGACATTGTTCGCCACGAGATTCCTGTCAACCTGGCGCGCCCAAGCATTGCCAGCCAACTCCATGATGAGATTGAGCGAGCACAGCCCCAGCCTCTTCAGGAAAGGACCCCATCCAAGCAAATCGACCCTGCATGGGGTCCTGTTGGCAACAAATCCGAACAAGTTCGCTCCACCGGCCTCCTCAATCGGATCCCGATTCACCCACCGCCCAAGCCCCGGACTGTAGTATCTGTAGCCAGATCCGACACCCGCGTGTAGCGGGCGCGCACTGCCAGTTGCGCGCCCCTCCGTCCGCGGCCCGGCCGCGGTCTCCGCTCTCCGGTGGTAGCCCATGGCGGCGGTATGATGGACCCCGCCCGCGGCGCGGTCAAGCCGGAGAGCGCCTTCTCGCGTCTTCTCGCGGCTGGCCGAGGAGCAGGCGCATTGGATCGGGCGCGCGGCAGCACCGACGGTCTCGCGGAGTCTCCCGTGTCCAAGCGTTCTGCAACTGTGTGCGACCCCGGGGCCGCTCGCCGGGGCCGCCCGTCGAACATGGACGGCAGATTCTGCAGCGATGTCAAGACCGCCCCCGACCGCATGAATTCCCCTAACCTGTTGCTTCGCTGCTCGTTTTTCGGACTGTGGTGACTTGGCCCCTTTATCGGCAACACAGACGTCATCGTCGACTTTCTGGATTAAACCCATAGAACATCGCGTCGTATTCCGCTCGCAGACCTGGGTCGATTCCAGAGAGACGCTCTGCAGCCGTCGGGCATCCGTAGTGGAACAGAATCACATCAAGTGGCAGGCTATGATCACAGTCAATCAGCTCAGCGCGTTCGCGAACAAGGGAATGGACATCCTCTGGAATGACACGATGTAAGAGCGATAGTACGATGAGTAATGAGCGCTTCTCAATCGCATTCATCTCTTCATCGCTTGAGGACGTGATTGGATACAGGCTCAATATCCCACGGGCACGGCGCTGCAACTGGCAACGGATATCTTGCCGCGGCCCCTCATCCAGCCGATTTACGCTGTCGCCAGCGGTCAGCAGGGACGCTTCGGTGATAAGGGAACTGTAGATGATGGAGGCGAGAGCACGCCCACTTGCATGATGAAAGGGGGTAACACGGCGAGCGCCTTGGATCAAAAGCCTGTTGGCAAATTCAACCGACAAACGCAACTCCTCATACAAATCGTCCCTTGCAGATGCATCCGTTTCTTCAAGAAGGCGATCATGTATACGAGCTGGATGGGCCGGCTGTCGGCTCGTCTGGCATGACGCGCAGAACAAGCATGTCACCAGCAGTGGCAGACGGCTTTTGACTGGCGGTTTCATTGGTCTCCTAACGGTAGAAGCTTACATGCCTGCAACACGCGTCGTAGCACCCATAGACCGATAGCCATGCCATTCCCCTCGCGAGCGGGGTGGGAATATCAGCAATGAAGTTGAAGACGGCATCACAGTACGCAAAACAATTCTCCCAAGTGCGAGCCTGAGAGAAGTAGTGTAAGGCCCTCGCAACCTGTAGATATGATTGATCCGCGTCGTTGTGCACCCATCGGAGAAGTGCATAAATGTCGAGTACAGCACTGACAACCTCAGCGCGGGGCCATTCAATGCGATCCCCCGGATTGCTGAGTTGGCCAAGGCGGTCTGCAAGCCCCGAAGAAAACTGATGGAACCCTCCTGTTGCAGTGCCGTCGGCTATGACATTGGAAACCGAGCGCAATCCTTCTCGGATTGATCGCCGTGCAGCTCTTCTCGCTGCACGAGAAAGCTCTCGTTCAACCAGCACAATATCAACCATTCCAGGAATCTGCGATTCAATGATTTCGAAGGCTTTGTGACCAAGTGAGTCGATACTTTCGAGAATCGCATTGCCGATCATGCAATACAGATTCAGCCCGCCGCCTTCCTCAATCGGATCCCGATTGACCCACCGACCAAGCTCGGGACTGTAGTATCTGTAGCCAGATCCGACACCAGTGCGCAGCGCGAACGCATTGCCAGTTGCGCACCGCGCCTCCCGCGGCCCCGCCGCGGCCTCCGCTCTCAGGTGGTAGCCCATGACAGCGGCATGGTGGACCTGACCGGCGGAGCGGTCAAGCCGAGAAGCTGCCTTTCGCCTCTGGCCGCGGAACAGGCGCATAGGCTCCGGCGGGGGACAGCGCCGACAGTTGCGCAGAGCCTCCTGTGTCCAAGCGTTCTGCAACCATGTGCGGACCGGCCCCGGTGCCCCGCCTAGTCGAGCACCCGGATCAGGAAGCGACGGTTCGTCCGAGAAAGCTCCTGCCATAAGGGTAACATCTCGGTCCACGCTCCGTCTAGAAGCACCTGAGGCGCTGCGCCGCCCCCAAAGTTGCCCACATAGTAGCCGTCGAAGCGAAGACCTAGAACCCCTCCGTCGGACCCTATAGACACCTCAATATCACTCTCTCCTTCATTCCGGGTCAGAACCCGGCTTTGCTGCATGCTGCCCGCATCGGTCCAAGTCT
The DNA here is from genome assembly GCA_003566775.1 of candidate division WS1 bacterium. Taxonomy (GTDB): domain Bacteria; phylum Armatimonadota; class Zipacnadia; order Zipacnadales; family UBA5352; genus UBA5352. The sequence goes on from PXBW01000282.1 coordinate 4,030, forward strand.
CCACCGCGACGGCAGACTGATACGCATTCGAGAAGGTAATCATGATATGCCTAGCGCCGCCGGCTACAGGAATCGCTATCGTGCCTTCAGTTGGAAGTGCTAGTCTGCCTTGATGTGCACGGCGGATTGCACAGGCTGTCGAAGCAAGTATTATGAGTAGCAACAAGAGTGAGATGGCAGTTCGAGCGACGCGAGTCGTTTGCACAATACGAACACGAGTAGCGGCGTCGCCTGTTCTCAAGCAAGTCAGTGCGCACATCGGCTGCTAGCCTCCAGCCCCAACGGGGCCTCGAATCTCACGGTACCGACCGAATGCGTTCTTCGATAGCGGAAGGACGCGATTACACGGCGGCCGTCGATTACCTCAAAACCGATTACTTGGTTCGCGGGTTGGTTTTCGCGACTGATCTCTCCTTGCTCGTGAAAGTTGAACTCTTCCCACTGTTCCCGTGCAGCCCATTGTATTCGAAAGACATTCGTCCGCAGTTGCGCTGCACAGTCGTGTCGCGTGGCCGCAGCATATCTCAGGTCCCGAATCGCTCTCTCTGCTTCCTCAAGCATCTGAGTCGCCCGGCTTATCGCCAGCATCCGGCGGTGCTCATGTTCGTTTATCGCCCGAGCAATGGAACTCGACACCGGACAGTCAGGGACGGGCTGAAGCAAGCGTGCGTGCCCCCTAACGGAAAAGAAGTCGGGTGACGCGGTCCAGCACTCGACGCAGTTCATCGGGTCAACTTCGCATGCGCGGAATTCCACTGTCCAATCACGGAGCAGAACAGGCCGATCGGCACCGGCTGCCGCCCCCGGCCAGAGGCCACCTGCTTCGACGATATCCTGAGTATACGCCATGCGATCGAATGGTTGCGGATCGTCCAGCGAGAAATCGACCCGCAGTAACCCGAGCGGGTCAACCGAACTCGCGCTTGTGTTGTCCAGAAAGAGGTTCTCGCCTATCCCACCCCTCACGCCAATCGGATCCCGATTCACCCACCGCCCCAGTTCCGGGCTGTAGTATCTGTAGCCAGATCCGACACCCGCGCGCGGCTTACGCACATCCGGAGGAGCGCGCCCCTCCTCCCGCGGCCCCGCCGCGGTCTCCGCTCTCAGGTGGTAGCCCATGACGGCGGCATGGTGGACCGGGCCGGCGGAGCGGTCAAGCCCGAAATGCGCAAAATGCGCTCATGTGCGGACGCGGCTCAGGGCGCGCCGCGCTCGCGCGGGTGGCAGCGGCGGTGCGCGTCGGCGCGCCCGCGGCGTCCAGGCGTTCTTCA
>PXBW01000322.1 GCA_003566775.1 candidate division WS1 bacterium
AATGCCCCACGGTGAGTCTGACGGTGCCGCCGCGTCGTGTGTGATCGCGGGGGCTCTGCCCGTCCATCTCCGGTGAAGATACTCGCGTGAGTCCTACCCCTCCAGCCCGAATATCTTCGCCGCGGTGCCGCCCATGATCAGCGAGCGATGCTCGAATGACATCTCGACATGGTGGAAGAACGCGCGGTAGTCGTCCATCACGTCCTCCATCAGGTCCACCGAGACGTCGGTGCCGAAGACGATCTTCTCGTAGGGATGTTTGTCACCCATCATCCCGTACTGCTCGTTGTCCGCCCACCAGAAGACCTCCGAGAGAAACTGCGGCGATTTCTTCTTCATCGTGGAGCCGGTCAGGTCAAAGTACACATTCGGGTGCATCCGCGCAAGCTCCCCGGCCTCATCGTACCACGGGTTGCCCAGATGAGCGCCGATCAGTGACAGTGACGGAAACTTCCGCGCGATCCGGTCGAGATGCGCCGGGCGCATCCGGTCGATCGACACATCGCGGAACGGATCGGAGGCACGGCTCGCCGCCACGATGCCGAGGTGAAAGAGTATCGGCATGTCGAGCAACGCCGCGCGCTCGTACACCGGCATGCACACGTCGTCATCGTAATCTACCGTGGGACGGATCACCTTCAGCCCGTGAAAGCCCATCGCGTGCAGTTCATCGACCGCCTTCGGGCCTTCCTCCCCAAGGCGCACGTAGCCCAGCGCCAGCATGAAGTCCCCGTGCTCCTGCAGCGCCTCGTAAAGGTGCAGATTTCCCGCCGCGGGCGGGCCGGAGGTGCAAAGGACAACGCGGTCGATGCCCAGCGCCTCGCACCTCTCACGTAGTCGCGGCATGTACTCGCGCCATTCGCGTGGCAGATGGTGGTGAATGTCGATTACCATGGTCATCTCTCCTCGATGCATCTTCAGATGAAGATCTCCCCCCGCCCTGGCGGCGGAAGGGAGGAGCGGTCGGGATAGCATCTCTCGACAACCTGACGTCGCAGTGTCGCAATCTCATCCGCGCCCCCGTCCGCGGTGATGTACTCACACTCGGCGAGCGCGCGATCAAGCAGCGTCATGGCAACCCCCGCGGGTAGATCGAGCCGCTCAAATAGCCAGGCGATCTGCTTCGAGTAAGCCCGCGCGATGTTACTGCCGTCGAAGGTCGTCTGTGGCTGTCCGTCCCATGTGACGCGGTGAAGCGCCGCCGGGATGAAGCCGCGAAGCAGAAGCTCAACGGTCGGAATAAACTCCACCGCCCAGTGCATCACTCGATGCTCCGGCATGCCCGCATCGGCCTTCTCCAGCGCCTCGATCACCACCTCCGCGGCCTCGCGTGAGTACAGCTTGTAACCCGACTGGAAATCCGCGGGTTCGCCGTAACGCGCTGTGAAGCGCTCATCCACGGCCGCTCCCTCCGGGGCCAGCTTCGCGTTGACCGCATCGACGGTCACGCGGTTAAGTACCCGTTCGAGTTCGCCCCGCGCAAGGCCGAGCGGCCGCGTCAGCGAGAAGCGCCCTCCCACCACGAAGATCCGGTCGGATTCGCTATGCTCGCGCACCGTCTCAAAGTGCCGGTAAAGCTGCGGCAGATCGTAGATGTCATGGTCGCCGTCCGCATCGCGGATACTCAGCGCCTCGACGTCGTCGTCTTCGAGCAACCTGCGCAGACCCGTGCAGACCGCCGCTCCCTTGCCTCCATTCTCCTCGCGCACGATCATCCGCGGCTCGAACCCCGCACGCTCCCCCATCTCAGCGGCGGCGCGCCGCGTCGGCTCCTCCGCCTGCGGGCAGCCGTCCACGACCAGCAGCAGGCGAGACGGATCGATGAATAGCTCGGCATCCGCGAGTGTCCGGCCGAGATAGTCCTGCATCTGCCGCCCCGACATGCTCTCGGGGAACCAGATCGGTACCATGCCGCCAACGCATCTGCGCATTCTGCGGGCAATCGTCAAGCGCAATTCGCCTCCTGCTCCTCGTCATCCTCATCGGCGTGATGGTACTCGGGCATGCGGCTGAGGTCCATGAACACGCGTACATCGCGCCCCTCGCGGAGGGGGATCTCCGCCCGCGTGAGCGTGTCGCGCACAGCCGCGGGGATCTCCTCGTTCACCAGCCAGTCCTGTGTCGGGAAGATCGCCACGGGCAGCCGCACAATCGATGCACCGTTGCACATGACCGCTCGCGGCTGACTGTAATACACGAGGTAGCGCTCGTATTCGCGCTTCATCCGCCGAATCATCTCTCGCAGCGCAACCACGGCGCTCTCGCAGTCATCCGGACTCTCCAGCGGCACCTCGACAACATGGTTGACGAAGGGCTCGTCGAAGACAGTGACCTGTGCAATGACCCCGTTCGGTATGAAGTGCCGCTGATTATCCAGGTCTCGCAGCACCGTGACTCTGATCCCGACGCTCTCGACCATGCCGAACGCCGCACCGACGCGCACGTAGTCCCCAACGGCGTACTGCCCCTCGAGCAGCATGAAGAATCCGCTCACGATGTCACGCACGAGATTCTGAGACCCGAAGCCCACAGCGAGGCCGAGAACCCCGGCGCCCGCAAGCACCGGTCGGATGTCCATGCCCGCCGAGCCGAGCACCCAGACGAAAGCCGTGATCAGAATGACCCACCGCACGATGCTCCGCACAAGCTCAAGCGCTGTGATGACCCGCTGCTTGCGCCTGCGCTCCGCCGGCGCGGCATCTGCTGAGTCCCGCTCCACCCGGCGCACAGCGCGCGCGAACGCCAGCATCACGGCAAGGTACACCGCGGCGGCGATGACTATCACCACGAGGACGTTCGCAAGCGCGCCGACTACGCCCGCGATGAACTCAGGCTGCTGGAACTTCGCCCACCACTCCCCTGCGGTCTCGGCGATGTCGAGCGGGGGCGGCGCCTCCTCAATCTCCTCCTCCTGCGCCCATGCGAGCGCAGGCGGAAGCACCAGCAGCAACTGGATGATTATGCCTCGCACCCGCCGGCATGCGGACTGGCACAAGGTCTTTCGCCTCCCTCCCGCTTCAAAGCGTCTCGATACCTGCGACAACCTGACCTTCTCATTCTCCGCCGAGGCCTGACACTCCTTGCCCGCTCGGATCAGGGCCTATCGGCGGTTTCCGACATTTTGACTGAAGGAGGCCGAATCGTTATACTCCCATAGCCGGTGAAGCCGGTGCCGACCGGCCCGTCCTCGAGTGAGTGGGGGCTTCGTAGAGGCGATCCAGCAGCGCCGGACATGCTGAGGAGTTGCGCCGAAGAATGTACACGGTCGCCGTAATCCCCGCTCGGGGCGGGAGTAAGGGAGTACCACTCAAGAACATCCGGGAAGTCGCGGGCAAACCGCTGATCGCCTGGGTGACGGCTGCCTGTCTGCGCAGCGAAAGCGTCGATCGAACAGTCGTCTCCACCGACCACGAGGGTATCGCTCGAGTCGCTCGCGAGTGCGGTGCGGAGGTTCCTTTCATGCGGCCCCCCGAGCTGTCCGGCGATCTCGTGACCCTCGACCCGGTCATCTACCATGCGGTCACGACTCTCGAAGCCGGAAATCACCGGCAGATCGACGTGGTCCTCACCGTGCAGCCGACCTGCCCGCTGCTGCGCCCGGATACCATAGACCGGTCGGTCAAAACGCTTGCCGAAGGTGACCACGATTCGGTGATTATGCTTAAGGAGATTCGCCACCTGTACTGGCGTCGTGAGAACGGGCAATTCCTACCCCTCTTCGACAGGCGCGCGAACCGGCAGGAACTTGATCCGCTTTACAGCGAGACGGGCGCGGTATTCGCCAGCAGGCGCTCGATCATCACTCCCGACAATCGGCTCGGCAGCAACATCGGACACATCGTCGGTTCCGAGGAAGAGGCAATCGACATCGACACACTGATCGACTTGAAGCTGGCAGAGTTGGTGCTCCAGCGGCGCCGCGAGACGGAAGGCGCCTGCCTCGACTGAGCATCGACACCCGAACTCTCCCCGGACACTCTCAGGAAAGCAGGCATCTTAGTGAGCGGAAGCAACGACTTCGACCTGGTTCTCACCGACGCCATCATCGTTGACGGGAGCGGCAGGCCCGGATACCGCGGTGATATCGCCATAGCCGACGGACTGATCGCCGCGACCGGTAATCTGGACCGCGCAACCGCCGATGAGTTCATCGACTGCAACCGTCTCACCGCGATGCCCGGCATCGTGGACTGTCACGCGCACTCGGACCTGACCCTGCTCGCCGACCCGCGCGGTCAGTCAAAGATCCAGCAGGGCGTCACCACCGAGCTTAACGGACAGTGTGGGCTCGGCGTCTTCCCCGTCCATCCCGAAGACCGCGATGAAATGCGCCGGGCGGTCTCTTTCATCACCGCGGATGTGGCGTGGACCTGGGAGAGCGCCGATGAGTATCTCTCCACACTCGATCGCGCTCGGCCGGCCTACTCGGCGGCGGCGATGGTCGGGCACGGCTCCCTGCGCTCATACGTCATGGGCTTCGAGGACAGCCCCCCCGACGATGAGGAGCTTGCGTTGATACAGGACGCGCTGCGCGCATCGCTCGACGCCGGATGCTTCGGCCTCAGCTTCGGCTTCGAGTACGCCCCCGGCTTCTTCGCCGAGGATCGCGAGATACTCGCACTGCTTGAGGTTGTGGCCGAGCGCCGAAAACTCGTCTCGGTGCACACTCGCTCGCAGCGCGAGGAGTTCACCGACGCTATCCGCGAGATCGCCGCGCTCTCGATCGAGGCGCAGCAGAACTCAGGCGGCGCCCTTCGCCTGCAGATCGACCACCTCAAGCGCTCCGGACAGCGATCCTGGGGCACGATGGATGAGCCGCTGGCGCTGATCGAAGACCTTCGCGACCAGGGCCTCGATATTGCCTACGACATCTACCCCTACGTGGCCGGCAGCAAGCACCTCGCCGGATCGCTGCCCCGCTGGGTGCACGAGGGCGGATCCTCGGCGATGCTGGAGAGGATCGCCCGGCCCGAGACCCGCGAGCGTCTCCGCGCGGAGCTTGCCGAATACGAGACGGGTGAGCGCGACAGCAACCCCTTCGAGCTTGACTTCGACCGCGTGATGATCACCGATGTGAGCACGGAGAAGAACGCGCCCGCCATCGGCAGACGCCTCGACGAGATCGCCGCCGAGCGCGGGGAGGACCCGGTGGACGCGTACCTGAACCTGCTGATCGAGGAGGGCGGGCACGTCAGCGCGGTTTTCTTCTCGATGAGCGAGGAGGATATGCAGGAGGCGCTGGCCCATCCGCTGGGCGCAATCGCCACCGACGGACTCGCCTTCGCGCCGTCGGG
>PXBW01000137.1 GCA_003566775.1 candidate division WS1 bacterium
GACGGCCTCGTTCGTTCCGTGGCACGGACACTCCTGTCCGTGCGTCGTCAGTCGTTGTGCAGGAAGGTCGCCGAACTCATGGCGCCCCCGCCGGGGGTCGTTGGGGGGCAGCGGACGGCGGCCTCTCCCCTGACGCCGCCTGATGGCGGGTCCTGTGACGCCGCCTGCGGCAGGTCCCGCCCCTCCCCTTTTCGCCGCAAACGACGCGGCGAGGGCAGGAGAGGGGCGACGGCGGACGGCGCCCGTCGGCCCATTGCGGTCGTTGTGTACGATGAGAGCGCGCCCGGGGCCGGGATAGACAACCGCATTGGGCCGACCTCGGATGCGTGCTCGCTGCGCTCACCCGCAATCCTCGTGCGGCCCCTCCAAACGGCGGACGGCAACGACGTACGGCAACGGCTCGGGCAGCGTCCGCCGTCAGGCGGCGTGAAGGAGAGAACGCTGTTCGAAGGCACAGTGGTTCGCTGTCAGTCCTTGTCACCGGAATCGTGGTTGTCGTCGAGGTCGTTGTCGCCGGGATCGTGGCTGTCATCAAGGCCAGTGCCGTCGGGATCTTGGCTGTTGTTGAGGGCGTTGCCGCCGTTGCTCGTCGCGGCGGCGGTTATCAGCGCCGACCGCAGCGAGCCATGCCACGATTGCGCAAGAGCGAAGGGGCCGGTGTCCTCAGCGCGGGCATCAGCCCTGGTCGCCATCAGCAGGATCTCCTCCCCGGCCATCAGCGCCGCGGCGCCGTCGAGCCGCCGGACCGATAGCTGACTCGGCGTGAAGGGCTGCTCCAGAGCTTCCTCGAGTACCGAGGCGGCGGCCGCGACGCGCCTGCCTGGAGCGGTACAGTCTTCCGATTCGGTGATGTTGATGACAGGCTGATCGTTGACGATGAGCTGTCCGACCTCATCGCCGGCGTCACCGACGCGGATCGACTGCCCGCGGACCCGAGGATCGATCATGCGCAGCCCCTCAGCTTCCTCAGGCTCCGCGGGACGAAGCTCGCCGCGCAGCGCGGCCTGGATCGCTTCATGCAGGTCATCGTTCGTCCAGGCGAAGCCGGGGGGATGGCGGAAGCAGATGGTTCGACGGTCATCGCCCTCACCCCAGCTTACCGTGATGTTGTCGTTGAAGGCGATGGTCACCGTTTCGAGTTCGTCCGGGCCCCACTGAGTGACGCCGTGAGTGCAGTCTGTGATGTCATGGATTCTGAGTATGATGCGCTCGGGATGATCCGCCTGGATACGGTGGAGCAGTTCGAGGGTGGCCTGCTCGGGCTCAGACGCGGAGGAGATGAATGCGGTGATGACGACGCGATCGCTGTTGATGATGGTGGGACGTGGTGCTTCCTGCTCTTCAGGCTCACAGCCGAAGAGCGCCACGAGCAGGATCATGGTGATCAGCGCCGGGCCTGTGGACCGTCTCATGCTTTTCAGCAGATCGCTCCCCTCCCTGCGCGCAACGATATAAGCGCCGCGGCCTGAGGTCGGCCGCAGCGCAGAAGACTACGATGTGAAGACCGATGAGGTTCAGTTCGTGGTGATGTGGACTGTTCTGGCTGCAGCGTCCCAGTCAACTTTCGCGTCGAGAGCCTCGCCAACCTGGCGGATGCCGATCAGCAGCCTGCCGTCGATGGTGATACCGTCATCCTGCCTGACGACGGTACACAGATCGCCTCTGCAGATGGTAACGATGCGCGCCGCCGCGTCGTAATCGACCGTGGCGCCGACGGCCTCACCGGCGGCCCGCAGCGGGACGTAAGTGCGGCCCTCGACGATCGTTGCAGGAGGGTCGGCAGGCACCGTGCGTCCGTTGGCAACCACCGTGACGGTATGTCCGGCGGCGATGGCCGTTGTCGCGATGAGGATCGCAAGCAGCAGTATTCCTGTTACACGCATCTCTCCACCTCTTCTCGTAATTGCTGTAAAACATAGTAACGCGCCCCGCCGCCTGCGTCAACTCGATGGCACGGGCGCGCAGCTTAATTCCTTGCAGTGGGAGGGTACAGGGGCACGGCGACACTCTCTCCCTGTGAGGGGCGGGACACCTCACAGGGAGAGGACAGGTATCATGTTCGGCGCGATTTCCTGTCACGTGTCAGCGCAGCTTCATTGATCATCCGGTTGCGCGCCGGAGTCTTCGGACGTCACGATCGCCATCAGGTTAGCGAGCGCGAGGTGGAGCGCGGCGATCTCCTCGGAGTGTGCCGGGGCAATGGGCTGCGTGAGGCGGATCAGGATGCCCCACTTGCGGGCATCTTTGCAGAGAGCCTGCAGTTCCTCTTCGGCTGCGTGGTCGAATACGGGTATGCCGTAGACTCCCTTCTCATCACCGTCCCGTTCGGCGCGAACGTCTCGCCGACCCAGCAGCTCCTCCATGGTGCGATCGAGGCGACCGCTGAACTCACCCTCGCCGAGAAACCACGCCTGCGGGCGTCCGGTGAGTTCGCTGAGGGTCCCGAGCATGGGATAGCGGGGCTGGCTCTTTCCGGACTCCCACGAGCGTACCGTCCAGACGCTGACGTCGAGTAGCTCCGCGAGGTCCTGAGCGGTGCGGAAGCCTGCCTCGCGCCTTGCCTGTCCGATACGCTGTCCCATCTGTCGTGCTACGATCTGTTTTTGATCTTCGGCCTGCGGTGTCTCTGTTTCTGATGCCACGATTGGCGCTCCTTTCACTCGTTCCCCCTCACAGGAGTGGTGCTGAGTATGATGAGGCCTCGCGCCGACCGGTATTTTCTCGCATCACAGGCTGCTTGACCATGATAATAACACTCTGGTAGGATTATGCAAGGGATTATAATAATTGATCGGCGAGGAAGCCGAGTCGTGCGGCACTATAGTTCCGTCCAGACAGGATGTATTCTCCGATAGAGTCGTATTCTGGCAAACTATTTCCATTAACATGAGTTGACGCCTCCAGTAGAATGAGGGTATTGAGATGAGAGAGATCAGGCCAGAGATGAGCGGGAAAACGAAGGCGGTCATCGCCGTAGTTGCGGCAATCGCGCTCCTGGCGGTGACCTTCATCGCTGGAAGCGACAGGGAGCGAGCCGGACCGGAGACGGAAATCGCCGAGCAGGTCGAGTGCGATGAACGAGACTGCGCGCAGTGTCCGCTCGCTCAGAGCGAAGAGTGCCCCCTGTTCGCCGACCGGGGCGAGGCCGCGGAGCCGGAGGAAGAGCCGGCGCAACCGGATGAGGACGTCGATGCAGATGAGGCGCGAGACGAGGAGGAAGTCGCTTCAGTGGAGCAACCCGCGCCCGCTGAACCGCCTCGTCCGGAGGCCACTCCCGAACGGGCGGAGCGGCCCACCGATCCTCCGGAGGCAGCGCCGGAGCCGATCGAAGCCACTGAGCCGGAGCCTGCTGAAGAGCCTGAGCCTGTTGCCGAGGCGGAGCCGCTCGAAGAGGCGGAGCCCGTGGAGGAAGTGGAGGCTGCCGAGGAGCCGGAGCCGCAAGCGCGCGCGAACGTCGTGGCGGAACGCTGCGTCGGCTGCGAGATATGTGTAAATGTGGCGCCTGAGGCATATCGGATGAATCCCGACACCGGGAAGGCCGAGATCATCGAAGGGGCGCCCGCGGATGCCGTCAAGCGCGGTGCAGAGGCCTGCCCGGTCGATGCCGTGAGACACTGAGGAGACGACAGCAGCGCCGGCAGGCAGGCACCGCCTGCGACGAGTGATCGGCCGCGGGGCGGGGTCTCGCCGCGCAGAAGATCAGTGATATGCCGACCTCCTCCGCACCGGGAAGGTGCCACCTCCGCCGTGACGCTGGGTATGCCCGCCTCTCCCCCGCCGGAGCAGATCACCGCCTCCTTTGCTAAAGATTCCGATGGGAGGCGCCGATAATTGCCTGTGAATCGGTCATTACCGTCACGTCTTTGAGGAACAGGCATGGAAGAGCATCTTTCCGAGCGGACCGAAGCATCGGAGGCGCAACTTCGCTACCTCGGTGGCGAGAAGGCTGAGCCACCGTTACGCGAGGCGACTGCCGCAGAGAAGATAGCACGCGAACATGAGTGGCTGATCGAGCGCGGGATGGAGAGGCTTGCGGCACGCTGGCCTGACGAGATAGAGGTCGCGACGTTGCGCGAGCAGGCGGGGAATGTGTTGAACGAGGTGGCGCAGCACGCGGAGGATCGGGATGAGATCGGAGCCCGTGGTGCGGTGCAGATCGAGCGCAGGCTGTGCGAGGTACTGGCGTGCAGTGAGTGGTACCGGCAGGCGATGATCGGACGCGCGCGCCCGCTGTGTGACACCTGGACAGGGGCGTTGCTGGCCGGGCGCGAGCCGACCGATCATCTGCTCAGATCGAGGATGCAGGTGGACGATGGGACGCTCAACGACCGCTTCATGGAGATGGCGGTACTCTTCGCAGTGGAGCCTGCGGCGCTGCTGCCTCAGGAGGGTGACCTTCATGCGGTCGTCGAGACGGCGCTGACGAATCTACCGCCCGAGCAACAGCTTGCGACCGCGATCTACTTCCAGGAACAGACGACGCTGGCGGAGTTGGGGGGCGTGATGGGCATCTCCCCTGAGGAAGCTCAGGAATTGCTCGGCCGGTCGGCGTGCGCGCTGGTGGGTGAGGCGGCTGTTTCCACCTGGCCGGGGCACCGCCTTACGGCATAGGCGGCGGCGTGGGAGCGTCCGGCGATCACCGCGCCGGCCGCCAGGGGCGCCGTTCGGGAGCGGTCGCGGGTGAGTCGGGTGGGGCCTCATCGACCTCTTCGGGGGCGTCGGTGGGGGGCTCGGGCTCCGGCTGCGGAGAGAGGGGCTCCTCGACCGGAACCAGTCGCGCCGCCACCGTCAACGCGCCGTCTCTCACCTCAACCGACTCGGGGACAAGGCCGGCCTCGCCGAGATGCTCGGAGAGGATGTCGGCCACGCGATCCTCCGCGATCTTCCGCAGTTCGCCGGGCAGATCGATGTTGCCCGCCTCGACCCTGCGTACCGCGAGCTTGAGGTCCTCACCCTCGATGTAGGGCTCCATCATGATCCAGAAGCGCACCGCAAAGAACAGCACTCGCGTGCGGGCGCCGAAGCGGACCAGCGAGTCGCGGAACTCCACGCGTGGCGCGGCGTAACCCCGCGGAAGGCCGACCGCCTCCGGGTGGTCGCGCAGGTAGGAGTTGATGTCGGCCTCGGTGAGCGTGACCTGGATGGTGGGGCGCACGCCGCGGATCGCCTCGATCTGCTGCAGTGACAGCGCCGGGCCGCCGTCGGCGGCGGCCACCACGGCACCGGCGCCGCAGAACCATTGAACCACCGCGGGGAAGCGGTGCGGCTGTTGCCGCACCAC
>PXBW01000021.1 GCA_003566775.1 candidate division WS1 bacterium
CGTTGACCGTGCTCGCGAGCACGATTTCCAACAATTCCGCCGGAAATGTCGATGGCGGTGTTTCTAACGAGGGCACGTTGACGATGGTCAACAGTAGCGTCTCCGGCAATTCGGCCTGGCAGATCGGCGGCATCGGCAATTGGCCCGGCGGTACCGCGGAGATTCGTCACAGCACGATCGTGGGCAATGCCGCCACGGCCTTTGGCGGCTTGTATAGCAACGCCAGTACGCTCCTGCGTCATACGATCGTGGCCGGTAACGTGCTGGGGAGCCTGGAGGAACCAACGGGAAACAACGACGTGCATGCGAGCCTGCCGCTCGATCCGTCGAGTTCCTACAACCTGATCGGCGACGCCGCGAGCGCCGGTGGCTTGGTTCACGGCGTCAACGGAAATCTCGTGGGCCAAGCGGGCGCCGGCACGATCGATATCGCCACGGTGCTCGACACGACACTCGACAGCCACGGCGGTCCGACCCTTACCCATGCTTTGGTTCCCGGCAGCCCGGCCATCGACGCCGGCGATCCGGACTTCGATCCGGACGAGTTTGTCCCGCCGCTGATTCATGACCAACGTGGCCCGAGTTTCGCCCGTGTGCGCGGCGAACGCATCGATATCGGAGCCTTCGAGTTCTGCAGTACCCCATGTTCCCATGACATGGGTCCGGTCGAAATCGACGATGGCGGGGTGGAGACGCCGGACGTCTCGCCACCAGACGATCCTCAAAACGAGGGCACCACGGCGCCGCACGATCCCCAGCACGGCAACGAGACACAAGAAGGCACTGCCCCAATCCGGGATCCGAATAGCGACGACAGCAAACAAGCCGGGAACAGCAAGGCGTGGCTCGATGAGGAAGAATGGCTGGTGGCGATGGCGAAGCAGGTCGAGCGTCCGGAGCCGGCCCTAATCCGCGACCTGCAGAACGTGACGGTCATCCACGTCGATACATTCCACGACACCGTCAACCCGAGCGATGGCCAAACGTCGCTGCGCGAAGCGGTGCTCCAGGCCAACGCGACGCCCGGGGACATCGAAATCCGCTTGGCGGCGGGAACCTACCAGCTCACAATCCCGGGCGCCTACGAATCACAAGCCAGAACGGGCGATCTGAATCTCCAGGCCACTTACCTCGAGCGAACCGTGACGATCGTCGGCGCCGGGGCCGAGCAAACCACGATCGACGCCAGCGGCTTGGGGGATCGGATCCTCGCCATCGAACCCGGCGTGACTGCCCATCTGGAAGGGGTGACGCTTACCGGGGGCTCGGCCCCTCCGGGCCAAAGGCTTCCCGCCCTCCCGGACGGCGCCGGTGGCGCCATCCTGAATTTCGGTGACTTGAGTGTGGCCGACAGCGTGATCCGCGGCAACCATGCCACCGAGGGCGGCGGGATCGCCATCGCAAGTCTCGGGGTGGGAAGCTATGCCAACCTGACCGTCATTGACAGCGTCATTTCGGGCAATACAGCGGAAGAAGGCGGGGGGATCAACAATGCCGACAGCAACGTCACCCTGGTCGGGACCAGGGTTGCGGAAAACACAGCGACCTTCGGCGGCGGAATCCTGATGCACAGCCGGGAACTGGCCGAACCCTCCCTGACCCTCCTGCACAGCATCCTGTCCGGGAACGAGGCCGAATCCGGCGGCGCGATCGTTACCAATGCTGGCGAGACGATGATCCAGAACAGCCTGATCTCGGGTAATTCCGCGGTTTTTCTGGGGGGAGCCATCTGGAACAACGAAGGCACGCTGACGATGACCGAGAGCCAAGTGTCGACCAACTCAGCCCGCATCGGAGGCGGGATCTTCAATGTGGCGACGATGACGGTGGCTGCCAGCACGGTTGCGGGCAACACTTCGACCGATCGAGCCGCCGGCATTTCCAACTCGGGTATCCTGACGGTGGTCGAGAGCACCATCGCAGAGAACTTGGCGGGATGGTCGGCAGGCGGGATCGACAACGACGGAGAACTGACGATCACCGATAGCACCGTTTCGGGCAACTCCGCCGGTTTTCAGGGCGGCGGAATCCACAACAGTCTCGAAGGCACGGTCACCATCAACGCCAGTACCATCTCCAACAATCGGACGGACGGGAGCGGTGGCGGGATTACCAACCTCGGTTCGTTCGAGTTGGCCGGCAGCACTGTCCAGCAGAACCGGGCAGCGCTGTTCGGCGGCGCTCTCGAAAACCACGGCCTGCTCCGAATCACCGGCAGCCGGATCTTGCGCAACTTGGCTGACGCCGGCGGGGGAGGGGTCATGAACTGGTTTACAGGCCTGATCGACATGACCGACGCCAGTATCACGGAGAACTCGTCGAGCATTTCCGGTGGCGGTGTCACGAATTGGGGCGAGCTTGCGGCGTCCGGCGTCCTGCTCGCCGGCAACCAAGCCGGCTTCAATGCTGGAGGGGCCTTCAATCAGGGCCGATTGCATTGGATCAACGGCACGATTTCGGGAAATGAAGCGCTCATCGCGGGTGGTCTCGACCAGCAAGGAGCCGCGACGCTCCAGCACACCACAGTCGTCGGCAACGCCGCATGGATCGGCCCGGGTATCGACAGCCGAGGCACAACCGCGCTGCATCACACGATCGTGGCGGGCAACATTTTGGGCAGCCTCGATTTCGCGTTTGGTTACGCGGACATCCGAATTTCGGAAGGCGCGCCGCTCGACCCGTCCAGCACCTACAACTTGATCGGCGACGCCGGCAGCGCCGGTGGGTTGCGGGACGGAGTGAACGGCAACATCGTAGGCCAGCAGGGCACGGGGACGATCGATATCACCACGGTCCTCGATCCGGTTCTCCGCGATAACGGCGGCCCGACCTTGACCCACGCTTTGGCGCCCGGCAGCCCCGCGATCGACGCCGGTGATCCCGATTTCGATCCGGCCGCCTTCGATCCGCCGTTACTCTACGATCAGCGGGGGCCGGGATTCGACCGCGTCCGCAACGGCCGCATCGATCTCGGGGCCTTGGAATTCGACCACAACGCGTCCCCCCAAGACGGCGCGCCGGCGGATGGCCATGACAACGACCAGACGGCGAAACCCACCCTGTCGAACCCGTGGCACAACGAGGCCGATCCCTACGACGTCACGGGCCAGGGCGACGTGACGCCCTTGAGCATCCTCACGGTGATCAACTTCATCAATCTTCACGGCGGCCCCGTCCCGCTGAACGAATTCCCCGAGGGCGAATGCGCCTCGCCATTCTACGGGGACGTGAACAACGACGGTTATATCTCGGCACTGGACGTACTGATGCTGATCAACCACCTCAATGCCTCACAAGCCGAGCCGCCGGAAAGCGAATGCTTTGAACCGGCATGGTTGTCGGACATCTGCTCGGACGAGGCGATCGTCGAGGCGCCCGCCAGCTTGGCGCACGCAACGGCGCCGGCAGGCTCTTCACTCGCCGCGCCGGAGGCTTCAACCTCCCGCCGCGACGGGGCGGGCCACACACCGCGCGTCTCGGACCGATCGCCGACCGACCCGGCACGGGCACTCGAGCGGTCGTCTCAAGCCGGGGGGGACGCGGAACTGTTTTCCGCCGCCCTCCGGTTCGACTTGGACGAGCTACTGGGAGAACTGGGCGACGATGTGAGTCGCGTCTGGCAGTTTGGCGGTTAAGCTAGCGTGGCGAGCGCCGGTCGTCGGGGCCGCGCACCTGGTACTTGCGTGCCAGTCTGAGTTCGACCAGCAGTTCGGCGGGCGTCTGCTGGCGCTGATCAGGATCCTTCGCCAGCGCCCGTTCCACAGGCCGGGCCACCGCGGGCGGCACGGCCGGGTTGAGCGACTGTACCGGCGCCGGCGCCTCGTCACGAATCTTGCGCATCGTCTCGATCGCGGTGGCGCCCCGGCAAGGCACGACCCCGGTGAGGGCGCGGTAGATGGTGGCTGCCAAGCTGTAGATATCGGCGCGGCAGTCGACGCTGCGCGCGTCGGCCAGTTGCTCGGGGGCCATGTAGCCGAGTGTCCCCAGCGGCATCTCGGCAGCGGTCAGGTCGCTTCCCTGGGAGTGAATATGCTTGGCCAGCCAGAGGTTGTCCAGGCGGGCGACGCCATCCTCGCCGATGATGATGTTGGCGGGCTTGATGTCCCGATGGACGATGTCGTGTTGTCGGGCAAATTCGAGGGCCCGGCCGATCGCGATCATGATGTCCAAGGTGCGCGCCGTATCGAACCGCCCCCGCTCGCCCTGCTCGTCGAGCAGCTCCTGCAGCGACCAGCCGCCGACGTACTCCGAGACGATGAAATACAGCTCGCCCTTCCTGCCGGCTCCAAGCGTTTGCACCACGTTCGCATGTTTCCACTCGGCTCCGGTCTTCGCCTCGCGAATGAAACGCTTCACGATCTCGTCCCGACCTGCAAGCGTGGGGGGCAGGAGTTTGAGCACGACGAAGCCGCCGTCCCGGGTGTCCTGGGCGCGGTACAGGACGGCCGTCTTGCTGCGCCGCAAACGGCGCTCGATCTGGTATCGGCCGATGCTGCGGCCGACCAGCGGGTCCGCTTCCGCGACCGGGTGAGCGGCGCCACGAACCAGCGTGGATTCGGGCGCGCCCGCCGTGAGCAGAAAGCGTATGCGGCTGTCGCCGATGGTGATGACATCGCCGTCACGGAGCGCCGCGCGCTGCAGGGGCGCATCATTGAGGAACGTCCCATTGGTGCTCTGCAAGTCGTGGACGCTGTAATGGCCGTCGCTAAGGGCGATGCGGCAGTGGCGGCGCGAGGCTTGTCGATCGGTGATCGGCACCGTACAGTTGGCGCCACGGCCGATAACCGCCTCGTCGCCTTCGAGTGTCACCGTACGCCCCTGCTCCGGCCCGGCGATGAAGATGAGTTCCGCCATGATCTTTCCCCCCTCTTTCGAGAATCCGGCCAAGTCGCCCCCCCCCGGACGATGAAATTGATTTTAGTCCTCACTTCCCACGGCCGCAATCCGAGCAGAACAGGCAACTGCCATTCCACCAATACCCGCCGAAGGGTAACTCGGTTCCAAATTACGTGGATTAGGTAACGTCCACTGGGATTTGCGGCAGGAGCTTTCGGGCTGGAAGGCCGGACTTCGCCCTTCGAACAAACGAAAAAAACTACCAAAGAGCTGTTTAATACACCCCGGGGTGACCGGAAATTGCCATTTCTTGGGCGAACGTATTGATTCCGGGAGGGCCAGTGCGGAGAATGCCTTGTGGCCGTTCTTGTGGAAAACGGTTGGCCGCCGGTCGCAGGACGCCGATCGGCGCGGCATGATTCGTATTCGCCACTCCGACC
>PXBW01000228.1 GCA_003566775.1 candidate division WS1 bacterium
AGCGCAATTTCGGCCGGAGACACGCCAAAGACCTCCGCGAGGAAGCCGCATAACTGCCGGTTGGCGCGTCCCTTGACCGGAGTGGCAGTCAGCTTAATAGTCAGTTCGCTACCTCGCCAGCCCACTACCTCGTTGTGTGAGGCGTTGGGGATGACCCTCAGCGAGATCTTCACTCCGCCGCCCGTCATCTTAGTCCCCTCATGCGGCCTGGAGCAGCATGACCGCCAGAACGAGCGCATTGTGCACCCCGTGGGCAACCATGCACGGCAGCAGCGAGCGGGAACGCTCGTACAGGTAGCACAGCATCACGCCGATGATCCCAATCATGAGGAAACCGGCGGCGTTGAGGTGGACCGCGGCGAAGAGCGCGGCTCCGATTATGATTGCATGACGAGTAGCCATCACTCTTCTCAGGCCGGCGTAAACGTAACCGCGGAAGACCAGTTCCTCTACGATCGGGGCAAGGATGACCACCAGCACGAAGTAGATTGCGATCTCGCCGGGCGTGCGCGCTTCACCGATGACCTGCTCGATCGTCTGCGCGAGGGGGGAGACATCGCCGACCACCCTCCCCAGAACGGCAAGAATAACGAGTAATCCGGTCAGCAGCACTGAGTAACCCGCAAGCCCGATCCCGATCAGTGCGGCCGCGCGCTGGAAACGCATCCCGAGAGCACGCAGCGGATGCGAACTGAGATGCCCCATGCGGTGGAATATCACCGCAATCGTCACGATCCCGACGAGGAGGTACTGTACCGTCATTATGATGGGCTGAGTCAGCGTGTGGGCCTCGGGCAGAAAGCGACCAACCGTCATCGAGGTGACCATCCCACCCACGACGAGGGTGAAGAGTAGAACAGCCACAGCTTCGGCGACGTCTATGATCGTCCACGGAACGAGCAGCGGCAGGGACGCGGATGGTTTCCTTACCGTGAAACCCCAGCGGATGATGACGATGGCGAGGGTAACAAGCCCGAGTCCGAGTAACATCCCCACCGCGAACGCCAGGCTCAGAAAGCCCGCGGCGAAGCGCATGGAGCGTGTTTCCTTGCGTGCCATCACTCGCCGGAGCATCTCCTCGTCCTCGATGCGCCGGAAGGTGTCTGCCAGCGCGATGTCGACCGTCCAGTCCTCCTGTTCGGCGATCAGCGCCGCCTTCCTCCGTGCCTCCATCTCACTCAGGAGTTCGGCCGCGTACACCTCCGCGAGGGCATGATAGTAATCGCTGCGTTCTTCGTCGAGACCTGCCGCGAGAGCCAGCATATCAACGGCCTGACTTGAATATCCGCGATGACCATAGACCACGCCCAGCCGATAGGCAGCGGCGTGGTTGGGTCTCTCCACCAGCACCAGCCGCTCCCACCTCGCGACAGCCTGTTCGCGCATTCTGCGGGCCTGCTCCCTCGTATCGACGTCCGAACGCCGACCGAGCCGATGCAGCGCATCTCCCAGGCGCCACATCACGTCGCCTTCCAATACCCGCTGTCGCGAGACCTGGTACCACGCGTCCGACGGGAGAGCGGCCTCACGCTGGTGAAGTCCAAGAAGCACACCGGTGGCCGCAAACAGAGCCGCGATGAAAGCGATGCGGGGGAGCTGTCCTCGAAGATGGCCGATTGCGGGATGATAGGACAATGGAGATTCTCCTGTACGCGCCTGTGTTCGCGTCAGAGCATCCTCACGAGGCGAATGAGCAGGGCGCGGATCAGTTCAATGATGAACCATGCGACAATCGGAGAGAAGTCAATCGGCATGCCACGTTGAAAGCGCAATAGTTGGTTGCGTATCGGACGAAGCAGGGGTTCGGTGAATGCGTACGTGATTCGGTTGATGGTGCGCAGCAATGGATGAGCGCGCTGGAGATTGATCCAACTGAAGATTATGCGCACCAGAAGCACGACATAGAAGACTCTGGCGACGGTGTTGATGACCCAGATCAACTGGAGTTGCAGCACGGCGTAATCGACCGCGGACCCCGGTCAGCCTCCCAGTTCCTTTGAGCGCTCCGCCGCCGCAACGACGGCCTCCATGACTGCCGCTCGTACCGCGCGGTCTTCCAGCGCGGCAACGCCCGCGATCGTGGTACCGCCCGGCGACGAGACCATATCCTTCAGCCGCGCGGGACTCTCGTCTCCATCAAGCACCCATCGGGCCGTGCCGAGCACAGTCTGCGCCGCGAGACGCTGCGCCTGATCACGCGGAAGACCCGCCCTGACTCCACCATCGGCAAGTGCTTCGATAAAGATTGCAACGAAGGCGGGACCGCTGCCTGAGAGGCCTGTAACGGCGTTAAGCAGGTCCTCCTCGACTGCAACGGCCTCCCCGGCGGCGTCGAGCAGTTCAACGACGAAGCTCTCCTGAGCCTCCGTGACACCGCCTCCCGTGGCGTAGGCCGAGGCCGCTTCCGCAACGGTGCAGCAGATGTTGGGCATCACACGCACTATTCTTGGAGCCGGGCCGGCCGCCTCCCGCAGAGTCGCGATGGACACGCCCGCGGCGATAGAGATGAGCAACTGTCCCGGTCGAAAGAGATCTCGCAGGTCGCGCAGCACCTCGCAGATCACCTGAGGCTTGACCGCGACGAGGATGTGCTCGGCGTTCTCGACAACCTGCCGATTGTCATCCGTAGCGGTACACCCGAACCCCTCCGCCTCCAGACGGCAGGCGGGACTGATGTCCGAGGTGATGACCTCCGATGCGGCAACAATCTTCGAGCGGATGGCGGCGTTAAGCAATGCACGCCCCATCGCACCGGTTCCGATTATCCCGAGACGGTACTTGGCGCTTGCTTCACTCATCTTTGGCCTCTACTTCGGGCGGACGGTTACAGCGCCCTTGAGCGCAGATCGGCGCTCTCATCATCCTCGTGTGGGATGGGACTTCCGCGGCCCGCTGAGATGGAAAGCGGTTCGACCGGTATATCGAAGGGCGAACAGATGAACACCGAACGCGCAACCTTCTTCATCGAACCGTTGAGCCCGTAGACCACTCCCCCGAGAAAGTCCACGATTCGCCGTGCCTCACTGTCCGGCACATCTTCAAGGTTGACGATGACGGGAAGCTGTCCCTTGATCTGCTCAGCGACCTGCGGAGCTTCGTCGATCGTCTCCGGTCGCGCGCGGATAATGGCCATGCCAGTGAAATCCGCGCGTTCCCCTCGCAAGACGTACAATCCCTCGGGATCGGTATCCTCGTATGGACCGCGCATGTCGAGGTCGTCCCCATATCCCCCGGGATCCTCTCCTGCCAGATCTTCACCGTATCCGAACAGGTCCCGGAGATAGTCCACCGCGCTTGCCACCATGCTGCTCGACATCGTGAATCCCTCCTGTTGCTGCGATGACGGCTGTGATTGTTGTATCGGGATGTCGTGTCTCACCGCCGTGGCCGTCGGTGAAACCGCATAGATTGTCATTGTCGTGGGCCGAATATCGCTGTACCGACCCGAACTATCGTCGCGCCTTCCTCAACTGCGACCTCGTAGTCGCAGGTCATTCCCATCGAAAGATGTCTCATGCTCTCAGCGTTGATCCCGCGTTCAATCAGCATCTCGCGCAGGTGTTTGAGTTGGACGAAGTAAGGCCTGTTCTCCTCCGGGTCCTCACAGTAAGGCGGCATCGTCATAAGACCCACCAGCCGCAGGTACTTCATCGACTCGAGTGCTTCAGCCAGCGGTAAGACTTCCTCCTCGGAGACTCCGAACTTGCTCTCCTCACCGCTGATGTTGACCTGGATCAGCACTGGAAGCTGCCTGCTGGCCCGTTCAGCGCGTTGATCGATCTCCTCACCCACCCGAAAGCTGTCGACGGAGTGAATCAGGCTCACGAAATCTGCGATCTGACGCACCTTGTTGGTCTGCAGGTGACCGATGGCGTGCCAGCGCACTTCCTCGTCAGCCAGCGCCTCGGCCTTCTCCACCATCTCCTGCACGTAGTTCTCACCAAGATCGGTCGCACCGGCCTCGACGGCCGCGCACACGTCGTCGAGCGACCTCGTCTTCGTCACCGTCACCAGATGTACGTCCTCAGGATCACGCCCCACCCGCTCCGCGGCACGGGCGATTCTGTCCTGAACGACCTGCAGGTTGTCCGCTATCTCTATGGCAGCCAACTTTCCGCTCTCGACTCACTCAGTCATCCTCGTCGAAATCGATGACCCAGCCTCCAAGCTCATCTTCCTCGTCATCAGTCTTCTTCTTCGCATCCGGAGGCTCTTCCTCGTCCGCGGGTTCCTCGTCCTCTTCGTCAATTTCGAAGCCAACGCTGGAGAAATCCACCGCTTCCTCGTCTGCTTCAGCCTGCTCGCCTGCCGGTTCCGCCGCTTCAGCTTCAACGGCTTCGAACTCGGGGGCGGCCTCTTCCTCCTCAGCTTCTAACGGCTCGAATACCGGCCCTTCATCCGCTTCGTCAACCGACGGTGCCGACGGTTCAAAGGCGACAGCTTCGTCCTCAGCTTCCTCCGGTTCGATTTCGGGCTCTTGCTCGACGGCGTCAAAGACCGGGATATCGTCGTCTTCCTCTTCATCCTCCGGTTCGAGTTCTTCCTCAGCCTCATCGTCCAACGCAATCTCGTCGATTCCGGGTGGCGGTGGTGGCGGAGTGAACTCAACCTCCTCGGCGGCGGATTCCTCCTCAACGTCATCCTCCGCGATTGCCTCGGCATCCGGCGGGGGTGGTGGCGCCTCTACTTCCGGCTCCTCCGCAGATGGCTCGAAGAGTTCCTCTTCGACCTCCTCCTCCGCCGGAGGTGGAGGAGGCATGGCGACCTCATCCACCGCCTCTTCCTCCGGCTCAGGCGGCGCCTCTTCTTCGAAGTCTACCTCGGGGACTCCCGCAGGCTCGACTTCGTCCTCCGCCCCTATGAACTCCTCTTCCTCCTCGGCGGCGGCGATCTCCTCTGCACCGCCGAGCACCAGTGAGAGTGCGGCCGCGCGGGTACAGGCGGACTGGGGAGGCACGTCCACCAGCGGCTCACCGCAGGCCGCGCAGTACTCCGCATCGGCCGGATTATCGTGTGAACAGGAATCACATACTACTCCGCCGGAAGGAAGATCCAGCGGGTTGTAACACCGGAGACATGCACCACGATAGGGCGCATTCTCACAATCGCAACGGTTGCAGTAAATCACTGCCACAGTAATTCCACCTTACCGGCAGTACGTAGCCGAAAATCACGCCGAGTATATCCCAGCGACTCGGCGGGTGTCAAGCACAGAGTTGCGCAGATTGGCCCAGGCCACGCCGCTGAAGAGACA
>PXBW01000173.1 GCA_003566775.1 candidate division WS1 bacterium
GCGTATATGCCCACTCTCAACATTGCGAAATCACTCTCCATTGGTGCCTCTTGAAGCCAGTTTCTCAAGGTTCGGGAATATGACCTCCGAATTCGGCGCTGGATTATACTCTTCTCTGGGGGCATGTCAAGGGGGAAATCGAGCGTAGGGGGCATTTATGGGCATGTACGTGGGATATGGGGATTCTGGAAGATTGCGGAAAAAGGGGGATTGGATTGGGGTGTCAGGTGATCTGATATGAGTTGAATATGACCATTCCACTCATCCCGTGAAGCCAATTTTTCCCTGCACTCTTACCTGCTTCCCATTGATCCCCCTTGCAGCCCCATCTATTGCCCTTTGAATCCCCCCAGAATGCCCCAGAACAGTTTGGATTGCTATGGGAGGGGTATCGGGTCCATGATCTCTTTTCTGGAAGGCAGAGGAAGGATGAGAGACAGAATGGGATGCCTGGTAGAGAAGAGTATTCGTGTAAAGGTGATTGAGAGATGGGGATTGTGGGAAGAGGGGAGAGTGAGCAGTGAATTCCCTACTTCTGCTTCTCTCACTATCCACTTCATGCCCCATCTGCCCCATTAACGTGATCTCCCTCTATCATCCCCATTTGGTGTTGTTGCAAAGACTCCCAGAAAGCTCTGTAAGGCTGAAAATTACTGCAGGGGACATTGGGGTGCAGTCCAATCGGCGTCGGAGCTGATTCGACCGGCGGGAGAATTGGTGTGGCGTCCTTGCCCTCGCGGAAGATCGAAGCAGCTTACGCGTCTCATTGTGCACTCAGGGCAGGAGTCTCCCGAAAGGGAGCTATGGTGGGCTCGCACCCCATTTCAACGCTTCTGCCGATCTCACTTCCCTACGGACATGAATAATTTGGGTTAACGATAGAGGCGACTACTTTGTTGTCATCGGGACCAACAGCACACGTCTCGGTGGTGAGCACATCGTAACCTCTACCGATGAATTCCTTGGAGAGCTTGGAGAGTCAATTGGGCTCACTCTTGATGAGACGCTTCCGATGACCATGCTCCCTTCCAGAGGCGTTCACAGGAAGAATGCCGTGCGTTCAGAGAGCATTCTGCACTTTGTAAACCAGCGATAGCTGTAGGTCCCTTTGGCTTTCTCTCAAGCTGTAGGATGGTAGTCTGAATCATCCGGTGTCTCAGGATCACTCAGGGTTCCGATGGCTTTACCTGGCACGGTTCCGAACAAGCCGCTCTGACTCAACATCCACAAGAAACGATACTCCTATCCATAGGTGATGCCGCTTGATGATGCCGAGGTGATTCGATCGGGAGGGCTTACATGTCGAGTGCTCGTGCGCCACGTCTGTTGTACCTCGTGCCTTGGCCTCCGCCCATCTCTTGGCACTAGGGTATGGCCATTCATTTTGAATGCAAGGCTCTCCGGGCGGGAGCATTTGTTTCAATCACGGGCGGACCGTGCTCTATCAATTATCTCTCGACACGTTCTTGACGCGAACGCAGTCCCCAGCGCTTCCTCCCGGTCTATGAGTGGCAGGATGATCTCGGGATCCCAGCCCACGGCTTCCATGAGGTGTTTCTCGGCCATTTCCACATCATTCCCGATGGAGTATGACGCAGCGAGCAAGCAGTGTGTGATCGCATGATCGTTCTCGCTGTCCAACACTGGCAGAAGCTCAGCCTCTACCTGCTCGCAATCTCCCGTCTGCAATAGAGTCAGGCAGAGATTGCAGGTCGCGTCAGCCCAGAAGTGCGGTGCCGACTCAAATGTCAACACAGATAGTGCATCACGATGTGCTGCCATCGCCGAGTCGACACTGCTGTCTGCCCAGCCAAGCTCACGATGAACACTTGCACAGGCATCCCGCGTCAATCCCCAGTCGACTGGGTAGTCTGCTTCTGTCAGGATTTTCAATGCCGCTTCGTGACAAGCCAGCGCCTCTTTGAGAGCGCCTGCTTGAAGGTATGCTTCGCCAAGCTGTCTGCACGAGGAAGCCCAGTCATATGGCAGATCCCTTCTGCTGGTCGTGGCCATTGCTTCCCGACAGCACTGGATCCCTCGGTCAGGAGCGTCATCTTGTCCAATCTCGGCAAGTGCGGTGTATGTCGTTCCGATCCTCCGTTGCGTCTTAGCCCATTGCCGGGGCTCAGTTTCTGGCGAAAAGTAGTCCTTTGCGTTCTGAAGACATTCAATCGCTCTACCGATATTGTTTCTTCTGCCTCCGGTCCTCAGTCGCAGCAACGCCGTTGCCAGCACAGTGTTGGTGAGAGCCCAACCCCGAGGGCTATTTTCACGTGTCCGCACGGACAGTGCAATCTGCGCGTGCCTAACTGCCTGCTGGATGTTCGAATCGCGATTTCCCTTTGGCAACCGCTGCCATGCGTGTGCGAGGTTGTGGTGCCTGATTGCCCAACGTGAAGGTGAATGCTTCTTATTCACAACCGTCAAGGACGCTTTTAGGCAATCGATTGCGGTAAGGATGTGAGATCCGTAGTCTTCCCACTGGTATTCCATCTGTACCCAAGCAAGGTTGTTCATCGTAGCAGCATACTTGATCGGTAGCGTGTCCTCAGATCGTACTTCCAGAGCGAGCCTATGGTGTTTGAGTGCCTTGGTCATGTTCGCACGGCGATCGCCTGACTGCAAGTTCCTATTGAGAATCCCGAGGAAGTTGTGAACTTTGGACCATTCATCTGGGAAGTGCTCTCGGTCGTATACGGTCAAAGCCTCGCCCAGATGATCCCGCGCGGTCTCGTAGTGTGTTGCCGGTGTCCGTACACCTAGTCTCCAATAGGCAATACCGAGACACAGATGTGCTCGTGCCCAATCCTCACTTCCTTGTTCAAGTAAAGGTTCCGCAGTCTGATAGCATTCAATGGCTTTCGATAGATAATGGACACGATTCGGGCCGGTACGTCGGCGCCATGCTGTCCCTAAGTGCACATGCGTCCTTGCCCACTCATGAGGGTTCTTATCTTTCCCGTAGCCATTCTGAGCATCAGTAAGTGCGGCCTCTGCCGCCTCGAACCAACTCTCATCTAGTAGGATAATGGCTGTTTGAATGAGGATTAGCCCGGCCGCTTCGCGCGCTTCTGCCCATATGTCGACCCGTTGGGCCGCGAGGGCTTTTTCCCCGGCAGCTTCCGCACAGCGTCTTGCCTGCTCAAGGAGCGAAGTCATGGGCCAAACACAGTTACGGACTTTATGGAACTGAAGAGCTATGCGGAGTAGTAACTGAGCTCCTTCCTCGGGCGCCAAGTCTCCAACGAAATTCGTTGCTTCGACCTCGTCCCACCAGCTCATTAGTTCACGGATCCGAGCGGAATCGGTGCCGTGCGAAAGTCCATCAGCTATTTCACACCACTGTTGCAGAGCGGAGCGGGGTTCAACATTAAGCCAGTGAAACCACGCTTCACGCTCTGCTTCCGGCTCTCCGTCTGCGAGTCGCTCACGCCAGCAATTCCGGAAGCGGGTGTGTATTTCGACGCATTCTGCTGGGCTCTCTTCCTTCTGTATGAATTGCAGGGCCTCACGCATAACTGAATGCATCTTGAAAGCACCGTCGGAAATGGCCTCAATGAAGGATAGGTGTGTGAGGGCCTTCCACGTGTCAGAGTTTACGGCTTCACCCGCTGTAGCCTTGGCAAGCGGCGCATCGAACCATCGAGAGAAGGAGAGTACTCTTACCAGTTGAACAAGTGAATGATCGGACAGCGAACGCATGAACCTTCGAGCGAGTTGTTCTGCTACGACCGCGCTCGGTATGCTCTCAAACACATCTGGTGGTGGATCCGCTCCCTGCTGACAGCGTTCCCTTAGGACGATATTGGCGCATAATCCGACGAAGAACGGCAAAGCCCCCTCACTCTCCTGCTTCGCTCGACTGCATTCGAAGATTGCTCGCTGCAAACGACTCATGGATCCGCTCTCAGGTGGCTTGCCAACGCCGCATCTGGAGAGGTAAAGCTGTGTATCTTCAGCGGAGAGCCCGCCCACGAGGTGCTCATCAAGGTAATCTGGCAGTTGCTCCTCGGCCAAAGCTGCCCAGTCGCTATCGCTCTCAGGCCAGTGCAGCCGGTTCTGACCAGCGATGATCAGCAGCAGCCGCTCAGCGTTGCAGAGGTACTTGTGGAAGTCCCTGACCCACCAGTCCACATCGCCTCCCTGGCGTATCGTCGGCCCATCGCCGTGATGCCACAGCTTCTCGTAAGTATCAATGAACACGACGCCGCGACAGGTGTATCCTTTGCGCTCGGGTAGTTCTCGAAGCAGATCAAGCGCGAGAGTGCGCGCGAGTTCTGTTCGTAACTGCTGATCATCTAGCGGACGAATTTCAACTATCTCGCTTGTTCCACCCCACCGACGTATGGTTTCCTCCAACTGGGGCCAACGTTCCATGAGGCCGTCGAATAGGGCGGGTCCCATCTCTGTGACAACTGAGATCGGTTCTCCCACGACGCGTTCAACGATTGCCAGTGCGAGTTCCAGATGAGGTGATGAACGGATTACAGGCTCTGTTTCGCCTCCCTCACGCGCGGCAATCACTGCCCGCGGAAGGTCAAAACTGGGAAGGCGAACACCGAAGTCTTCGAATTGAGCCCAGAGAGAGGTCAGCGCTCGCACTGGATCACGTTTCCGGGCATCATCGAAGTTCAACCGCGCGAAGGGAATGTCGGGATGCTCCTGTTGGAGCTTGCGGACGAGCTTGTGCAACAGAAGCGTCTTGCCCACCCCTCCGACACCGTAGAATGACAGGACTGGAAGTCTGTTACCCTCGGGGGCGTTCAGGTGGCGCTCGAAGGCTTCAATTGCTCCCTCGCGGTCCGTGAAATGCCGTATTGCAGTAAGGTTCTCGGTATGATCTCCGACTTCGCGCCGGGTTGCGTCCTTACCAAACTGCACAGAATAGCCTCCATTCTATCATCCGCCAATCAGTCCCACACGAACGCCCCAACACCACATTATGACGGAACTGCTTACCGAACTTTCAGAGGTGTATTCGTGAGAACTCTTCCTGCACCTCTTTCGGGCGGCTACTTCTCCTGGTGAGCGACCTCCCGAAACGCGCGGAGTCCATGCGCGTCTTGCTCTCCAAGCGATCTTGAGTACGCCCGCGGATAGGCCCACACCAGAGGTGCTGTTTCGGTATCAATGGATTATCTGGTGGGATTACTCTTTTCAGGGAAATCCCAATAGACCAATATAGCCCGGATTATTCATGTCCCCTCACGGTGGGGCGTTTGAGCGGGGCTCTGGAGGGATTTGAGGTCCGCA
>PXBW01000336.1 GCA_003566775.1 candidate division WS1 bacterium
CCCGGCGCATATGCCTTATGCCCGAGCATCCCGGCTCGGGCTGGTCAATCTGACATCTGACTGCTGGTTTCGTACACAATAACTCTTGGCCGTTGCCATCGGTTCCCGGCGGCCGCGGCCCGGTATCTTTCATCTCTTATGACGTCTTGCGCCCCCGCTTTGTGCTCGGCTATTCCTCGGATGCATGCCCGGGAAGCAACTCCGGGTGCTCCTCCGCCAGCCACGCAAGCACAAGCCTGCGAAGCTCCTCAACCGAATCGAGCAACTCGTCCACTCTGTCAGCAGTCACAATGTGCGGCTGATCGTAGAGCGCCCTGTTGCGAAGTGCGCGAGCTTCATTCAGGTGCAGCATCAACTCGTGCGCGTCTTCACCCAGACTCGCAGGCAGGGCAGTTATCACTGTAACATGATGCCCCGGGCCTGAGGCGCGGAAGCCAAGTGCGGCAAGCGGAATCGTTGCCAGCGAAAGGCCTGCATTGTAAACGACGATGAAGCGCCAGTCCTCGGAATCATGTACTGTCTCCGCGTGTCGCAGATCTCGTTCAGCCTTATCGATCAGGTCCCGAATCTCGCGAACTGACGGTTCATGTGTAATCAAGCGCTTGGCACGCAGCAAGTCGTCTAAGCTCATCCTCGTCCCCCATCAGGAATATCTTACGTCCGTGCATGACCGCTCCCGCGAAGCGCTGCTCGTCCGCCAGCTTCTGCCGCAGATCATGCGCCGACCAGATGATCGGATTGATCTCGCGGTTCAGCTTCGCCTGCGCCTCGAGCAATTCCATCGAAAGCTCTCTGAGGCCGATGTCGCCGATCACTATCAGATCGATGTCGCTCAGGGCGTGATCGGCGCCCTCTGCCATTGAGCCGAAGATGAAGGCCACCTCGATGCTATCGCTGAAGCTCTCGAGTATCTTCCGCAGCACGTCCGCCAGCCCGCTGGTCTTCATTATCAGACCGCGCAGATCGTCGAAGACTGGCGAATCGTGGTTGGCCTGGTAGAACACCAGCTTCCCACGTTCGCTGCGGGTGATGATCCCCGCGCCGGTGAGCTGCTTGAGTTCGCGCTGCACCGCGCCGGAGCCGCAGCCCACCGCCTGCACGATCTCTCGCTGGTAGAAGTCGCGCTCCCACTCGCGGAAGAGCAGTCCGAGAACGCGGCGGCGGACGGTGCCGAAGAGCGCCGCTCCGATCTTTGTCTCCATTTCTGTTTGTGTACCCATTTCGGGTATCATAATACCCGAAATGAGTTTAATCAAACCCTCTCAGGGTTCGTCGCCGGTCAGTTCATCGATGATCAGTGCCGCCGCCCCGTAGGTCCCGGCCTCGTTGCCGAGTTCGGCCGGGACGATCTTCTCCACGTCGAAGCCACTGATCATGCTTCGATGATGTACCGTGCGGCGAATTGGATCGAAGAGCACGTCACCGGCGGCGGCGATGCCGCCACCGAGCAGGATCAGATCGGGATCGGCCAGCACGATGCACGAGCAGAGGGCAATGCCGAGGTAATGCCCGCTGGCGTTCATGACCTCGAGGGCGAGTTCGTCACCCTCCTGCGCGGCCTCGGCGATCACCCGTGGGCTCAGCTTCTCGTGCTTCCTGCCCGCGCGCTCTCTCAGAATGCTGGGAAGTCCTTTCTCCAGCAGGCGCACCGCCCGATGTACCATCCCGTCGCGCCCGACCATCGCTTCGAGGCAGCCGTGATTGCCGCAGCCGCAGCGCCGACCGTCGGGATCGACGATGATGTGCCCGACCTCGCCCATGATCTGCCGCGGGCCGCGCCGCACCTCGTTGTCCAGTGCAATGCCCCCACCGACCCCGGTGCCGAGCGTGAACATGACGAGATTCTCGACATCGCGTCCGGCGCCCCAGCGCAGCTCCGCGAGGGTGGCGCAGAAGGCATCATTGCCGATGAGAATCGGCTTTGTTCCCTCTTCCGCAAAGTCCATCCCTCCGGATAGAATCTCAACCGCGTTGACGCCGTCAAGTTCGGGCAGATTGGGTGCCCGTTTGATGATACCGGTCTCAGGATCGACCGGGCCGGGTATGCCGATGCCGACACCGAAGATATCCGGAGGCTTGAGCGTCTCCTGCTCCATGATACCGCCTACCGCGGACGCAACCGCCGCGAGCGCCAGCGGCTCGTCCTCGGAGCGGGGAGTGTCGTAAGATTCGCGGGCGATGATCTCTCCATCGGGTGTGACCACCCCAACGGCAAAGGTGGTGCCGCCGAGATCAATCCCGATCGCCACTTTGTTCCTTCGGGTCATCTCAGTCTCCGCCTCCACCTGCCGCTATTGATCTCCGAAGGGGTCTTCGTCTTCATCCATTGCCCAGTCTATGTCCGACCCGGTTTCGGGTTGCTGCTGGGGCGGTTCCTGTTGCTTCGGGGGGCGCCCGCCACCCTGTCCGGATCTGCGGGCCTCCGCCTCCTTGCGACTCTCGAGGAAGTTAACCCGGTATGCATTTATCTCGACCGAATAGCCGCGGCTCCCATCATCGCGTTCCCACGAGCGCGACTGAATCCTTCCCTCGATGCCGACAAGCGCACCCTTGTCGAGGTACTGGCTTACGTTCTCCGCGGTTCGTTCCCAGCAGACGATGTTGAGCCAGTCTGTCTCGTCCTCGTTCGAATCGCGACGCGGTGGCCTGCTGACCGCCAGGCGGAACTTGCAAAGGGCGGTCCCGCTCTGCGTGTACGTAAGCTCCGGGTCGTTGCCAAGCCTGCCGACGAGCACCACGTTGTTAATCATTCTAAGTTCGCCCTCCCTGCCGAAATTGACTCGCATCGGGCACTTAAGACACAGCGGAGGGCCGGAGCCCTCCGCTGCGAATCTGCGCATAGACGCGCCGGTATCTGATCACCGCCGGGGCGGTGTCACTGTTGGGTCTCCGGTGCCTCATCCGCCTCAACTGTCTCCTCGATCTCTTCCTCATCAGCCGTGTCTTCAGCTTCGGTCCCGGCTTCCTCATCCTCGGGCTCAGCAGCCTCAGCGCTCTCTTCCTCGGCCGCCTCATCCGTGTCTTCGGCCGCGGCCTCAGCCGCTTCGGCTGCCGCCTCCTCCGCCTCGGCTTCTTCCTCTTCGAGGCTTCCGATGATCGCGTGGGGGTTCGCGACGAAGACGCGCGTGCGAATCACGGGCTGTCGCATACCGATCTCGGAGCGTATCTCCGTCACCTGCTCATCGCTGGTGGCGTGGAAATACATCATCTTGTAATTTCCGTGAGTGAAGCCCTTGATCTCATAGGCGAGGCGACGCGTCTTGAAGTCGCGCGTCGCAACGACTTCGGCGCCGGCTTCCTCCGCCGCGGCTTCTATCGCCGCGATGAGGTCGTTGACCTCTTCTTCGGACAGTGAGGGATCGATAATGTACGCCGCTTCGTACAGGGTTGGCTCGCTCATCTGAGCTCACCTCCTTCCCATGGACATATGGCTGCGCCAAACATGACGCAGCAGGAAGGACCGAGTCGGGCATTCGACCATCTCCCCGATCTCGGTCAATCGAGCGGATTATAACATAACGCCGCAGCCACGCGCAACTGAGGTCAGGCCGCCCAGGCTCTCCATCTTCTCCACTCACAGTCCCTGTGGAACGCTGACGCGCGCCCCTTCCGCGAGACGGAATGGAGAAACGAGTTGCCATCGGCTCCTCGCGGCTTCGCGGCTCTCAGTTCTCGCCGAGCGCAGCCTCGAGTTCTCGCATCCGAGCCTCGAGACGGGACTGTCGAAGCGCGTTGGTCAGATCGCCACGGGTGCGCTCAACCGCACCGCGCGCCTGATCCGATCGAGTGCGCAGACCCTTCGTCACTGCCTGCGGGTAGTCGAAGCTCATAATCGTCTGGTAGATCTCGTCCATCATCGCAAGGTACTTCTCCGCCTCATCAACCTGATCGTGCCGGATCAGATCGAGCACGTGACGGCGAAGCTCGCCGACGCAATCGCCGAGACCGTTGAGCCAGTCTGCCGAATCGACCTCGATCTCGGCCGGACCGGGCAGTTCATCGCCGTGAATCAGCGCCAGCACGAGTGCGGCTTCGGCGTACTCGCGCGCGGCGTCCCCGACGAAACCACCGTAGCCGATCTCAGGGCTTGCCTGAACCGCGTCCATCATCTCAGTGAAGAGGCTCTTCGTGCGCTCAACGTGCTGTCGGGCCTCCTCGAACTCCTCGCGATGGACCGCCTTGATCGTCGCGGACGCAGCCTGCACAACTTCGCGCGAGGTGGTGTAGGCCTTCTCGCGATCGGCGTGGATCGCTTCCAATTGTTCACGGGCTTCATCGGCGAACTCATCAATATTGCCGAGCATATCGGGGCTCCTTCTGCAGGGTCATGGATGGCGCGTGTTCCCCGAGGGGAAATGCATCATCACCGCGTTTCCCGTGCGATCTCCGCTCCGCGCTCCAGTGCCCGTTCGTTGTCGGGCATATGCACATGATGGCGCTCGGGAAGCATCTCCCGTAGAGATCGCGCAACGTCCTCGGCGGTGAGGACCTCGGTCCCCGCAGCCCATGCGCCGATCAGGGCCATGTTCACGGTGCGATCGTTGCCGATCTCGGCCGCGATATCATTGGCGGGCACCTTCAGGAGACGGCAGTCATCAACCTTCGGTGTCTCCTCTATGAGCGAACTGTTGATCACCAGCAGTCCGCCGGTGGTGAGATTCGCCGCGAAGCGCCGGGCCGCGGTGGGATCCATCAGGACCATGGAGGTCGGATGTTCGGAGGTCGGGCTGGCGACACGTCTATCGGTGAGCACGATGGTGCAGGTGGAGCTTCCGCCGCGTACTTCGGGACTGTATATCGGCACCCACGACACGTTGAGTCCCGCATCCATCCCGGCGCGGCCTATGAACTGACCCGCGAGATTGACCCCCTGACCGCCGATCCCGGCCATGAAAAGCTCTTCACGCATTGGAATCGACCTCCTCCGACTGGCCCGTCAGACAATCACGGAAGATTCGCAGCGGGAAATGCTCAGTCATCGTGTTCTCGATGTGATAGATCGCCTCAACGGGCTCCATATCCCACCAGGTCCAGCATGAGCTGAGCAACTCTACCAGCGAGAAGCCACGGCCCGCGAGTTGCGTCTCGAAAGCGCGCTTGATCGATCGCTTTGCGCTTCGTATGCGCTGAGGCGTGCTTAGCGCCTCCCGGGCGATGAAGGCCGGACCCTCGAGTGTATCGAGCAACTCACAGACGCGGATCGGCCAGCCCGCCTCTTCGGCGGTGCGACCCCGCGGTGAGGTGGTGGTCTTCTGCCCCATCAGAGTTGTGGGCGCCATCTGCCCCTGTGTCATACCGAATACCGCGTTGTTGATGAAGATGACGGTGAAGTTTTCACCGCGCGCCGCGGCGTGCACGATCTCACCCATTCCGATCGACGCGAGGTCGCCATCACCCTGGTAGGTGAAGACAACAGAGTCGGGATGCACACGCTTTATGCCGGTTGCAACAGCGGGGCCACGACCATGTGCCGCCTGCACCGCGTCAGTGTCGAAATACTCGTACGCGAAGACCGAGCAGCCTACGGTGGCGATGGTGACTGTGCGGTCGCGCACACCCAGTTCATCGATCACCTCTGCGACCAGACGATGTGCTGTGCCGTGCGTGCACCCCGGGCAGTAACGCATCTCCACGTCGGTCAGCGCGTCCGGATAGCGATTGATCAGCTTCTCTTCAGCCATAGCGATTCAAGCCTTCCTGCGTCTGCGCTTACTTCGCCGCAACGCCGACATGCCTGGCGACCTCACGCACCTTCTGGAGGACGTCGCCGGGCGTGGGCATGTTACCGCCGGAGCGCGCCAGCAGTTCCACCGGACAACTGCCTTCGACCGCGAGCCGCACGTCCTCGACGAACTGCCCCATCGAAAGCTCGACAACGAGTGTGGCATCGACTCTTTCAGCCCACCTGCGGATTGGCTCAGTGGGGAAGGGAAAGACTGTCCTCGGTCGAATCAGCCTCAATCGCACCCCGGCCTCGTCCGCGCGCATCACCACGCTCTCACAGATCCGCGCGGATATACCGTAGGCGCAGAGCATGATCTGGGGATCATCGGAGCCGAACTCCTCCCAGTCGGTAATCTCCTCGCCGGCGCGGGTATAGCGCTCCTCAATGCGCAGGTTCACGGCCTCCATCACATCGAAGTCGATCCAAAGAGAGTTGATGATGTTGCGCTCGCGCTCGGAGCGGTCGTGAGGCCCAACCGCGTAAGGGCGATCGGGTAGTGGAAGATCCCGCCTCGGAATCAGCTCACAGGGCTCCATCATGGTGGCGAGAATTGCGTCGGCGAGTACCATAACGATGTTCTGATAACGATCGGCGATTTCGAACGCTCCCGCGGTGAAGTCATGCAGTTCCTGCACGGAGTAAGGGGTCAGGGTAATGCATCGCCCATCGCCGTGTCCGGCGCCTCGGGTGGCGAGCCAGTA
Source organism: candidate division WS1 bacterium (assembly GCA_003566775.1). Taxonomy (GTDB): domain Bacteria; phylum Armatimonadota; class Zipacnadia; order Zipacnadales; family UBA5352; genus UBA5352. The sequence continues at coordinate 6,427 of PXBW01000336.1, forward strand.
GTCGGACTGTGCGGCCGCGATGTTGCCGAGCCCGGGGCCGCCTCTTACCATGTTGACGAAAACAGCGGGAAGCTCCGAGCCGAGCATGTAAGAGAGTCCCTCCTGCATCAGAGCGATGCCGGGCGAGGATGAGGTGGTCATGACTCGCGCGCCCGCGGCGGCTGCGCCGTAAACCATGTTGATCGCCGCGACCTCGGATTCGGCCTGAAGATAGACACCGCCGATCTCCGGGAGATGCTCGGACATGTACTCGGGGATCTCATTCTGCGGCGTGATGGGGTATCCGAAGAAGTGTCGGCAGCCCCCGGCGATGCCGCCCTCGGCCGTCGCCTCATTGCCGCTGATGAAGACGCTCTTGCGCGTGTCCGCTGTTTCACTCATCGGTACACCTCGATGCACACACCTGGGCAAACCAGCGCGCATACGGCGCAGCCGGTGCACTTCTCATCGTCGCGCAACACCGCCGGGTGATGCCCACGCGAGTTCGTCGCATCGCTCATTTCGAGCGCGTCTCGCGGACAGAACTCGACGCAGAGCACGCAGCCCTTGCAGATCTCAGCATCTATGACAACTCTCGGCATTGATAATCCCTTCTCAGCCCGTGCGAGTCGGCTCGCGCAGGCCGTCTCTTACTCGTGCGCGCGTGCGCTCAGCCGCGCGCAACATCTCTGTAGCGTGCCTGCGCGCCGCCTGCGTGGTCTCACTCTCACCCATCATGCGCGCGATCTCCGCGACGCGCTCGTCTTCGGTAAGCTCGCGCACGGTGACGAAGGTGCGGTCGCCCTGGACGGACTTGTCAACCGACAGATGCGTGTCCGCGTGACAGGCGATCTGTGGCAGGTGCGTGATGGTTAGCACCTGAGCGTGGGCGGAGACCGCCACAAGCTTCTCCGCGATCGCCAGTGCGGTGCGGCCGCCGATGTTGGCATCGATCTCGTCGAAGACGATAGTCGGGACCTGATTCCCGGCGGCGCAGATCGACTTGAAGATCAGCATGACGCGAGAGAGCTCGCCACCGGAGGCCACCTGCGAGAGCGGCCTTAGCGCCTCGCCGGGGTTCGCACAGAACATAAAGCGTATCCGGTCGATCCCGCCTGCGTCGGCGGCCCAGCGACGGCCCTCTCCATCGGGCAGCCCCTCCTCGTCGGCATCGACCTCGACCCCGACCTCGAAGCGCGCGCGCTCCATCCCTAGGGGGCGAAGCTGCTCTTCAACGCGGGCCGCGAGTCGCCCGGCAAGCTCGCGGCGCGATTCTGAGAGAGCCTCCGCCCGCTCACCGGCCTCCTGCTCGAGAGCCCCGATACGAGCCTGAAGCTCCTCGGAGGACTGTTCGGCGCCCTCGAGTTGATCGATCTCGGCCTGTGCCTGCTCGCGATAGTCAAGAATGTCGCGAACCGTGTCACCGTACTTTCGCTTCAGGCCCGCGATCAGGTTGAGTCGGGCTTCTACCTCGTCGATTCTGTCCGGATCCTCTTCAATGCTCTCGAGATAATCCCGAATCGTTCGCAAGGCATCCTCGGATTGCTCGACTGCGTCCAGCAGCGCACCGGCGGCGGACGCAAGCTCGGGATCGATCTCCGCGAGTTCGCCTGTGGTCTGCTCGGCACGCCGCAGTTGATCGAGCGCCCCGGCTGAACTCTCACCCTCAAGAGCGTTCCACGCCTCGGCCAGTCCGTCGCGCAGCTTCTCGTAGTGCATCAGGCGGCGGCGCTCAGCGGCGAGCGTCTCATCTTCATCGGGTGCAAGCCCGGCCTCATCGATCTCCCCCACCTGAAAGCGCAGCAGATCGAGCCGCTGTGCGCGAGTCCGCGCGTCGGTGGTGAGCCGATCGCTCATCCGCCTGGCCTCACAAAGTTCTGTCCAACTCTCACGATAGCGCTCGAGTAATGCGAGGTGCTCGGTTCCACCGAAGAGATCGAGGAAGCGACGGTGACTTCGCTCGTGAAGCAGCGATTGATGCTCGTGCTGTCCATGGATGTCTGCGAGATGTTCGCCGATCTCGCGCAGTGAAGTCATCGTTGCTGCCTCGCCGTTCAGGCGATAGTAGCTTCGGCCGGAGGCGATCGTCCTGTTGAGCACGATCTCCCCGTCGGCGGGGAGAATCCCCGCTCTCTCTGCTGCCTCCCGAGCCTCGGGGGCAGCGCTGAGATCGAAGCGCGCCTCGACTCGTGCCCTGTCAGCGCCCCCACGGATAGCCTCGGAGGTGACCCGCTCACCGAGGGCGGCGTTGAGCGCATCCACGATGATAGACTTACCGGCTCCAGTCTCACCGGTTAGCGCGATCAACCCCGGACCGAGTTGTACCTCGAGCTCATCTATGAGCGCGAAATTCTCAACGCTAAGGTTGCGAAGCATCTGTACCTCGTCCGTTCGATCCGTTGCGGACGAGCGCGCGGTTTCCTACCGCACATCGCCCCAGCGGAGCTTCGTGCGCAGCTTATCGTAAAAGGTTCTGAGGCCGAAATCGACTAGGCGCGCCCGGTAGTTGGCGCGGGACACAATCACCGAATCCCCTGCTGCCAGCTTGACCGTCTCCTGCCCATCTACGGTAAGCGCGAGGTCCTCCTCAAACTGACGAGGTGGCTCCACAGCCACGTGAAGCATCGAATCCGCTCTGACCACCAGCGGCCTGGTGGAGAGAGTGTGCGCGCAGATTGCGGTGATGAGGAGGGCCTCTACATCCGGCCCCAGGATTGGACCACCCGCCGAGAGCGAGTAGGCGGTCGATCCGGTCGGCGTCGATATGATAAGTCCGTCGGCTGCGAACTGCGCCACGTGTTCATCGTTTACTCTCAGATTCAGCCGCACGAGGCGACGGAAGCTGCCTGTGGCGAGGACAGCGTCGTTGAGACCGATGAACTCCCTGCGCATCTCACCGTCACGATGGAGGCGCACGGAGAGCATGAGCCGCTCCTCAATGCGGAAATCGCCCGCGAGCACGCGCTCTATCTCCGCCAGCACACGCGAGGGCTCCTCCTCCGCGAGGAAGCCGAAACCGCCCAGGTCCACGCCCAGCAGCGGCGTGCCCACCGGTGCGACGAGTCTCGCAGCAGCGAGGAAGGTCCCGTCCCCTCCCATCACCATCACAAGGTCGGAACCGGCACTGGCGAGATCATCGCATTGCTCGCAGTCCAGATCACACGCCTCCGCGAGTTCAGCGGCCACGATCACCTCGGCTCCCGCCTGTCGCAGCATCGCAACGGCACGCCGCGTCGCCTCACGGGCGCGCGGCTTATGTAGCGCGGTCACGATGCCGACTCTGTCGATCGGCCTTCCCATCATCGCTCCTTCGCGGAGTGCGTTCCGTCTAACCGGTCACCGCGCCGTCCATCCTGCGTTCGAGCCGATCGTGATTCTTCTGCGCCGGCTCGTAGTCGGGCTGAGCCTCAAGGGCTCTGCGGTAGTTGTCCAGCGCGCCTTCAAGGTCGCCCTGCTTTTCCAGTGCGACACCAATATTATTCAGCGCGTAAACGTAGCTGGGATCAATCTCAAGTGCGGCTTCGAAGTGCTCCACGGCCTGTTCGAGTTCTCCGTCATTGAGGTAGATCAGTCCCGCGTTGTTGTGTGCCTCGAGATTGTCGTCCTGAAGCTCGAGGGTGCGCAGATAGGCAGGCAGCGCCTCCTCGTACCTTCCCTGTGCGTAGTGAAGGTTGGCCAGGCCGCAGTGAGCGGCCGCCGATTCCGGGAAGCGCGTCGCCGCATCCTGCCACTGTGCGAGAGCCTCCTCGGTCTGTCCCCCCTTCTCCAGCGCCAGCGCAAGGTTCAGATGCGCAACCTGAAGGTCAGGATTCGCAGCTATCGCCTCACGGAAGCGTGACGCCGCCTCAGAGGCCCTGTTCTGTTCGTAGAGAGCCCATCCGAGATTATTGAGCGTATTCGCGTCATCAGACTTGAGTGCCAGAGCGGTCTCATACGCCTGTGCAGCCGCCGCGTAGTCATTCATCGCCGCGTATGCCAGGCCGAGATTGTAGCGGGCCGCGAAGCTGCTCTCATCGAGTTCCGCCGCAGTCTGCCAGTGCTCGATTGCTTCCTCGTAACGCTCGGCGTTGTGCAGCGCCAGGCCCAGGCCCACATGCGCCTCGACGATCTCCGGGTCTACCTCGATGGCCGCCTGGTACGCCTCGGTCGCCTGCTCGATCTCACCGGACTGAATGTAGAGCGTCCCCAGGACCGTCAGCACATCGGACGCCTGCGGGTTGATCTGCCGCGCGGCCTCGAACTGCTCAATCGCCCTCTCAGTCTCCGCGGCCTTGCGCAGTGCGTGACCGAAGGAGACACGAGCCTCGAAGTCCTGCGGGGTGATCTCCAGCGCCCGTTCGTAAGCCTCGAACGCCTGCTGGTAATCCTCCCGTCGCGCGTGCAGATTCGCGAGATTGAAGTGCGCGTCGAAGTAGTTCGGATCCCGCTCGATTGCCGCAAGGTAGCTTTCCTCTGCAGCCTCGAGGTCGTTCAACGCGAGATGCGCGTTGCCAAGATTGTTGTAACTCACCGCGTATTCGGGGTCCAACTCCACAGCCCGCTCCAACTGCTCAATCGCCTCCTCAGTCTCACCAAGCTGAAGTGAGATTGAGCCGAGCCAGACGAGAACCGTGGGATCATCGGGCCTTTGCTCCAGTGCCGCGAGAAAGCCCTCTCGCGCCTGCTCGAGTTCGCCGGCCTCGTAGTGTTCCACTGCTGCGTTAAACTGCTCCAGCCCCGCCTCGTCCTCCTGGGCCCACGCGCACTGAGACACCATCGCCGCGATCATCACTGCGATCAACGAAATGCCCCAACGCCTCATTCTCTTCACTGACATTCTCTGAACACTCCCTGAAAAGTCCGGGATTGGCGGCACTCATCAGATCGTCCGTTGCGCCGCTCACCGGTGCTGTGACGCTCAGATATCCTCTCGAGCAAGCAACTCCTTCGCGGCCCGCGTGATTCCGTCGGGGGTCAGATCATACTGTTCAAGCAGAGTCTGCATATCACCGGCGGACACGAACTCATCGCTGATCCCGATCCGGCGCAGGCCGACCTCCGTGATACCTGCATCGACCAGCATCTCCGCCACCGCAGCGCCGAAGCCACCCATCAGTGTGCCTTCCTCGACTGTGACGAGGGCGCCGGTCTTCTCGGCCAGGGACCGGAAGAGTTCCTCATCTATCGGCTTGACAAAGCGAGCATTGACCACCGAGGCCTCGATTCCCTCCTCGGCGAGCTTCTCCGCCGCCTCCATCGCGCGATGGGCCATCGTGCCGACCGCGATGATCGTCAGATCGTCGCCCTCGCGCATCACCTCAGCCTTCCCGACCGGAAGCACCTCCGGCTCGCGCTCAAGATCGACGCCCTCACCCTCACCGCGAGGATAGCGCAGACTCGCGGGGCCCTCGAGGGACAGAGCCGTGACGAGCATGTCCCTCAGTTCGCCCTCATCGCGCGGTGCCATTGCGACAATGCCCGGAATCTCGCGCATGTAGGAGATGTCGAAGACGCCGTGATGCGTCGGGCCGTCATCTCCGACCAACCCGCCGCGGTCCAGCGCGAAGACCACCGGCAGATCCTGCAGACACACGTCATGCATTATCTGATCGTAGGAGCGTTGGAGGAAGGTGGAGTACACCGCGACCACGGGCTTCATACCTGCGGCGGCCAGTCCGGCGGCGAAGGTCACGGCATGCTCCTCCGCCAGTCCCACATCGAAGGTGCGCGTGGGATAGCGGCGATTGAAGCACTCCACACCGGTCCCGTCGAGCATCGCAGCCGTGATCGCGACAATACGCTCATCTTCCGTTGCCGCCTCGCACAGCGCGTCTCCAAAGATCGCGCTGTATGTCGGGTTCTTGCGCTTCGACTTCGACTGTCCGGTCTTCACGTCGAAGGGCGAGGCGCTGTGAAAGTTGCGTGGGTCCTCCTCGGCGGGGCGATAACCCCTGCCCTTCTGAGTAGTCGCATGCACCAGCACGGGCCCGGGAAGCCGCACGGACTGTCTCAGAATGTCGAGAAGCTCCCCGATGTCGTGACCATCGATCGGGCCCAGGTAGGTGAAGCCGAGGTACTCGAAGAGCATCCCGGGGATGACCATCCCCTTGACACCATCGCGAAAGCGGTCCATGGCCAGTACCATAGATTGCCCCATCGGCAGGCGCTCAACCATGCGGGTGAAGTCCTCACGCGCCCGGCGCATCGTCGGAGTCACGTTCGCGCGAAGCATCGCGAGATGCGATGACAGCGCCCCAACATTGCGCGCGATGCTCATCTCATTGTCATTAAGCACCACCGTCATGTCCGCGCCCAGATGCCCAGCGGCGTTGAGGCCCTCGAAGGCGAGGCCGCCGGTCAAAGCACCGTCGCCGATGACCGCCACGATGCGCTCATTGCTCCGGCGCAGATCGCGAGCCTTCGCGAAGCCCAGCGCCGCCGAGATCGATGTCGAACCGTGACCGGCGCCGAAGGGATCGTGGTCGCTCTCGGAGCGCTTCGTGAAGCCCGAGATGCCCCGGTACTGCCGCAGTTGATCGAACTCCGGCTGCCGCCCGGTCAGCAGCTTATGCGTGTAACACTGATGGCTGACGTCCCAGATGATCCGATCGGTCGGACTGTCGAGCACACGGTGCAGGGCGAGGGTTAGCTCCACCACGCCGAGGTTAGACGCGAGATGTCCTCCCGTCTCTGACACGGTCGAGATGATTCGCTCGCGGATCTGTTCGGCCAGCGCCTCCATCTGGGCGACAGTCAGGTCATTAAGGTCATCGGGCCCGTTGATCTCTTCAAGCTTTATCTGCATCATTATCACCGGTCGAGAAGGGCTCGGTCTCGCCCCGTTCGTTAACGAGTTGCTCTACTTTCGTCTCCGCCTCTGTGAGAAGACGGGCGCAGTACTCCCGAAGCTGCATGGCCCGCTCGAAGCGATCCAGCATCTCCTCGAGGTCGATTTCGCCACTCTCGAGTTCATCGACGATGCGCTCAAGCTCCTCCAGCGCCTCTTCGAAGCTCAACTGCTCGATCTCCTGTTTCTCTGTCATCATGCTCCGCCGCCTCTTCCAGGGTCCTGTGTTACGCGCGCGGCTATCTCGCCATCCGAGACCGATATCTGCAGTTCATCACCATGTGCCACCTGTTCCGCACTGCGGATGAGCCGCTGATCTCTCTCCCGCCAGACAAGCGCGTAGCCGCGTTCTATCACGTTCGTTGGATCCATTGCGCGCAGGGAAGCGCCTGCGGTGCCGATCCGTGCTTCAAAGCGGTCGATCCGTCGCTGGAGCGCACCCAGCGCGCCCCTGCCCAGTTCCATCAGGTGGCGGGCGCGGGGCTCGATTCCGGCCATCCGCGGGGTAAGCCTTCTCCCCACGAGTTCCCACCTGTCTCTTCGCCGCTCAATCCCACGGCCGAGCGCGGTTCGGGCACGAATCGCTGCAGTCGTGACGCGTGTGCGACGCTCGTCCAGCGCCAGCAGTCGCCGTCGCAACCTCGGGTCGCGTGCCCGCAACGTGATCTCGGGCCGAGCGAGTCGTGCATCGAGCCGCTCGACCTGAAGCTCCACCGCCCGGGTGGCCCGCGCGGTGGCGTCATCGAGGCGCTGCCACCGCGTCTCGACAATCGCTCGAGGGCGCATCATGACAGACCGCTCAGACAGCGCGTCGAACCGTGTCCGCCCCCTGCTGAGAGCGCCCCCGAGGCCGCCGAGGGCCCTCTCTCCAAGACGAGCTATGGTCGCAACGACCTCGCGCAGATCAGGCACCGCAAGCTCTCCCGCCGCCGATGGCGTAGGGGCGCGGAGGTCGGCAACTTCGTCGCAAAGCGAGGTGTCCGTCTCATGCCCCACGGCGCTGATAACCGGAACCGGACAGGCGAATACCGCCCGCACAACCTCCTCGTCAAAGAAGGCCATGAGGTCTTCGAGCGATCCGCCGCCGCGTCCGAGGATCACCAGGTCTGCATCACAGACCGCAGACGCGCGATTGAGCGAGCGAACGATGCCCGCAGGGGCCTCCTCGCCCTGCACAGACGTCGGCACTACCACCAGCTCCGCAGGGGGCCAGCGCCTTGAGATCACGCTCACAAGGTCTCGCACCGCCGCTCCCGTGGATGAGGTCACCAGAGCAATTGTGCGCGGGAAGCGCGGCAATCCCCGCTTGCGTGACGGATCGAAGAGCCCTTCCGCCTCGAGCTTCGCGCGCAGCTTCGCAATCGCCTCGGCCAGTTCGCCCGCTCCGTCAGGAAGCATCGAGCGCACGATGAGCTGGTACTCGCCCCGCGGCTCATAGACCGTAATATTCCCGTGGGCGATGACCCTCTGTCCGCTATCAGCGACGAAGCTCAACTGCGCGGCGTCACCGCGGAAGCAGACGCAGCGGAGCTGGGTGCTTTCATCTTTGAGCGAAAAGTAGAGGTGGCCGGAGCGATGGCGGGTGAAGTTCGAGAGCTCTCCACGCACCGAGACCTGTGAGAGAAACTCGTCACGCTCGATCAGGCGCCTGACGTACGCGGTAAGCTCCGAGACGGACAGTGCCATCTGTCCTCTCGTCGGCCCGTCACTCACCCTGCTCACGTTTTCTCCGACACCCTGCCCTCTTCACGGGCGAGGGTCGCAAGCACCCCGTTGACGAATTTCCCCGAGGCGGGGGTGCCGTATGTCTTCGCCATCTCCACCGCTTCGTTAAATACCACGCTTACGGGCGTCTCAGACACGCCCAGAAGCTCGGCGGCGGCGACTCGCAGGACGTTGCGGTCGGCCGCCGGCATCCGCTCCAGCGTCCAGTCCTCCGCCAGTCGCTCGATACGTTGATCGATCTCATCCGCCCGGGAGAAGTAAGCCTCGATCAGTTTGACCGCGAACTGCTCTATCTCAGGACGCAGCCTGCGCCGCTCATCGCCCGGCATTTCCCAGATCCCGACGAGAGCGTCCATGGTCCTACCGAGACGTTGTACCGCTTCACCCGGCCCAAGATCGGCAAGGTCTGCTTGAAACAGGATCGCCAGCGCCAGCTCGCGTCCTCTTCTACGTGCACCTTCAGGCACGACAACACCCCATCAGGCGAATATGCGCCCGAACAGCCAGCCACCGATACCACCGAGAATGCTGAGGGCCACGGCAAGTACGAACGGACCGAAGCCCAGCAATACCCAGATTACGGCCAGGGCAAGTCCGAATATGCTACCGACCGTGCATCGCCAGAAATCGCTTCCGGGATTTTCTACCATCACAGGCTACCTCCCTGGGGGATCGGCAGGCGTCGTTGGATGAACTGAGTTGTCACATCACCGCTGCGGAAGTACGCGTTTCCGAGAATTCTCAGGTGATAGGGGATCGTGGTCTTTATCCCCTCGATGCGGGCTCCGCGCAGGGTGGCTCGCATCCGCTCGATCGCGGACGGGCGGTCCTCGTCCCAGCAGATCACCTTCGCGATCATCGGATCATAGTGAGTGGACACCACCGAGCCTGCCGCCACGCCGCTATCCACGCGAATACCCGGACCGCTGGGGAATTCCCAGCGACTGATGGTGCCCGGGGACGGCATGAAGCCTTTCTCGCCGTCGGCGGCGAGAATTCGGCACTCGATCGCATGTCCGTTGAACCAGATGCCGCCCTGTTCGTGCCGCAGCTTGCGTCCGGCAGCGATTCTGATCTGCTCGCGCACGATGTCGATTCCTGTCAGCATCTCAGTAACAGGGTGCTCGACCTGCACACGAGCGTTCATCTCGATGAAGTAAAAGCGTCCCCGCTGGTCAAGCAGAAACTCTACTGTGCCCGCGTTGGTGTATTCGGCGGCCTCCGCCGCGCGGACCGCCGCCTCGCCCATCCGACGCCTGAGCGAACTGCTCACCGCGGAGCATGGTGCCTCTTCCAGCAGTTTCTGATGACGATGCTGAATGGAGCACTCCCGCTCACCCAGGTGCACACAGTTGCCGTGCTTATCCGCGAGTATCTGCACCTCGACGTGACGCAGGTCCTCCATGTACTTCTCTACATAAAGCTCGCCGTTGCCAAAGGCGCTCTTTGCCTCCGAAGCTGCCTGGCTGACAACCTCGCGCATCTGATCGTCATTGTGGATGATGCGGATGCCTCGGCCGCCACCTCCGCCCGCCGCCTTCACCATCACCGGGTAGTTGAGGTCACGCGCTATGTCCCGCGCCTCGTCGGCATCCTTGATACTGCTCTCACTGCCCGGAACCACAGGTACACCTGCATCCCGCATCGTCTTGCGAGCGGCGGCCTTGTCACCAACGCGCGCGATGGCATCCGCGGACGGGCCGATGAAGGTGATCTTGCATCCCTCCACCGCCTCGGCGAAGTTCCTGTCCTCCGAGAGATTCCCGTAGCCGGGATGAATCGCGTCCGCCCCCGTTATAACCGCCGCGCTGAGGATATTCGCCGCGTTGAGATAGCTCGAGGTGTTCGGCGCAGCGCCGATGCAGATCGCCTCGTCGGCCATGCGCACATGCAGGCCGTCGCGATCCGCCTCTGAGTAGACTGCGACCGTCGCGATCCCGAGTTCTCGACAGCCCTCGATGATGCGGCAGGCTATCTCCCCGCGGTTGGCCACCAGTATCTTGTCAAACATATGCCGACTCCGTTAGCTACAGCCTTATGATTCATAGCGGCACGGCGTGTGCTGCGCTGCGGCGCACGCCCACTCCGCGCTCAGCCGAAAGCCTCAATGCCCCGGCGTGGTGCAGGCAATCCTGCCGGTCTGAGGATCGTACCGATAGGCTTCGTTACTCACCGGGCAACGTCCGATCGTACCCTGATCGCCCGGCCTGAACTCACGGGGGTACTCCCCATGCTCCGTCACATGCATCTGGATCATCATGCGCAGTTGGTTGAGATTCGAGGCGCACTCGGCGCTCCGGGCCGCCTCCATGGCGCGGCCCGGCGTGGTCTGCGCTCCCTCCTCCTCGACTCCGTCCCTGCCGGAGAGCCCGTAGTATCCCGCGGCTATCAGTGCGATGATAGCAATGACAAGCATTATCTCCACCAGCGCGAATCCGCCTGCCGCTCTGCTACTTGCTCCCATCTTCACTCCTCCTGAGGTCTGATGGAGAACAGACGGTCGCCGTACTGAACGGGCGCGCCATCGGCGACCAGAAACTCCTCGACAGTTCCGTCGCAGGACGCGACGACATCGGTGACGTTCCGAAGCGCTTCGATAGTCGCCACAACCTGCCCTGCCGCTACTTCGTCACCCTCCTCGACGATCGGCTCCTCGTCGGGCTGCCTGCCGCGGTGAAACAGTCCGACCAACCCCGCGGTGACATATTCCAGTTGCTGCTCGGGCTCTGTGGCGCCTGGGTCGGGTTCAACTGAGACGGGAGCCTCAGTGATGACCCCCGTGTCCTCGGCCTCGACCGGCTCCGGTTGGGCTGGAGCAACGGTCCCCGCTCCCCTGACCACGCGAATCGTGCTCTCACCGTCTTCGATCTCGAGTTCTCCGGCACTCGATTCGCTCAGCAGGTCGATCACTTTTTGAACCGCTTCTCGGTCGATCGGCATCTTTCGTCCCTTCCGACGCCCGGCTTAGCTGTCCACCCGGCTGACGTACTCACCGCTCCTTGTGTCGACCCGGATCATGTCACCGATCTGCACGAACAGGGGCACCCTCACAACTGCACCGCCCTCTATTGTGGCCGGTTTGTCGCCGCCCTGAGCAGTGTCCCCGCGCAACCCCGGATCGGTCTGCTCCACCCTGCGATCGACCGTATTCCCCACCTCGATGTCAACTATCGTGCCCTCATAAAGCGCGAACTGGACCGTCTCTCCCTCCTTGAGCCACCTGACGTTCTCGCCGAGGGTCTCGCGATCGAGTTCCCGCTGCTCGTACGTCTCCATGTCCATGAAGACGTATGTATCGCCGGTGGTGTAGAGGTACTGGAAGTCGCGCCTCTCCACGTGAGCCGTCTCTATGCTCTCGTTGGAGCGGAATGTCTTCTGAAATGTGTCACCGGTCCTGAGATCCTTGAGCTTTGTGCGAACAATCGCATCGCCGCGCCCCTGCTTGTGATGATCGGCGCTCAGCACCTGCAGCACTCGACCGTCAAGCTCGATCGTCAATCCCGGCCTGAAATCGTTGGGTGTAACCATCTTCGCCCGCCTCCTTTACGGCCCCCGGAGACACATAAGTCGGAGTTTCTGCGCCCCGCAGGGGCGAAGGTCACAATACAAAATACCTCGCGAAAAGTCAAAGGTCGTAAGGGGCGTTGGTCAGGGCCGACGCACCCTCTTCGGTCACCAGTACAAGCTCTTCGAGCCGGACGCCTCCCCAGCCATCAATATAGACTCCCGGCTCGATCGTAATGATCATTCCCGGGGCCAACTCATCCTCGCTCTTCTGACTCACTGCAGGAGCCTCGTGCACCTGCAGACCAACCCCATGTCCCAGGCCGTGACCGAACTCGCTCTCCCACCCGCGGTCGCGCAGCAGGTCTCGCGCGAGGGCATCGACCTCCCGGCATTCCATTCCCGCGCTCAGTCCCTCAAGCGCCGTGATCTGGGCCTCGCGTACCGTCTGCCAGAGTTCGCGCGATCGCCTGTGCGGCTCACCGAGTATGATCGTGCGCGTGCAGTCTGAGCAATATCCATCAACGGCCGCGCCCCAGTCCACGACGACAGGCTCTCCGGCGCAGATCTCCCGTGAGCCCGGTCGCGCGTGCGGCTTCGCTCCATTCGGTCCTGAGGCCACGATAATGTCGAACGAGGGCCTATCCGCGCCGGCGAGCACCATCAGCCGGTGCAACTCGAGCGCCGCCTCGCGCTCGACGACCCCGGGCGTCAGAGCCTCGCGCCAGTGCCTGAAGGCATCGTCTGCAATGCCGGCGGCCCGGCGTATCCGGTCGATCTCATCGCTGTCCTTCACCATCCGCATGTGCCTGATCTCATCCGCACAGGGAACAAGCTTCGAATCTTCAACTGTCCCGAGCAGCTTCTCATAGCTCGCATAGCTGAGGTGCGCCCGCTCAAAGCCCACGCGCGCGGCGCCACACTCATTCAGTCGATCCATCGCCTGCTGCAGATGAGCGCCGTCGGCGGTAACCTCGACCTCCTGAGTCTCCTCCACCGCCTGTGCTGCGTAGCGACTGTCGGTGCATATCAGTAGCCCCTCGGCATCGATGACCAGCAGGCCCTCGCCCGAGTAGTTGGTGAGCCAGCGCAGATTTGCCTCCGAGGAGATCAGCATCGCTCCGAGGTCTTCGGCCTCCATCCAGTCGCGAAATCGCGCGATCCTTTCGCCGTATTGGCTCATGACCCCGCCTCGCCAAGCGCTACAATGCCCCTGAGTGCAAGCAGATAACTATCCACGCCCAACCCACCAATGACACCCTCGCAGGCCAGTGCGGTCATCGACCGATGCCGCCACTCCTCACGTGCGAGGATGTTGCTCAGGTGTACCTCGATCGCAGGGATCACCACCGCCTTGAGTGCGTCATGAATCGCCACAGAGGTGTGCGTGTAGCCCGCGGGGTTGATTACGATGCCGTCGGCGTTACACCCAGCTTGCTGGATGGCATCGATGATCGCGCCCTCGCAGTTGTGCTGCACGCATGTGACTTCCACACCGAGTTCTGCGGCAAGCTCATCGATCCTGCGATCTATCTCCGCGAGCGTGACTCTGCCGTAAACGTCCGGCTCGCGGACGCCCAGCAGGTTCAGGTTCGGTCCATGGATCACCGAGATTCTCACGACTCATCACCACTCTCTATCCGCCGCAGCGCCCGCTCTGCTCGATCGCGCAGACGCTCGGCCTCTCTTACCCTGACCTCATCCCAGGTCCCGATCTCCCTCAGTGTTTCCTCACGCGACCGGTGAACGCGCGCGAACTCGCCGGTCTGCTCCGCCGATTGCCGGAAATACCTCTCCGCAGCCTGCAGATTGCCCAGCGCCTCCGCCTCCCGCCCCAGCGCGAGCCACGCGTAAGCCCACGAATAATCGGTCACCTCGTCCAGCGGCTGGTGGAGGCCGACAGGCGACTCATACAGGTCATTGAGAGCGCGCCACGTCTCCATCGCAGCATCTTCTCGCTCCATCTGCTCATACAACTGTGCCAGCACAACATAGGCGCGCAGATAGACCGGCTGGACTTCTATCGCCCTCTTCGCGGCATTCACCGCCGATGCCTCGTCACCAAGCCGCTCGTAGAGCTCCGCCAGCGCGAGGTAGTTGCCGGCATCCAGCGGGTTAAGCTCGGCGATGCGCAGCCGCTTCTCAACGGCCAGTTGCATCCCCCCCGGTCCCGCGGCGGCGGTCGCCTGCGCCAGGCGGTGAAGAATCGCGGCGTTCAGCGGATCAGCTTCTGAAGCCTGACGAAGCCACCCTCGCGCCATCTGTAAGCGCCCACGGGCGATCTCTGCCTCGCCCCGTCCAGCCAGCACCTGTGCGCGCAGGCCGATCGCGCAGGTGACCAGCAGCAGGAGCGCAAGCCCCACGGCGATCCAGCACAGCCCGCGGCGGGGGCGAACACGTTCGCCCCCA
>PXBW01000085.1 GCA_003566775.1 candidate division WS1 bacterium
GCATCGGGAGGCTGTGGGTGATCTGCGTGGGGTTGCGGTTGTCATGAAGGCATCCGGCGATGCCCGCGCTGAAGCCGATCCGGTGGTCGAACTCGCGCAGCGGCAGAAGACCGGCGTCGGAGCTGATTCGACCGGCCCCAAAATCAGTGTGGATTTCTTTGTCCTGGCGGAAGGTGAAAGCAGCTTGCGCGGCGCATTGTGTAATCACGGCAGGAGCCTCCCGAAATGGAGCTATGGTGTGCTCACACCCCATTTCGACGCTCCTGCCGCTCCTATCGCCCTACGGGCATGAGTGATTCGGGCTAACTCTAAATGGTCCGAAGAATGCGGGCGGTCAGTTATGCCAGCAGTTGAGCCCGTGGTGTCGGAGGAGACTCAGAGAGTTGAGGCGAAGCAGGGTGAACAGGTGCCATTCAACCAGAACCACATAGAGCGGATGGGGCCTGAGATGAGAAGAAAGATCATTCTGCAGATACTGGTGAAGGCTGTGAGGATGGGGATTAGGGCAATGGTAGCCGAGGACAACGGCGAAGACCAGCACTGAAACTATCAGTGGCACAGCTGTCAGATCATAAAATCCGCCAGGAGAGGTGGTCAAGTATGAGCGAAGGCAGGAAGTGCCCAGTAACCGGCCGATCGAGTAATCCCGTATCCGGAAGTGGCACGTCGAACCGGGACTGGTGGCCGAATCAGTTGAACCTCGGCATTCTGCACCAGCACTCGGCCCTGTCCAACCCGATGGGAGAGTGCTTCGACTACGCTGAGGAGTTCAACACACTCGACCTTGCTGCGGTGAAGGAAGATCTCCATGCGCTGATGACGGACTCCCAGGAATGGTGGCCGGCCGACTACGGTCACTACGGGGGACTCATGATCCGGATGGCCTGGCACAGCGCAGGCACCTACCGAATGGGCGACGGCCGCGGAGGTGCGGGCAGCGGCAGCCAGCGCCTCGCGCCCCTCAACAGTTGGCCCGACAATATCAACCTCGACAAGGCGCGCCGCCTGCTCTGGCCGATCAAGCAGAAGTACGGCAGGAAGATCTCGTGGGCCGATCTCATGATCCTCGCCGGCAACTGCGCGTTGGAGTCGATGGGCTTCAATACGTTTGGTTTTGCCGGTGGGCGCGAGGACGTCTGGGAGCCGGAACAGGACATCTATTGGGGAAGTGAGACCGAGTGGCTCGGCGACGAACGCTACTCCGGTGACAGGGATCTTGAGAACCCGCTCGCCGCGGTTCAGATGGGCCTGATCTACGTGAATCCCGAAGGCCCGGATGGCAACCCGGATCCGGTCGCCTCCGGCCATGACGTGCGCGAGACCTTCGCGCGCATGGCCATGAACGACGAGGAGACCGTGGCGCTGATCGCGGGCGGACACACCTTCGGCAAGTGCCACGGGGCGGGCGATCCCTCCCACGTCGGCCCGGAGCCTGAGGCCGCTCCCATCGAGGAGCAGGGGCTGGGCTGGAAGAGCAGCTTCGGCAGCGGCAAGGCGGGCGACACGATCAGCAGCGGTATCGAGGGCGCCTGGAAGCCGAAGCCGACCCAATGGGACTCGGGCTACCTCAAAGTGCTGTTCAAGTACGAGTGGGAGCTGATCAAGAGCCCGGCCGGGGCGCACCAGTGGCTGGCCAAGGACGTGGACGAAGAGGACATGATCGTTGATGCGCACGATCCGTCGAAGAAGCACCGTCCGATGATGACCACGGCTGATCTGTCGCTGCGCTTCGACTCCATCTACGAGCCGATCTCGCGGCGCTACCTGGAAAACCCCGAGGAGTTCGCGGATGCCTTCGCACGGGCATGGTTCAAGCTGACCCACCGCGACATGGGCCCTCGCTCGCGCTACCTCGGCCCGGAGGTGCCTGACGAAGAACTCATCTGGCAGGACCCCGTCCCTGAGGTGGATCATGAACTGATCGACGATCAGGACATCGCCGCTCTCAAGTCCAGGGTTCTCTCGGCCGGCCTGTCCGTCTCCCAACTGGTCTCGACCGCCTGGGCGTCGGCTTCCACGTTCCGCGGCTCCGACAAGCGCGGCGGCGCGAACGGTGCTCGCATTCGTCTTGCGCCACAGAGGGGCTGGGAAGTGAACCAACCCGAGCAACTGCAGACTGTGCTGGAGACTCTTGAAGGCATTCAGGAGGAGTTCAACAGCTCGCAGTCGGGCGGCAAGCAGGTGTCACTCGCCGACCTGATCGTATTGGCCGGATGCGCAGGTGTCGAGCAGGCCGCGAGGAACGCCGGTCACGAGCTTACCGTCCCCTTCACACCGGGACGTACCGATGCTTCGCCGGAGCAGACCGACGTGGAGGCATTCGACGTGCTTGAGCCGGTCGCGGACGGGTTCCGCAACTATCTCAAGGACGATTACGCCGTATCGGCGGAGGAACTGCTGGTCGATCGCGCGCAGTTGCTGACGCTGACCGCCCCCGAGATGACCGTTCTTGTTGGCGGGCTGCGTGTCCTTGGCGCCAATTTCGGGCAGTCCCCGCACGGCGTGTTCACCGAGCGCTCCGAGACGCTGACCAACGACTTCTTCGTGAACCTGATGGACATGGGAACGGAGTGGACGGCAACATCGGAGGACGCGGAAGTTTTCGAGGGGCGCGATCGCACCAGCGGCGAACTCAAATGGACCGGCACGCGTGTGGACCTCATCTTCGGCTCGAACTCCCAGCTTCGCGCCGTCGCAGAGGTCTACGCCTGTGAGGATTCCCATGAGAAGTTCCTGCACGACTTCTTAGCGGCATGGAACAAGGTGATGAACCTGGACCGCTTCGACCTGGCCTGATCGTGGCTCGGGCGCCACCCGATCTGACCGCCTTCTGGTCGGGAAACTGGAATAGCAGGCACTATCCGCCCTCGAGGTCGCCAGAGCTTGAGGGCGGGTTGCGTACCGAAAAGTGCCGGAGCTGCGCGGCGCTGCGGAAGCTCAGCCCGAAGTGCCCTGGCTTTCGGCCGCCATATTGCTTTGTAAACGGCGGGGTAAAGTGAAAGGAGTCGGAATGCGGCGCAAATTGAAGGCACCCTGTAGTGTACCGAGCATTGGGACGAGCCGCGCTTGAGGTGGATTTCGTGAAGCAATTACGGCCCTCAACGAGGTCTGGGTGGCAGACATCACCACGTCCGGCTGAGCACCGAGTTCGTCTTTCTCGCGGCCATCTACGCCACCTGTGCGCACCGAGTGCACCACGGTCTGCAGGAGGCGCACTCATCATCGTGGTCATCAAAGCTGTCTCTGACGATGTCTGTGACACCCGACAAACACGATAGTCCTGTACCCAGACGAGAAGAAAGCTCTGTCCTCGATGAGCGTGATGTTGGTTTCCAGAACGTACTCGGGGATTTCGGCTTATCCCAACACTGACCGCTCCATGGTGAGGAATGCCTCTGAGTTTTCACTGATGGCATCCGTGTTGAATGGCTCCATTGACAGGATTATTGTCATTGGTGCACCTATGCTTCGTCAGTCGGCGCTGTGTAGCCGCGGGACCTCGCGGGGCGCGGGTTGCGGCTCCTCCGCGGACTGGCTTCTGAGACCATGGCCGATGCCCGCGAAGATTAGGAGCACGGCCATGAACTGTGAGCGCATCCGCACCGCCTCGCCGCTCACCGAGGTCTTGAGCGCGTAGCTCACGATGACCGGTGCGAGCAAAAGCAGAATCGTTACCAGTGCGAGCCGATTCTTCCGCCACGCTTCGCGGAAGCCCCCCACGAATCTCGGCACGATGTAGAGGTACATGAACCACATCTCGGGGTACATCATCAGGCGTATCGTGCTGCCGGGAAAGAGCGGAATCGGTGAGAGCAGCAGCAGCAGCACGCGAATCGGCAGTTGCAGTATCGCCTGGGCGGGAGTGCTGGCGGTGAGCGGAATGGCGTAGTGCGATCCATGATGCCCTTCGCGCGCCATGCCGGACTGCCGGAAGCTCTCGTACTGATCCACCGCCCACTCCAGTCCGAAATCCTCCCCGTAAGTATGTTGCATCTCCTGGGTCCCGATGTAAAGCACCAGCGGCGTCATGATAGCGAACATCGCTATCCGCGTCACCGTGCCGAGGGCGTTTTGCGGCAGCTTGACCGTGGATGCCCAGGCAAGCCCCTGCCCCGCAAGGAACAGGATCCCCACGTAGGGCCGATAGACCAGCGCCAGGAAGTTCGCCACCACGAGCAGCAGCAGATAGCCGCCGTGCGCGCGCTCGCCCACCTTCATGTACGCCAACGTGCCCCACGCGATCGCGGCCCCGGTGACGGGGTCCTTCAGATTCTGGGTTGACCACAGCATCAGCGAGGGCAGGAAGGCCGCGAAGACCACCGCCGCGCGCGCGGAGCCTCGCGTCGTACCGATGTGCCTGCAGATCAGGTAGATCGCGATCACGATCGTGACGTTGAGCGTGATCGTAATCGCCTCGGGCAGCATCGCGCTCTCGCCGAAGACGTAGATCATACTCGTGGTGAAGAGGTTGATCGCCCGGCTGTGCGCCTCGGCCAGCGTGGCAGGCAGCGCCGGCTGCGCCAGCCCCTCGCGCCACAGCGCCGCCTCCTGGCGACCCCACCCGTAACGGGCCATAGCGTCAGCCGCCACCAGCCGCCATGCGGATGGATAGATCACGTGCTGGAAGACGGACCAGCCGCAGCGCAGCACGAAGCTTGCTATCGCCACCCGCGCCACGAAGCCGCGATCGGGGCGCTCCACCAGGCGATTGGCCAGCCACCAGACGAATAAGCCGCCACCCGCCATCAAGGTCAATGCCCAGAGATCCGCAACACTCACTGTACTCTCTCGCCCGCCCCGGGGATGATTGCACTCTCACGCGTCAGAGATAGATAGACAGTTCCATGGCATGAAGGTTGCACTGTCCGACCGCGCGTGATAAACTCTACCGCGAATCGGCGAGAAAAGCAAGGGACCGGGGGACCTTCCGTCCTGCTCGCCAGCAGCAATCGCGCAATCCACCACGCACGTTCACCGGCGGGGACCATGGAAGAGCCTTCAGCCGCTTCTGCCGACAACATAGGCGCCCGCGCCCGCACCGCCGCGGGGTGGCAGTTCCTGTCAAAGGGCATCAACACCGCGCTGCAGATGGCCGTGTCCATCGTGCTGGCGCGACTGCTGATGCCGGAGGACTTCGGCATCGTCGCCATGGCCGCGATGGTCACCGGCCTCGCCGCCGTCTTCCGCGACCTCGGCCTCGGGCAGGCCCTCGTGCAGCGCCCCGAGATTGACGAGGCCCAC
>PXBW01000019.1 GCA_003566775.1 candidate division WS1 bacterium
GAAGTTGGCAAAGACGATCTCGAACAACTCGCTGGGCAGCAGGATCGCATAGCGGTCGCGCCAGTAGATTACCAACTCTCGTCCCGGCGTCAGCGCCGTATCCGGAGTGTGATCCTCGTGCCGGTCCGAGAAGACGCGCAGCAGCGCATACGCCAGCAGCGTGAAGTAGACCTGTGCGAGGTAGACCTCGTGCCGGCACGAGCCGAGATCGTCGATATTCCAGTAGCGATTCAGCTCCATGAACGCCTCTTCGATCTCCCAGCGCTTGCGGAACTGTTCGTGCAGGGTCGTGGCCTCTACCTCACCGGTGCCCGCTATCACGTAGTGCTTGGTCTCGTCCTCAAAGCGGTCCTCGATCACCACCGCCGACAGCGGCACCGGGCAGCTCTGCCACGTCTCAAGGCCCGTCCAACCGGTCACGTAGCGCCTCGGACGCTTGCCGTCCCTGTACTTCGGCGCCAGGGCTTTCGTCCACTGCGTGTCCTCCAGCCGCGCCAGTCCCAGCGCGTCGTCGTACAGGTGCATGTTGCTTTTGACGCCGATGACCACATTCACGCCCCGGCGCTGGAGTTCGCCGATCCACTTCCCATCGATGAAACCGCAGCCAAGAGCAGCGTCCAACTGCGGTCGGGGACACGTTCGAGCAGGGCCTTGATAACCTTCTTGCTCAAAGCAATTTCGGAGGCGTGCTCATCACCGAACAGGCACAACAGCGGGTAGATACAGCCGGCACGGTAGCTGACCAGCACGAAGGCCTTGTACTTGCCGGTCTCGCGTCCGTGATGGCCAGCGGGGACGGTCACGTCGATACAGTCCATCATCAGCGTGCCGTCGCCGAAAAGCTCCGGGCATTGCTCCGCCAGCGGTGGCAGCAGGTCAAGCTGAAACTGCCACAGCGCGTCGCGATCGATGCGAGCGAAGAAATCCGGCAGCACCTCCTCGTTCAAGGGCTTGCGGCCCTCACCGGCGTAGAAGCTCTCGTTGACATCGCGCCAGTTGAAGTCCAGATGTTTCAAAATCGTGGGGCTGCGAAACAGCACACGACCCATCCGGGCCAATGACGGGATACGCAGAAGCTGCTTGTGCATCAGCACGTTGCCAAAGAACGCGTGGGAGCCGCACCAGCGGCTGCGCGGCTTTGCCCCGGCTCTGCCCCGGGCGTCCGAACGCCTCCTCGTTCTCGACGGTGTCCGACACCGCCAGGGTGGTGCCGTCCAGGCTCACCAGCCGCCAGCCTCGATACCACGCTCCCTGCGTCTGACGCACCGCAATCGGCCACACGATCCGCTCATACAGCAGCTTCAGCGGCTCGGGCCCCAGGCGCGTCCGCGCCTGCGAGATACCCGACTTGCCCGCAGCCGACAGCTCCACATCCGGCGACAGAATGAACGACGCCGGAAGTACACCACATATCACTCTAAGTGAACAGGTTTGCCGCTAAGGACATGCTTCGTAAGAATGCGTACGAGTTGCGTGTCACAATGATCACGTCAGGAGCGTACTCCAGGAGGCTTCGAGCGTCGAGCAGACATTGCCCGAGCCAACAGAAGATGACATGACACGACAATGAGTGAATACTTTGGAAGCTATTCGGGCATACATAGAATATCATCTTGAAGCTTCGCTTCTGACGGGCGCGAAAGGCGTTCAGGACATCAGGACGTGGTTCTTCACCTCACAATCCTAGCAGGTTTTCACCTCAGCGTTCTATGCCTACCGATATTGCTTGATCGGTCGAAGGGATAGATAAAGATGACGACTTGCGGCAGTCGGCAGTTGCGATCGAGAATCGCCGCGGTCATGGTCTTTGCCATGGTCGCGGTTTTGCTATTGGGAACGGCCGTCTCACCGTCCATGGCGGCTCCGGGCAGCCACCCATGGACGCATCTGGTGCCGCAAGGACTGCTTGACCTTACCGCAGCGATCGCACAGGGCCCGGGCGGAGCGGTACCCGAGCAGGAGGCGCGATATCTGGTCGGCTTCAGGCAGGGTGTTCGGGCGCAGGAAGCCAACCTGCTGCAGGCGGTAAACGCGCAGGTCTATCGCCGCTTCGACCTGATCCCGGCCGTGGCGGCCAGGATGAGTCCGCAGGCGGCTGCTCGCCTCGCCGCCAGTCCGGGCGTGGCCTACGTCGAGCCGGACTTGAGGGTACGCACCCTATCCCAGCAGGTTCCCTGGGGCATCGAGCGGATCGGCGCCCCAATGGTTCACGGCACCGGCAACACCGGAGAGGGTGTGAAGGTCGCGATCATCGACACCGGCATCGACTACACCCACCCCGATCTCGCCGCGAACTATATGGGCGGCTACGACTTCGTCAACGACAACGACGACCCAATGGATGATCACGGACATGGGACGCACTGTGCGGGCACGGTTGCGGCCGCCGACAACGGTCAGGGGGTCATCGGGGTAGCTCCAGATGCGTGGCTCTACGGCCTCAAGATGCTCAGCGCGAGCGGCGAGGGCGACCTGAGCGACGGCATAGCGGCGATTGAGTGGTGTGTAAACAACGGGATTGATATCGCCTCGATGAGTTGGGGTGCGGCAAACGACCCGATAAGCGAGGCGCTAAAGGACGCTTGCGCGGCCGCATTCGAGGCTGGTGTCTTACTGGTCGCTGCCGCGGGGAATGACGGCTACGGCGCGAACACGGTGAATCAGCCGGCGATCCTCGACTCGGTCATAGCGGTGGCGGCAACGGACCAGAATGACAGTTGGGCCTGGTTCTCCAGCACCGGACCGGCGGTGGAGTTGGCGGCCCCGGGTGTAGGCGTGTTGTCGACCTGGCCGGGCGACGCTTACGCTACCCACGACGGCACTTCCATGGCCTGTCCTCACGTTTCCGGCACTGCGGCGCTGATCATCGCATCCGGGGTGACCGATGCCTCTGAGGTGCGCGAACGGCTGAGATTGACCGCGCAGGACCTCGGCGCCCCCGGCTGGAACGAGTATTTCGGCTACGGTCTGGTGCGCGCCGATTGGGCTGCGGGCGGTTACGATGTCGTGGTGACTGGCGTCATGCCCAGTCTCGGCAGCATGGGAGAGACCGTGAGTGTCTCAATAAGCGGTCTCGGCTTTGAGCCGGGAGCAGTCCCGCAGCTTGTGAGGTCAGGGCATTCCCCAATCACCGGAAGCGGCGTGACGGTAGTTTCCGACACGCAGATTACCTGTCAGTTCAACCTGTCGGGTGCGGCGGAGGGTTCCTGGGACGTTGTCGTGATCAACCCGGACAGCTCCTCCGGTCTGTTACCCGAAGGCTTCTACGTCATGGGACCCGTAGACGAGGATTTCGAGACCGGCGACTTCAGCAGGTGGCCGTGGAACACTTATGGGGCCGCCGAGTGGTTCGTTTCGGACGCCGAGAGCCACACCGGAAACTACGCGGCAAGAGCCGGATCGGTTCCCTTCTGGCAGTCAAGTACTCTCGAGATCACACTGGACTGTCAGCCGGGCACTATCAGCTTCTTCAAGAAGCTCTCCGCTCCGGGAGGCCTGCTCTTCTTCTACGTGAATGGTACCGCAGTTGGTGAGTGGACAGGCGTATCGGACTGGGACAGTATGCCTGTTCGGTACGAGGTTGGGGAGGGCACTCACACCTTCAAGTGGGAGTATTGGGAGTTGCTCGGGCATTCGGGCACCGTATGGCTTGACGACATAAGTTTCCCGCCGCTATCGGGCGATCACATTGTCGCCATCACCTCCGGCCCCGGCGGGACACCCAATCCGGTGCAGCCAGGCGCAGAGGTCGCCTGCAGCGTGGGTGTCTACGATAGCCTTGGTCATCATCTGAACTATCTCTGGTCTGCGGAAGGTGATGCCGGAAGCTTTGATGATCCGACCCTCGCCAGTCCCACCTGGATCGCTCCGGCCACTGCAGGTGAGTACGAGATAACTGTTACGGTGACGTGCGCCGAGGATGAGGAGAGCAGCGCGACGGGGTCATACATCCAAGAGGTTGCCGACGTGATCGTGACGGGCATCGCGCCCGACGCCGGCACCAATGATGGTATCGTGAGTGTCACCATCAGCGGCATCGGCTTTGAATCTGGAGCAACTACCCACCTCGGGAAGTCAGGACAGTCCCCGATAGTCGGCACGGGGGTCACCGTCGTCTCCGACACCCAGATCACCTGCGACTTCAACCTGCTGGGAGCCGCGGAGGGCCACTGGGACGTTGCCGTGGTCAATCCGGACCGCGAGCCTGCCGTGCTGCGCGAAGGCTTCAACGTGACCCGACCCGTTGACGAGGATTTCGAGACCGGAGACTTCAGCAGATGGCCGTGGGTCACGTACGGGGACGCCCTGTGGACCGTCTCAGACGAAGATGCGCGCACCGGCGACTACGCGGCAAGAGCCGGAACAATGCTCTGGGGTGGATCGAGCTTCCTCGAGATCACCTTGACCACTGAGGCCCCCGGCAATATCAGCTTCTACAAGAAGCTCTCCTGCCCGGGAGGCCTGCTCATCTTTGCCGTCAATGGAAACGAGATCGCCGAGTGGTCGGGTATCACAGGCTGGGATGCGGTGCCTTACGAATACACGGTTCCGGCAGGAACTCACACCTTCAGGTGGGAGTATTGGGACCCCTTGGGCGATCCTGATGGGACGGTGTGGCTCGACGACATAAGCTTCCCGCCACTTACGGATGAGCATACGGTCACCATCATTGCCGGCCCCAGCGGGACACCCAACCCGGTCGCGCCGAATGGTGAGGTCACATGCAGCGTAACCGCGACAGACAGCCTCGGTCATGACCTGAACTACCTGTGGTCTGCCGAGGGTGATGCAGGCAGCTTCGATGACACTTCGGCGCGGAATCCGACCTGGACCGCTCCGGACACCCCGGGTGACTACAAGATTGCGGTCGCCGTCACCTGCGCTGAGGACTCGAGCGTCAGCGCCTCGTCCTACTACACCCAACAGGTCCAGCCCCTGCATGAGATAACCATTACAGAGCCTCCCTCGGGTGATCCCAACCCGGTCGCCTCAGAGGGCGAGGTGCTCTGCTCGGTAGCAGCGGAGGACAATCTCGGGCATGAGTTGACTTATGATTGGAAGGCCACGGACGGCAGCTTCGATGACGCGACCGCGGAGAGTCCGACCTGGACCGCGCCTTCCAACACCAGCGATGCCGCGGTCGAATACACGATCAGCGTGACCGTGACCTGCGCGGAGGATGCCAGCGTCAGCGCCTCGGATTCCTACGTGCAGCAGGTAGAGCC
>PXBW01000158.1 GCA_003566775.1 candidate division WS1 bacterium
CCCAGGACCAGCTCTCCAATGTGTTGGACGAGCCTAAGGAGTACCGCTTCTGGTTCACCTTCCAGGATCACTGGCGAACTCCCACAGACTCTGATGATCCATGGTATCACCATGACGAGCCCGGAGAGTTCACCTCGTGGCCGGACGTCAGTGATTGGGGCGTCTCAGCCGCGATGCGCGGCGGCCCCACGGTGGAGGCGCGAAACCAGCCGCCGATACTCTCCGATCCGTCGGTCGATCCAATCGAGGCGACCAGCAATGACATGTTCCGCTTCGAGGTCACCTTCACCGACGCGAACAACGACATGCCGTCGCTGATCCAACTCCGCACTTCCAGTACTGCCGACAGGGACGCGCCCGACTTCGGCACCTTCGGCAGCCCCGTTCCCATGGAGGAGGTCGATCCCGACGACAGGCTCACCTCCGACGGCAAACGCTACTTCGCTGAGATAGACCTGGAGATTGGCGACAGCTACGCCTTCACAGTGCGCGCCAGCGACGGAAAAGCAACCTGGGAAGAGACGGTATACGACACCGAGACCGGTGAGACGCCATTTGAAGAGCACGGAGACAGGTACGGCGTCTTCGGACCAACCGTCATTCCCAACACGCCACCGATGATCGACGACGTCTGGTTCGCCATCTGGGACCCGGAAACCGGGGAGGTCAACAAGGAGAACACGCAGGCTGACTTCTTCCGCGAGTGCAGGCATCAGCCTGATGAAGAGGTTCCCAGGTCTCCGTTCGGAGTGCTTGACGAAGTCACATGGTATCTGGAGTATCGCGACCTTGATAATCACGCTCCAGCGGAGGTCTTCCCCAAGATCATCTTCGATGATTTCGGGCACGGCATAGAGTTCTCCATGGAGCCGGTCTGGCCCGCGGATGACGATTATGCCGCCACGAAGAGTAATTATCCGCGTGACAATCCCGACGAGCACCTCGACGGCGTACGGTATCGCTTCAGCAGCACTGAGCTACCATCCAATGTCTGGAGGATAGGCACGGTAAGGTTCCGCTTCCTTGGAAATGATGGGGACAGTCAGGTACGTCTTCCAAAGACAGGCTGGTTCGATATTCAGATCGAGAACACAAGACCGGTTCTGTCAAATCCGCAGGTGATACCTGCCTTCGGTACTGAGGAAGACACGTACGTTTATCAGGTTACCTACACTGATGAGGACAATGATCCGCCGGAGTATCTCCGCCTCCGCACATCGGTCAGCGCCGATCCCGACGCGCCCAACTTTGGCACCTTCGTCGAACCGCGCGAATGGACCCCCGAAGATCCCGGCGGTTGGGACGTATCTGGAGACGATTACATCGACGGAGTGGAGTTCTCTCTGGAACTGCCCGCCCCGCCTGTGGGCGCACGCAATGCCTTCACCTTCGAGGCGAGCGACGGCATCCATGAGGCACAATATGAGGAACCCGAAGATGAGGAGGAGGCCGGATTTGTCGAGATCGATGGTGATTACGGGGCATTCGGACCGGTGGTCGCGTCCCTCGCCAGGGCGCGTTTCACCGACGAGCACGGCGACGACCTTGAGCCGGACGAGGAGTGGGGCCGCAGGGTCGTAGAGGAAGGCGATACGGTCTACTTCGAGATCGTTGACCTCGATCGCAGCGCCGCCCGCCTCGGTCCAGGTGAGATCGAGGTCCAGATCAGCGACACCAGCGTCGTCGACGGCGACGTTCAGACGCTCACTCTGTCCGAGACCGGCTCGGATACGGGCGTCTTCACCGGCCAGATGGACACCTATGGCGGCGCTGAGCCGCGGGATGGCGTCCTCAACGTGGCCGCAGGCCCTGATGGTGCCGAGATCCAGCTTTACTATGAAGGCATAGAGGTCGAACTGGGCGAGACCGCCGCCACCGACACTCTGCTGGTGATAGATACGATCGCGCCTGCTGCGATCGCCCCACATGAACTGACGGCTACATCAGGTGTCGCGGGCGTGAGCATGCATTTCGACTGGACCGACTACCAGGAGTATTATGAACCAGAGCGCCGCGTCGATGTTGAGGGCTACTGGGTCTGGATGTTCGACAGGAACTTCGACGTAACAGACCTTTACGATATCGAACTGGATGAATGGATCGACGAGCCGCATCACACTGTTGATGCGGGCGTGCAGGAACTTACGATTGAGGACCTCACCGCGGGCGAGACCTACTATTTCGCCGTTGTTCCCTTCGATGAGGTCCCGAACTGGGATTACGACTTCAACACGATCGCAGCGGAGGCCGAGGATAGAGCGGGCCCATGGGTTGAGAACCGCGATCCTGAGGACGGTGACACAGAGGTGCCACTCGATACCAGCATCTACTTCGAGGTGCTTGACGAGGGAACCGGTGTCCGCCGGGACAGCATCGAATTGCGAGTATTCGTGATCGAGGAGGAGAATGGTGAGCGGGTCGAGACCGAGATCACGGCCCAGGGCGAGTTGGCTATCGAGCCGGGCGACGCAATCGCGAGCCTGTTCGAGGTCACGTGGACCCATCCGGATGACTTCCCGTGGAACTCCGAGGTAAGAGTGGAGCTCGAGGCGGAGGATGACGCGGGATATGGCCTGAGAGATCCTGCAGACGGCGAATGGAGCTTCGCGGTGCTGACCGATCATGAGGCGCCGCAGGTCACCGATCGTCTCTTCAACGCTGAAGCGGGTACGATGAGCTTCCGTCTCACGGACAACCGCTCCGGGATTGCCTCTGACTCGATAGAACTCTGGCTCCGTATCGTCGCTACCGACGACGAAAGCGTCATCGTGGACTGGGAGAACGTCATTGAGGACGCGACGATTCGCGACCGCAACCCGCTCGATGTTGAGGTGCGATACGAGCGGCCTGACGGCTGGGGCTATAACGCGCGCGTCGATTTCCGCATTGAGGCCGCCGACCAGGCCGGGAACGAAATGGACAGCGATGAATGGTCCCGGGAAACACAGCTTGATGATGATCCACCCATCATCGATCGCTTCAGTCCCGCCGACGGGGCCACAGCCGTCCCACTTGACACTCCAATATCGTTCCGGGTGCGCGATGACCTGTCCGGAGTTGTGGTCGGTTCGATCAGGCTCTGGGTTAACGGCGACGAGATTGACCAGGATCATCTTGACTTCGGTGACGCCGCACGGGACGATGTTCGGGCAGCAGTAACCGTCACCTATGACCCGGATGAAGAGTGGCTGGAGGATTGGGAACACACCTATGAGGTTCGCGTAGAGGCGAATGACGAGCAGGGGAACACCGCGAGAGTCGAAGCCGGTGAGTGGACCTTCACCACGCGCGAAGAGCCGACCTACGATATCCGGGGACGCATCACCGACGCGGACGGCAGTCCGCTCGCGGGTGTCAGGGTCGAAGTGGACGGTAGAGCCGTGACCACCGACGGTAACGGCCTCTACCGCGTGCGGAATCTGACGGCAGGAACCTACACGGTGCGCCCGATTGACGACGACTATGACTTCAGCTACACAGCAAGTCCGGAAGAAGATGAGGCAATAGTCACGCTGGACGATGCCTCCGAGACCGGCGTCGATTTCACCGGCGTATTGCGCAAGCACAGCATCAGCGGACGGATAACGCACGATGGCGAGGGTGTACCGCAGGTTACCGTGACGGACGGCACGCGAACCGCTCTGACAGATGATGAGGGTTACTACGAAATCGAGGATGTGCCCAACGGCACCTACACGATAACGCCCTCGCGCGACCTCGATGACGATGGTTACGAGGACTTCACCTACCCCGATGCGCCGCGAACGGTCGTGGTGGACGGGGCCGACGAGACGGATGTGAACTTCAAGGCGACGAAAAAGACGTACTCGATCTCGGGCACGATACGGGACTCGCGCGGTGAGCCTGTGGTAGGTGTGACGCTCAGCGACGGCATCCGAAAGGCGACCACTGACGATAGTGGCAATTACACACTCGCAGGTGTGCCGGCCGGGACGGTCACAGTCACTCCAGCGAGGACGGGCAGAGCCTTCGATCCTGCTGAGACAGAGGTTACGGTGCCGCCGGACGCCACAGGCATCGACTTCACCGCATACCGTCGAGTATCTCGCGACTTCGGCGCTGGAATGCGAATGGTCGCGGTGCCCGCCCACCTGCCCGAGGGACGCGACCGGGCCGTCGATGTATTCGAGACTGATCATGTCGCGCGCTGGAATCCGGCGGCCACGCCTCCGGCCTGGATCACCGGGACCCGGCGGCCTGACGCGACGCAACTGCGCGTCCGTCCCGGAGCGGGCTTCTTCGTGCAATTCCCGAGCGCAACGACGGTAGATGTGCCCGGCGATCCGGTCGATCCGTCCGAGCGCTTCTCAGTCAGGGTAGAGACCGGCTGGAACCAGGTTGGGAATGCATTTGATGCCTCGCTGCCATTGAGCGGCATCAGCCCCTCTGGAGGCACTACGCTGCCTCCATACGGCTTCATCTGGGACACGGACGCAGGCAGCTATCGCCTGGTCTCGCGCACACCCGCCTTCAATGCGGCACGGACCTACATGGAGGCGTGGGAGGGTGCCTGGTTCCGCATCTCCGGTGCGGCGGGCACACTCAATCTTGAGCCACCCACCGGGGTCGCCTCCGAGTCGATGCTCGAGGGGCGTGCCGCGCGCCTCGATGCTCCCGACGATGGCTGGCTGCTGCCCATCATAGCGCGCGTGGGCGACCGGGCGGACCTGACCACCCTCGCTGGTGTCGGCAGCGGTGACGCAAGCGCGGGCTATCAGGTCGCGAATCCGCCGAAGGCGCCTCAGACCGTCGATGTCTACTTCACCGGTGGGGATAAGCCACTGGCACACGACGTGCGTCCCGGTGGCGCGGGCGATATGGTCTGGACGTTCGCGGTCGAGACTGACATTGCGAACTCTGAGGTTGAGGTCAGACTGCCGGACCTCAGCGACGTCCCGCATGAGCTTGCGGTCTATCTTACCGACGAGGCCGCGGACCGTCGGATGTACGCGCGGACGATGCCCGCGTACACGTTTACCAGCGGTGATGATGGCGCCCTGCGCAACTTCAAGCTCGAGGTTGCTCCACGCGGAGCGGACAATCTCACCATACGCAGTGCATCCGTGCAGAGCACCGCCAATTCGGTGGTGCTGACTTACGATGTCAGCGCCGACTGCCACGTGAATGTCGAGGTGGTGAACATCGCGGGCCGCACGGTGCGGCGGCTCGTGCAGGCCCGTCCGACACAGGCGGGCCGCGATGAACTGACCTGGGATCTCAGGAGTGCCGAGGGGACCCTGGTGCCTGGCGGTAACTACCTGATCCGTATCGAGGCGATAGCCGAGAACGGGCAGCGTGTCCACGCCTTGCGTCCCGCACAGGTCACCAGGTAGGCGGTTCGGAAGTGGGACCAGGTCCGCAGGACGTATCTCGAGTGTCTATCAGTTGAAGAGGTGAAAGCAGCATGACAAGCATTAGTCGAAGTGCCGGGCTGATCTGCATTACCCTCGTCGTGGCAGCCGCGCTGGTAGTCGCCGGGTGTGGTGGCGACGGCGTGCCTGCGGACATGGGCACCATAACCGGCACCGTGATCCACGCAGATACCGGGGCTGGCCTTGGCGATATCAGAGTATCTGCTGGAGGCGTTGAAACGCGGACAGCCCACCGTCCCGGAGATCGCGTCGGCACGTTCAGGCTTGAGCGAGTGCCGGAAGGTAGCTATACTCTGAATACGACGCTGAAGGTGGAGGCCGATCCTGAGCGGAACCTTCATGCGGTTCCCTCTCCGGATCCGGTTACCGTGGTACCAGGTGAGACAATCGAGATACGGATCCTGATGGTCCATGAGTTGCCGCCCGATCCCAACTGATCGGGGAAACCTGTGGCTCATCTGAAGCGTCAAAGTAACGACCGAGGCGTCGCCCTCGTTGGGCGGCGCCTTGCCCATGCTCAGAGTGAGGACGACATCGGGCCGGGACGGGATTACCGTGAATCGCCGGACGACAAACTTTGTGTTATCTATCGGATGCGCGCTGCTTCTTACATCTTCCGTGTTGAGTTACGCGGACTGGCCCAGCTTTCGCGGTGACAGTGCCCGGTCTGGTGTGGTCTCGGGGTTGGAAATGGATAGGCTTGAGGTATCATGGTCTGCAGAACTCGGCGGTAGCGTGGATAGCTCCCCAGCGGTTGCGGACGGGGTGGTGTATGTCGGGAACTCCCTCGGGTATGTCCATGCGCTGAGTGCGGAGGATGGTCAGGATCTGTGGAGCTTCAAGACCGGAGGTGCCGTGGTATCCTCACCGGCGATTGCTCAGGGGCTGGCAATAGTTGGATCGGTTGATGGCTTTCTCTACGCCCTCGATGCCGTCACGGGTGAGCAGGCGTGGCGCTACCGCACACGTGGGCCGGTTTTGTCCTCGCCTGCGGTAATCGGTGACACAGTCATCTTCGGCAGCATGGACGGCCGTATCTATGCACTCTCGCTAACAGACGGTGCGCTACGATGGCGCACCGAAGCAGGCCCGGGAGTTCAGGGAGGGCCCACAATCTCGGGAGATCTGGTGCTTCACGGCGATGACGGAGCACGGATGCGCGCGCTTCGGATAGACGACGGATCGGTCGTCTGGGAGCGCGAGGGACGAGGCAGGGTGGTGGCAGCGCCCGTGGCGCGCGGAGATATTGCGGTGTTCGGGCTGATGGGCCCCAGCGCCCTGCGCCCTCCACGCCACGATTACCTCGTAGCGTTGGAGGTTCAGACCGGCGAGCAAGTGTGGGCGTTGAACGAGGCCTACTCCGTGCTGGGTTCACCCGTGATTGGCCGGGAGAGAGTCTTCTTCGTGACGGTCGAGGGATACCTGTCGCGGACTGTCGCCCGGGCGGCACAGTTGACCGACGGCGAGCTTCTCTGGGATCGAACGCTCGGTGGGGTCGTCGATTCATCACCGGTGCTGATCGGCCAGGATTCGGAACAGGAGGGTGAGGAGAGCGCGGGCGTGTTAGGCTTCGGTTGCCACGACGGGCGCTTCTATCTACTACAAGCGGCCACGGGACAGGTAGCGGACATTACACCTCTTGCGCCGAAGATATACTCCTCGCCCGCGGTATCTGATGGGCGCGTCTACATCGGCGCTAACGATGGTCACCTCTACTGCCTCCAATGACAGATCTACCGGTGCCCGTTTCATCCCGTCGCTAATCGGCTGGCCCGTCGGTGAAGTAATCCTGCGGCTGATGCTCCCGCGCGGGAGCGCACGCCGCCGATGTTCCAGGGGTCACCCCACAGCCAGCCATCACCTTGCGCCGCAGACAGGGCGGGCCTATAATTGCCCATGGTGGACCGACCAAACGTGAGGAGCAGAGCATAATGCAGCAGTCGGTAGGTGGGGGCTGGCGGGCAGTCGCAATCGTACTATTGCTGATGCTATACGGGACCGGCCATGCCACGATCGGGGTGAGCATTCTTGGCGAGCGGACGACGATCTCACCCGCCCCGCAGATAGATGATGGAGTTCTTCTGGGAGCCCCCGAAGCGATCGTCGGCAGACTGGGTTGTCGCTTCATGACCGATGATGACGGGAGTCTCGTGATCGTCACCCCGAAAGGTACGAGCGTCACCCTCACTCCAGGCCATAACACTATTCTCGTGGATGATCAGCCGATCGAGATGTCCCGCGAGACTTTCACGGCGGGAGAGAGAATAATCGCCCCGCTGCGCCCAATACTTGAGGCAATTGGAGTTCGGCAGTGGTGGGATAGTAGATCTAAGACTCTGCACATCGAGATCCCGTTGCAGCAGGTCGAAGTCCACGCCGATGGGGACGGGGCGCGCATCAGGGTACCGACGGCCCTGCGTTCGCATGGAACCCTGGCTTTCATCAATGATCCCGACCGTTACTACGTGGATCTGCCGGGAGTCCGGGCCGCGCAGGACGAGGAGTTGGTCTACGTAAACGAGGGCAACCTGCGACGGGTTCGCTGGGGAAACTTCAAGCGAGATCCTGTGATAACGCGCGTGGTTCTGGATGTGCGCGAAGGGGCAGCGGTGCGCTGGGAGCCGGACGAGGACGGTTTCGGCGGCTACCTCCTGCTCGACGAATCTGAAGGTGAGAAGCCCCTGATAGATCGCCGACTGCCGGAGATCACCCGGCTTGCCGCAAGCAATCCGGATAGCAGAAGCACGATCGTGCACCTCGAACTAACCGATCCGGTGTCAGTTGAATACGACCTGCATCGCCAGCCGCCACGCATGACCCTGAAGCTTCCTGACGCCACACCTGCGGCACCGATGACTCCGATCGAGGTTGATGACAGTCCGTTCGTGAAGACCGCTACGCTCACGGGTACACCGGGGCGCGCGGGAGCGGTTCTCACGCTGGACCTTCATCAGCTCATCCACTTCGAAGTGGAGAGCAATGACGATCCATCCGCGATTCACGTCGTTTTCCGCAAGGGGCGACTTGCCGACAAGCGTATTGTGATCGACCCGGGACACGGAGGGCGGGACACGGGCGCGCGGGGGAGACAACTGCTGGAGAAGGATGTCGTCCTCGATGTCTCTCACCGTGTCGCCGCTCGGCTTCTGGCGATCGGCGCTTCGACCACCCTCACACGTGAGACGGATGTGTTTGTAGACCTCTACGATCGCCCCAGACTGGCGAACCGCCTCGGAGCGGACCTGTTCGTAAGCATTCACGTGAATGCGATGCCCAGACGCAACCAGGGCCGTGGTATCGAGACGTACTATCGTCATCCCCATCAGAAGTGCCTCGGGCTGATCATGCAGGCGGAGCTTGTGCGAGCCCTCGAGCGACGCTGCAGGGGATTGCGCCAGGCCAACTTCGTTGTGATTCGAGAGACCGAGATGCCCGCGGTGCTGGTAGAACTGATGTTCATCAATTCCGATGAGGAAGAGGCTCTGCTGGCACGGTCCGATACTCGCGACAGGGCCGCTGATGCGATCGTCGAGGGACTGCGTCAGTACGTGGAAGGCACGGGTACCGCAGCGGAGCGTTTGAAGCGCGACATGTGATCACGCAGGACAGTCCGCCGGGCAGGTTGG
The DNA here is from genome assembly GCA_003566775.1 of candidate division WS1 bacterium. Taxonomy (GTDB): domain Bacteria; phylum Armatimonadota; class Zipacnadia; order Zipacnadales; family UBA5352; genus UBA5352. The sequence goes on from PXBW01000158.1 coordinate 9,020, forward strand.
GCGGCGAGAATTGCTGAGATCAGCAGCATCCCCGCAAGGACTATCCACTTCGCGGGGCGAACACACTCAGGGAATGAAGCGGTACCCCACGGAGGTCTTCACGTGCTTCGCAATGACGGTCGTGAGAACGATGAGTTGCGCAGTTGCCGGATCACCCGCAATATCAACAGATACGCTGAGGGCTCATGTCTCATCACGCTGGGCCGAACACGTGTGCATTGCACGGCATCGGTGGAGGACTACCAGCCTCGCTTCCTGCGCAACACAGATCAGGGCTGGGTGACCGCCGAGTACGCCATGCTCCCGCGGGCGACATCGGAGCGGACTCGTCGCGCGGGAGATGTCGGTATATCCGGGCGGACACATGAGATACAGCGGCTGATAGGCCGCTCGCTGCGGGCGGTGTGCAACCTTGAACTGCTCGGGCCGGTCACGACGAAACTCGACTGCGACGTGCTGCAGGCGGACGGGGGTACGCGCACTGCCTCGATCACCGGAGCGTGGGTGGCTCTCGCTGACGCCTGCCGCTGGCTGATGGATAAGGGGCGAATCCGGCGATGGCCCCTGACCGATCAGGTGGCCGCGATCTCATCGGGCGTCGTCTCAGGTGAGGTGATGCTCGATCTCGCGTATTCCGAAGACTCGCAGGCCGGCGTCGACCTCAACCTGGTCATGACGGGCGACGGGAGACTCATCGAGGTTCAGGGTGCCGCGGAGGGCGCTCCCTTCACAGAGGAGCAACTCATGCAGATGATTACGGTGGGACGCGAGGGTCTCTCGGCGCTCTTCGAACTGCAGAGGGAAGTGCTGGCCGATGTGCTGCCCTGAGTACCTCGAGCACTCCCGGGGCTGTCACGGGAGGCGCAGATGAAGCGGCGCCTGATACTCGCCACCGGAAACATGCACAAGGTCGGGGAGATCAGAAGCCTGCTCGCCGACCTTCCGATTGAGGTGCTGCACCCTGCAGAGCTTGGCAATCCGCCGCATTTGACGGAAACGGGAGAGACGTTCGCGGAGAATGCCCTGGAGAAGGCGCTGATCTGCGCCCGCGCGACCGGCGAACTGTCTCTGGCGGATGATTCGGGACTGGTGGTTGACGCCCTCGGAGGGGAGCCGGGCGTGCGCTCAGCACGCTACGCTGGTGAGGGCGCAACGCAGGATGATCTGATCCAGAAGTTGCTTCGGGAGATGGCGGATGTACCCGACGACGAGAGGACTGCGCGGTTCATCTGCGTGCTGTCCCTCGCCGCGCCTCATGGAGAGGTGCAGCGGTGGGAGGGACGCGTCGAGGGCTGGATCACGCGCGAACCTCTTGGTGTGGGCGGCTTCGGCTATGATCCCGTATTCCTGTACCCTCCCGAGAGAAAGACGTTTGCCGAGATGGAGCCGCCAGAGAAGAATGCGGTAAGTCACCGTGGTCGGGCGCTTGCCCAGTTCAGAGAGGATATACCCGAGATCATAGAATTGTTCGACAGCGACTGAAGCGCCGGAAGGGTCGTGAGGTCCTGGAGTGCGGCGAAGTCGAGAAGCGGATTCGTGGAGTCAACCCGGGGTGCCTGCTAACCTGCGCGTTGGTGGCTGGAGCGGTCCTGCTGCTGATTATGCTGGTGGCGCGAAGAGGCGACAGCGGTGAGCGGAGAGTATGGGTGACGGATTCGGGAGGCAGCTATCATCGGCGTGACTGTCGCGCGCTCACCCAAAGCACCCCGACCGAGGTGAGGTTACGATGCGCGATTGCGGATGGGCTGCATCCGTGTTCGCTCTGTAACCCGCCCCGCGGCTGACATGCTTGAGTAGCGATCAGGGAGGACAGGATGATGGAACTGAGGCTTTCCGCACGGGAGTACCTAAGTCGCGGTGACAGCTACGAGGAGAAGATGCAGTACCTTGTCGACGCGGGCTACGATGCAATAGAGTTGACAGGACGCGAAGACATACTGGAGGTTGTTGACGAGATCGCCGCTGCTTCGCGCAACACAGGGTGTGCCGTCAGCACCATCTGCAGTGGAGGTCGGGGCGCGCTCATGGCCGGGGAGATGGAGGCACGCGAGGTGGCGATGACCGATCTCAAGAGGTTCCTCGCCGCAGCCGGGCAACTCGGCGCCACAGGTGTCATCTACGCACCGCTGATCGCCGTGAAGATGAATCCCGGGACCTACACGCGACTGCCGAATCTCTCGCCCCTGTGGGGGCGGGAGGAGCTTGAGAAGGAACTGCTGGTGGAGCTTGCCACTGAGCTTGCTGAACACGCGGAGCAACATGGTGTGTGCGTGCTCTGGGAACCACTGAATCGGTACGAGCAGTGGTGGTTCAACAGTCTCTCGGATGGAGCAGACCTGTGCAATCGAGTGGGTAGAGACGGCTGTCGGATCATGGCCGATTTCTTCCATATGAGCATCGAGGAGGACACGATCCCCGGCGCACTGGAAGAATATGCGCTGGACTATGTAGCGCACATTCATCTGGCCGACAGCAATCGCGCTACGCCGGGACATGGGCATACTGACTTCGCGGCCGCCTTCGCCGCGCTTGAAGACGTCGGCTGGGATGGCTTCATGGCCCTCGAGTGCAGCCCGCGCGGCGACACCACCGAGGACATCACGAGGGCGGCGCAGTTTCTGCGAGCGGAGGCGTAAGGTGGAGTCCATGCACGCCGGCTGTAACGGAGTGGGCACCGGCGATCGCTTGACGGTGCTCAAGTTGATCACTCCCAGCCGCTACTCAGGCGCGGAACGCATCGCGGTTTATCTCGCCGACGGCCTGCAAAGGCGCGGTCATCGCGTGGTCTTCGGTTGCAAGGATAACCGACAACTGCTGGAAGCTCTCAACGAGCGCAACATCGAGGCACATGTACTGCCGATCTCCGGCAAGGTTAACCCGATCGCGCCCTTTATGGTGGCATGGTTCGCGAGATGGATCGATGCGGACATCATCCACACCCATCTGACTTCGGCGAGTCTCTGGGGAGCCGTTGCGGGGAAGATCAGTGGTATTCCCAGCATTGCCTCGGTTCATGCGCTCAACTCGAAGACCTGTTATGTGTACTCGGATATGTTGGCCGCCTGCTCCGAGGGCGTGCGGCAGCATTTGATGGGGCAGGGCATCCACGGTGAGCGTGTCCGGGTAATGTACAACGGTCTCTGCTCGTATCCATTCAACGGAATGCCCTCGCGCGACCAAATGCGCGCGGAACTCGATCTGCCGCTCGATGCACCGGTGATTGGAGAGGTAGCCCACCTTTCCTCGCGTAAAGGGCAGTTGTACCTGCTCGAAGCAGTGGCACTGTTGCTGCGGCACAGGCCGAATCTCATCTGCCTGCTGGTTGGCGAAGGCGAGGATCACGCGCTTCTCGCGGAGAGGATCGAGCAACTTGGCATCGGACATGCAACGCGGATGCTTGGTTACCGACCGGATGCGCGCAGGGTGATGAACGCGATGGATCTCGTGGTTCTGCCGTCGGTCGCAATTGAAGGTCTCGGCATAGCGCTGATAGAGGCAGCTTTCCTCGGGAAGCCCGTAGTGGGCAGCGACGCTCCCGGGATAAGAGAGGCACTCGTTGACGGCGAGACCGGACTGCTGGCGCCGCCCGCCAACGCGGAGGCGCTTGCTGACGCCATCGAGACATTACTCTCAGATCCCCAGATGGCGCGCAGTATGGGAGAGAAGGGTAAGAGACGCGCTGAGGATATGTTCACACTCGATCATATGGTGACGAGGGCTGACGAGCTCTACCGCGAACTGTTAAAGGAGCAATCGTACAGGTGTGGTACGTACTGAAGAGGTTCCAGGCTCACTGAGGCGACGTTCGCAGGATTGTAAATCGCAGACTTCCTTGACATCCAACGGCGGTGTGTTATAGTACCTATAGCGAAACGCGGCCTCTTGACTGCGCTTCGCAAACGCGTGAAGGCCCCCTGTGCGGCGGACCTGGTGGAGGAATCTCCCTCTGGTTTGAAAGATGACGGTGTCGTGCATGGGTGGGAGGTGGGCGTATTGGCCGACCTGAATTTTGTGGCGCTGACGGGCTTTTCCACTCGAGAGCCTGCCCTCAGGCAGAAGTCTTCCGGTCAGATCAAGGCAGAGTTCAGCTTTGAGGTGGACAGACCCTTTCTGCGCGCCAACGGTGAGCCGGTCTCGGACCTGTTCCTCGTTGACGCCTGGCAGGAGATGGGCGAGTGGGTCATGGAGAATGTGAGTTCGGGCACCCGGCTGATGATAGTGGGGACTCTCAACAAGGAGAGTTACAACAGCCACGGCTCGCGTGAGCACATGACCATCGTAAAGGCGAAGTACATCCGGAAGACCAGCGGACAACTGTCTGACACTGCGGGGGCGCTCGATGGTCTTAAGGGTGACTCATGGAGTTCGGAGCTTCTCCTTGATGCGTGTGAGATCATCAAGGAGGCGATCCGCGACTCTGATGCTCCAGCCACCCTTGATTCGCCTAAGGTCGCGGACAAAAGCTGACGCGGTGCCCAAAGCAACTGTGCGAAGGTATGAGGCAGCCCGAGCTTTCGGGCTGCCGCTGCCTTTCTGGGGACATGACATCAAGCGGTGAGGATTGATGGCGTTTGACGCGGAGCGGGCTGCCTACCTGCACCTGTGCGCCGACGGTGCCGGTACGCGCATCTGTGTGACGGGTACGCGCGAGCTTGCCCTGCACTGGGGCACCAGGGCTCGCCCGGCTGAGATCGAGGCCCAACTGCTACAGCTTGTGGAGAGACTTGACGAGGTGCCGGTGCTGCTCTACGACACGCGCGCTCTCGTTGAGCTTCTATCGCGCTCTGGCTTGTCAGAAGCCGCCTCGGGTCTGCGGGCGCGTCTGCGCGATGTACAGGCGGCGACGCTCATCGTCCAACCCGCCCTTCAGGATCCATCGCTGCGTGCGGCAGGTGAGGCGCTGGAAGCAGGCGATGACCGGATGCGTTACGCCGCGGCGGATGATCCGGCTGCAGGGGCGTCACTTTGTCGGGAACTGACCGCCGCCGTCCGGGAGAGACTCGCGCGAATGCATCCTGCGCCGCTCGCACTGGTGCGTGAGTTGCTCCTTGCCGACATCGGATTCTCGTGGCTCGACCTCGAGGGCATCTCACTGCCACAGATCGAGGACGGTGCATTGGAGATGCTCGTCGCTGGACGGCCCGGGGTGCCGGACAGCCGCCCACGCGAGCGAGCCGAGGTGCAGACGCCGCTGCCGGTCACCGCCGCCGGTCTGCTTGAAGAGGGCGGGCCCATAGCGGAGGCTCTCGACCAATTCGCAAGTCGTTCGGGGCAGATCGAGATGGCGGGCGGTGTGGCGGAAGCGATGGAAGACGGCGGCGTACTTATGGTCGAGGCCGGCACAGGCGTTGGGAAGACCTTCGCCTACCTGATCCCCGCGATCCTCTGGGCACGCGCCCACGCCGACCGGGTGGTCGTGTCCACCAACACAAAGAACCTGCAGGAGCAGTTAGTTGGCCGGGACCTGCCTTTTCTGCGTCGTTGCCTCGACCTGGATTTCGAGGCGGCGCTGTTGAAGGGGCGCGCAAACTACCTCTGTGTGCGACGTTTCCTCAGTAGAATTCGCGACGCGCTGGGTTCGATGATGCAGGAGGATCGGCGTGCAGCCGCGTACCTGGTCTCGTGGTTCTCCGCGAGCGACAGTTGCGACCTCACGCAGATTCCTGCGGAGGCCCGGCATAGCTTCAATAGACTGGGCGGGTTGATTCAGCAGGTGAGGTCTGACCGCGCAACCTGTCTGGGCCCCGGCTGTAGGCACGCTCGGCACTGTCCTCTGCGAGTGGCGCGCGGGAGAGCACGTAACGCGGATATCGTCGTCTCCAATCATGCACTCACCCTCGCGGACACGCAATATGATGTGCTGCCCAAGACGAGTCGAATCATCTTTGACGAGGCGCACAACCTTGAGAGCGTGGCGACAGATCAGCTCGGCTATGAGGTGTCGAGCTTCAGTTTCTGGGAGATCGGGCGCACCCTTGGTGATGAGGGGAAGCGGCGCGGTGTACTCCACGGCATCTCCAGGTATCTCGATGACGCTGACCCGCACAGGACGGACGCGATTGCCGAGGCCCAGGCGCGGCTCAACGCGGCCTCGAATGAGCTGCAGCCCCTCGGTGAGGAGTTGGGCGCAGCGGTAACGAACATGTGTGTGGCACTTGATCGCGAGGCCGCCGCCGGGCGCGCGCGTCTGCGCCTCGGGGCAGGTGTGTACGAGACCCGGCACTGGCGGGAGGTCGCGGAGGCCGGCGAGCGAGTGCTATCGCTTCTGCAGAGCATCGCGGAAGCTCTCCGGAGTGTGTCGGAGGAGCTGCGGGAGGAGAGGACACGCCCGACGCCACAGAGCGACCTTGCCATGGAGGCATCCGGCGCGCTCGGCGCAGTCGCAGAGCTTGACGCCGCCCTCGGAGCGGTGTTCGACGACAAGCCGGGAGCCGGGTATGTGCTGTGGGCCGAGACCGCGCGAAGGCGCCGAGGCGATCTCTGGCGCTTGTGCGCAGCGCCGATCGACGTCGGCCCGGCCCTGCAGCGGGCAGTTTACGATCGGCGCGACAGCGTCGTGATGACCTCCGCGACACTTACGGTGGATGGCTCATTTGACTTCATGCGACAACGCCTCGGATTGGATACCGGCGAAGTCGATGTGCGCGAGTTGATCGTTCCGTCACCGTTCCGCTACCGAGAGCAGTTGCTCATGTGCGTGCCGGAGGATATCCCCACGCGCGGCGAGGAGGGGCGGGAGGATGCGCTGGCCGAGGCGCTGCTGGACATCGCGGGGGTCGCGGGTGGTGGAGTGCTGCTTCTGTTCACCTCCCGCGCTCAGATGGATCGTGTCTTCGAGCGAATCGCTCCGAGACTTGCCGACGGCGGCCTCTCGCCGATCTGTCAGTACACCTCCGGGCCGCGTTCATGGCTCCTGCATCAGCTCAGAGAGCGCGGCAACACGGTGCTGTTCGGTCTCAAGAGCTTCTGGGAGGGCGTTGACGTGCCTGGGAAAGCCTTGCGGTGTGTGGTCATCGTCAAGCTCCCTTTTTCCGTGCCGACCGATCCTATCGTCGAATCGCGTTGTGAACTGGCAGCAAACCGCGGCCCCGATGGCGGAAGTGACTATTATATCCCTGAGGCGATTCTGGGCTTCAAGCAGGGCATCGGCCGACTCATCCGCTCGGTCACCGATGAGGGCGTGGTCTTTGTTCTTGACAATCGGCTGATCACGCGCAGATACGGGCAGAGGTTCTTCGCCTCCATCCCCGAATGTCGATTTCAGATGGGGGGCTTCCACGAGTGTCTCCAGGAGGCTGAGCGCTGGCTTAGATGAACTGGCAAACAGGAGTTGATGTCGATGTCCGGTAAGGATATGCTCTGGCAGGATGACAACTGGTGTTTTGCCTGCGGGGACGATAATCCTCGCGGCCTTCACATGGACTTTCGCCGGGACGGAGAGTGGTACGTCTGCGACTTCAAGCCGGAGCGTTTCCATCAGGGATGGATGGGGATTGTGCACGGCGGTATCCTCTCTACGCTACTGGATGAGACGATGAACGATATACTGAGCCGCGATGGTAGGCCGGTGGCAACTGCCGAGCTTACGATGCGATTCAAGAGGCCCGCAAAGACGGGGATTCCCCTGAGAATTCGGGCCCGGGTCACAAGGGAGCGTCCTCCGCTCTATGAAGCCGAGGGCGACATTACCGATGCCGAGGGTAGAGTAGTTGCCACCGGGAGTGCGAAGATGATAGAGGTCAAGTCGGACATTTGATCGTTCGGTAAGCCGAACCTCTGCGGGAACTCCGCCGGGGTTTGGTTGCCTCGGTGCCCTGTCGTCTCGGGACGGAATGCCGCTGTGTCTCACGGCACGGGGTATCGATGGTCGTGCTGGCTGAGCGCGGACCGGGAACCGTGGACGAAGATAGGATCAACTCGAAGAGGATCTCCGATGATCGTAGATAGTGCATGCATTGCAGGGCTGGTCACCGAGGCGTCCGATTATGCCGGGGGATTGATGATACGGCGGGTGGTGCAGCCGCGACACGATCTCATCGGCCTTGAACTCGGGCGCTCCGGGCCGTGGGAGTGTCTGTTGATCGAGTGGTCGGCGGAGTTCGGGCGCCTGCATCTCTCAAGTGAGATGCCCCCACCCGGCGACACCGAGCAGCGTTTCGGCAGTGTGCTGCGCCGGGTGATCCGAGGCGCCCGCATCGAGAGCATCCGGCAGATAGCCTTCGATCGTCTCATCGAGATCGAACTGTCCAACTGCGAGCAACTCGGCCCTCAGTCTTGCAGAACGCTGATCGCGGAATTGATGGGGCGACACAGCAATCTCGTGCTGGTCGATGAAGAGCGTAAGATCGTTGAGGCGGGCAAGCACGTAACCGTCCGCGTAAACCGCTACCGCCAGACTTTGCCGGGGCTTGCTTACGTGCCGCCTCCCGATTTCGGCAGGATCCCGCCGCAGCAGGCAGATCCAGAGAGAATGGCAGAAGAAGCTGCTGCAGTACTGGATCAGAAGCTCTCCAACTGGCTTCGTTCTACCTTCCACGGGGGCTCGGATCTCTTCATCGATGAGGTGTGCTGTCGCTCGGATGTCGATGGTGATCTGCCTCTGCGGGACCAACCTTCCGGCTGGGAGGAGCAAGTTGCGGCGGTGCTGAGCGGACTCGCGGAGCAGGCCGGGGAGGGTGGAGGCGCCTGGATCTACTATCGGGAGGACGACGAGTTGCCGGACTTCGCGTACCCGTTCGAGCTTAGCCATCTTTGCCAGCGCAAGCATGAGTCTGTTGACTCGCTTAGTCTTGCGGTGGAGGAGGTGCAGCGTCAGATCATAGAGAGTCAACGGTTGCGGCGATTGCGCGAACGGCTCATGGCGGCGGTGCGAGAGGGACGAAAGAAGGCCGAGCGCACCCTCCGGAAGCGGCAGGAGGTTGTGGACGATGCCGCCGAGGCGGAACTCGACCGTGAGCGCGGGGAGCTTCTGATGGCGTATCAGTACCAGGTGCCCGAGCGCGCCGAGGAGGTGACGCTCCCGCGTTACGAAGGTCAGGGAGAGTTGACGATACCGCTAAACCCGGATCTTACTCCGGTAGAGAATGCGCAGCGCTACTTCCGGCGTTATAAGAAGAGTATGCGGTTGACGGATCTCGCGCCGAAGCTGCTGGCGGCGGCACGCCATGATGTTGAATACTTCGATCAGGTGGAGACACAGATCCAGACCGCGGATGATCTCGAAGAGCTGCAAACGATCGAGCAGGAACTGGTTGAGGGAGGGCATCTGGCGGAACCGAAAGAGCACCGCCATCGTTCGCAGCATGAGCGACGCGGGCCACGGACCACCGAGACATCGGATGGTTATCCGCTGCTCTACGGGAAGAGCGGTCACGAGAACGATGAGGTGCTGAGGGCGGCACAGCCAGACGATCTGTGGTTTCACGTTAAGGACGCTGCGGGGCCGCACGTGGTGCTGCGGACCGACTCGCGCCCCGACGAAGTACCTGATTCAAGCATAGAGGAAGCCGCAATACTGGCTGCGGCGTTGAGCAGCCAGCGTCGCGACAGCAAGGTTGCCGTGGACTGTACCCTGGCAAAGAACGTGAACAAGCCGCGCCGCGGCCATCCCGGGTTGGCCTACTACCGGAAGGCGCGCACGCTAGTGGTGGATCTCAACTCGAGTCGATAGCGACATCGATGACTACGTCGTTGATGTCGCGCATCATCTCGAAAGTCTCCGTAAGCTTCTCAAGAACCTTCTTCAGGTCCTTCGGAGCATTCGGTGAACGCATCGGACTGATGCGCCCGTCCATGTACACCACTCCGTTTATGACCTTCACGTTCAGCAGCGAGGTGTCCATGTCATACTTGGCGATCTCTCGCACTATTCGGAGTCGCGTCTGCTTGTCCTCGAGCGGCATGTGCCTCACCCTCCATGCCGGCAATCTGCGAAGGATCTTCGATCGCAGTAGCAGTATACCCCTGATCGGTGCGGATCATGCTTCATACGCCGCGCCAGAGTCTGGCGTACATGGAATCGGGCAGCCCCGCTTCCTTCATCTGCAGGGCGGCCTTCTCGATCTCATAGTGAACGCGGCGGAGTTCTATCTCGCCGGTCTCATCGTCATAAATCGCGTATGCAGCCTGCTCGTTCACGTCGCGTGGCTGTCCCACCGCTCCGGGATTGACCAGATAGCGGCATCCATCTTCGAGAGTCAAGCGCCCCCCGGTCGGTAGAGGATACTCAGTCGGTAGCTCACCGTTCTGTTGGGACATGAACCACTCCGCGTAGTGGGTGTGCCCAAAGAAGGTGATGGAGGTATTCATGGCATCGAAGCTTAGCAGAGCATCCTCGGCGGTGACGGTGTAATGACCAGGATCTGGAATTGAACCGTGGCAGAGGGTCATGTCATCCAGAATCTCGACAGCGGGAAGATTCGCAAGATAATCGAGATTATCCGGTCGGAGTTGCTCGCGTGTCCAGAGAATGCAGTATCGAGCGGGTGCGGTGAACCACTCGGCCCTGCCGGGATCCACGGCTGCTTCATCATGGTTGCCACGTACCCCGACGGCATCGAACTCCCGGATCATATCGCAGCACTGATTCGGTCGCGCGCCGTAGCCGACAAGGTCTCCCAGGCAGAGATAACGATCTATCTCCGCCTCGGAGATGTCGCCGAGAACGGCCTCCAGGGCGACGAGGTTACTGTGTATGTCCGACAGTACCGCGTATCGCAACCGGTTCCGCCCCCTTTACACTTACTCCCTACTTCCTCCACCAGGCGACCTGTTCCTCCGTATCAACAAAACTTAACCTCATCATTATCTGCGTGGCCCTCAGGTCAGCGCCGAATCGAGCGTCGTCGCGAGTCACGCGGCCTTGTATCAGTTGCAGCGTGGCATCGCCGATCCCCGGGGGGAAGCCGGTCCTCTTCAGGGGCCCCGGTTCGTCTGCGCCGATGCGCCCGGCTACTCTCGTCATCAGCCTGGCGCGTTCCTCCGGGGTAACGCGAAGCCCCGTAGCGTTAAGTTGCAGCCGCCTCAAATCCACTGCCTCCGCCCACCGCGTTGCGGCGATCTGCTCAGTCGAACTGTCGAGTCTCTCAAGGCGGAGGTCGAGCATTCTCACCTGCGTCTGCATGATCATGAAGCGACTGAAGGAGGGCCTGTTCAGAGGGTCGTTCCCGTAGACCGCAAGCTCTGAGAACAGCATTGCGACGAGACGCCCACTATCGTGGTACTCCCCCGCAAGCCGCCGTAGCCGTGACGTCCCTTCCACCGATTCCGCACCGAGTTCAGCGGCCAGCGCAGTCGCCTGCTCCGCCGTCGTCTCAAGCAGCGTGATACTGGCGGCGTCGGTACGGAGTTCGGCCAGTGTCTGAGCCAGTGAGCGCATCTCATTCGCGTTTGACGCCTCCATATGCAGGATCCGTCCGGCAAGATTCGCGCCTCGGATGGCCCGGTGCATCAGATGCACCGTCTGTGCCAGCAGCGCGAGGTAGGCAGGATCATCCAGGGGAGGATCGAGGCTCTGGGCGTAGAGCAGGGCGCGGTTGATCTGGCGGTCGCTCCAGGCCCCTCTCAGCCTGCGCCAGGCGGCCGAGCGCTCGTCCCTGGCCCCCCGTCTTTCCTCCTCCATCGCGCTGAGCGATCCTTTGAGGGAGGCGATTGCATCCGCAGGAAGTCGATGCTCGTGATTGGCGGGGGCCGTCTCAGCGGGCTTCGACGACGCACATTCAAGTAACTCCGCGCGCCTGTCACCATGAGGCTGGGGCAGCGGCTCCTGAAGGACGCCCGTCGCCTCGCGATAGCGTCCGCGCTCGATCAGCGACTCTGCGAGTGCATTGACACCGGCCGGATCTTCATCTCTCAGCTCTCTGAAGCGCTCTCCTATCCACTCCCTGCGTTTGCTCGGATGGGGATGGGTCGCGAACACTTCCTCGAGGAAGGACCATGCAGGCTGATCGCCGAGGAAAGAACTCATCGCGCGGGGATCGTATCCGGCGCTCCACGCGATCTCCACGCCGACACGGTCCGCTCGCGCCTCGCGCCGCCTGCTGTCACGCAGGCCGTCAACAAGCTGCACAGCGTGGACCACCGGCGTCCAGTCACTCGCGTCGCTACTCCGGACAAGGGAAGCGATGCCGAGATAGACGGCGTTACGAAGGGCAACCTGCTGGAAGTCGCGGCCCGCGAGATGGGCAAGCTCGTGAGACAGCACCGCGGCCAGTTCGTCTTCGCTTTGTATGGTCTCGAGCAGTCCTGCAGTGACGAAGACCCAGCCGCCGGGGAGGGCGAAGCCGTTTGACTCGGGGCTGTCGAGGACGATGAAGTGATAGCTCAGCCTCTGGCGGGGACTGTGCTCGACAAGCCGACGGCCGAGGTCATCCACCCACTCGGTGATCGGCGGCTGATCGAGTCTGCCGCGCTGCGCGATGAATGCCTCGGCCATCCAGCGACCGATCGCCTCCTCGATCTCGGTGTCGAGGGCCACGCAGGCGGGAGAAGCGATGGCCAGCAGCACGACCATCGTGAGGACGCCACAGCAGCGACGCAGCAGTCTCGCCATCGTGCGCTGATTATACTCGACGGACGCAATGAAGGCAAAAGAAGAAGCAGTCTCGTGAGGAATCTGCGATGATGCCGCTCGCGGGCACCATCGCAGACCTGCGCGTGATGTTCGAGCCGGCGCTCTACGGCCCCTCAATCTGCCAGAACGCATCCCTTATGCGCTCGAACTCGTCATTCGAGAGATCAACGTGCATTGCCCCCGCGTTTTCGCTGGCCTGTCCCGCGTTGCGCGAACCCGCAAGCGCGCAGGTGATCCCCTCAGCCCGCACAGTCCAGGCCAGTGTGATCTGTGCGACCGTCGCATTGTGCTCCTCGGCAATCGGGCGCATTACCTCGTCGATCACGCGGTTAACCCGCCTGATGCTCTCAGCAGTGAACCACGGTCGATTAGCTCGTTGATCGCCCTCTTTGAACTCCCGGTCTACGGTAACCCTGCCGGTCAGCAGGCCCTGCTCGAGCGGGCTATAGACGATACTCGCGATGTCATGCTCGTCGCACCATGCGATCACATTATCGTAGTTCTCGCGGGAGAGAAGACTGAACTTCGGCTGAGAGCAGTGAACGGGTCCGTAGGCCAGACATTCATCGATCATCTCGGGGGTGAAGTTGCTTACGCCGATGGCTCGAATCATGCCCTGATCGATCAGTTCGACCAGTGCGCTCATGGTCTCCTTGAGTTCATGGGTCTCATCCGGCCAGTGACACTGGTAGAGGTCAATCACATCGATTCCGAGGCGTTCGAGTGATTGCTCACACTCGCGCAGGATCCCGTCACGCGAAAGATTGCGGTAGATGGTGACCGGCTGTCCCTGGTTGTCCTCGGTGTCGTAGTGGTGCTGGCCCTCGTCTGTGTCCCAGCGCAACCCACACTTGGTGAAAATCAGCGGTCTGTCCTCGCGCCCGGCGATGGCCTGCCCGACGATCCGTTCAGAATGACCGAAGCCATAAACCGGAGCCGTGTCGATGGCGTTGATTCCCGCGTCAAGTCCGGCGTTGATGCCCTCGATGGCCTGTTCATCATCGGTACCCCCCCAGAGCCATCCTCCGATCGCCCACGCTCCGAAGACAATCGACGTTGGCCTGACCTCCGAAGTACCTATCTGTCGCAGATTCATCCTTACCCTCCTTGGATAACTTTGCGTTCCATCAACCTCTTCCACATCGGACCCAATCCTCCTTCCTCCGGGCGGTGCCGCAGCAGGCCTCAGACGGCATGAATGATCCACCTCCTTCGACAGTGTACGACCGACCCAGGCGACCTGCCGCCCCGTCCGCAATCTGTCTACCGCTCTCATGGAGGAGAAGTGCCCGGGAATAGGGAACTACTCATGCGCCCGGCAGCAGGCTGCGTAACGACAGATGCGTTTGCACGGCACCCCCGGAGGTTCATGTGCTCGAAGGTTCGCAGGCAGCGGATTCGATTGAGGATAGGGGCATTAGCTGGAGTGTCCACCGCCTTGCGACGGTTGATTCGACGAACCTTGCGGCGCTGCGGCTGGCGAGGCAGGGCGCAACATCGGGGGCGGTGGTTGTGGCGCGCGGGCAGACTGCCGGGCGCGGCAGGCTCGGGCGAGGCTGGGCTGATCTGCCCGGACAATGTCTGCTGATGAGCGTGCTGCTGGACCCTCCTGGAGACGGCACTGCGTTGTTGACGCCGGCCATGGCACTGGCCGCCGCGGAGGCGATCGAGCAACTCGCGCAGGTCGCGTCGCATATCAAGTGGCCGAATGACCTGATGATAACGGGGCGCAAGGTCGCGGGCGTGCTGGCTGAGGGGCCCGCCGATGGCCCGGTCGCCGTCGGTTTGGGCGTAAACGTCAACGGTCTGTGCGCTGATCTGCCCGAAGACCTGCACCGCCGGGCGGTCTTTGTCTCGGAGGCTGCCGGTCGGGAGATTGAGATCAGGGAACTTGAAACAGCAGTATTGAGTCATCTCCATGTAGTGTACCGGGACCTCGCACGGGGTGAGCGCTCGGATCTCATAGACAGCCTCAACCGTCGCGACTATCTCGCCGGGCGTGAGGTGAGCGTCAGGTTCGGTCGAGACAGGATTCGTGGGATCGCGGGAGGCTGGCTCCCGGACGGAAGACTGCTGCTCCACACGGAAGATGGGGGAGACGTGAGGCTCGTGGCCGGAGAGGTTACGATAGACTGATGCGCATCGATCTTAGACCAATCATCCTCTTCACGGCAATGCTCGTACCCGCGGCGCCCGTGAGCGCGAATGTCGGCGAGCTTCTGCTCTCCGGCTGTGAGGCGATGTACCGTGGTCAGTGGGAGGATGCGGCGGATAGCTTCTCCCGTGCGATGTCCATCGATGCCACCTGCGCGGAAGCCATGGTGGGGCATGCGGCGGCGCTGCTGCAGTTGGGGCGAACGGACGAGGCGGCGGATCAACTGAGCCGTGCCGTGCTTGCGGCACCGGAGATGGCCGCCGCCCATGCGGGACTCGGAGCCTCCCACTACCTGCGGGGTGATCTCCAGCAGGCGATAGTCGAGTACCGTCGCGCTCTCAGTTGCGCCCCCTCTAACCGCGCACGGCTCCGGGCCAGCGTTGCCTGGCTCGCATGCAGACTCGGCCTCTACACCAGCGCCCTTACTGAGGCACAAGCGGCACTGGCTGAGGACCCCGGTGATCCACTCGCGCGCCATGTCCTCGGTGCCGCACTTACCGCGCTTGGGCGTTATGATGAAGCGGTGGAACTGCTCGGACGCGAGATGCGGCCGGGCGCGGAGCCGCCACCGGGGGTGCTGGCTGTGCCCTCTGCACTGCTCTCCCCGGGAGCGCAGTACTGGGCGGAGAATGACTTCGATGAGCGAGAGAAGCTCTTGGCCGCATCAGCCGAGCATTCCCGCGAAGACATTGACCTGGCGGAGTACGATGAAGTCGATGCAACGGGGGACACCACAGCCGATGAACGATGGGAGGCGTCCGGCACGGAGGGCTTCAGCATCTACCGGCCTGACGCGGGTCGCACAGTGAGCGGGACCATCGAGGTCGCCCTCGAGGCGGATGCGGCTTCCGGCATAGATCACATCGTGGTGATGCTGGAGAACTCCTTCGTTGCCATGAGCAACGTCAGACCGTTCCGCGCCAACGTGGATACGAGGCGCGTGAGTGATGGGGCCCGCGAGATTCGCGTCGAGGGGTACTCCCGGGACGGCACGGTCAGCGCTCGCGCCACGGTCACAGTCAATGTCGCCAACGGATCGCGTACCCTGGCGCCTGAGGAGCGCAGCGCCCGCAGAATCGCCCGCGAGGAACTCGGGCGCCTGCTCTCATTGCAGACAACACCGATCGCGGACACGCAGCTTCTCGGCACAGCGCTCGAGGGGGCGGGCAGGAGGCTGGACGCGATCGCTGCGTGGGAGTATGCCTTCTCTCATGATCCTCTCCTGCCGGGACTTCGCGCCGACCTGATACTCGCCTATCGCGAGAAAGATCTTCGACCGCAGGGGCAGGCTCGAGAGATCTACATGCTCTCAGAGCCGGAAGCGGTCGCTCTCACTTTCGATGACGGGCCCCACCCGGTGATGACGCCATGGATTCTCGACCTCCTCGACCGGTACAGCTACCGGGCCACATTCTTCCTCATCGGGAAGCAGGTGACTATGTATCCCGATCTCGCGCAGGAGATCGTGGATCGTGGACATGAGGTTGCGAGCCACTCGCACACGCACGTGAATATGACGACCCTCGACTCGCTCGGCGCGGAGCAGGAGTTGGTGCGCAGCCGAGCGGCTATCCGCCAGGCCACCGGACACGTTGTGAGCCTGTTTCGTCCGCCGGGCGGGAACTACGATGAGACGGTCCGCCAGGCGACTATCGATACCGATTTCACCACAGTGTTCTGGACCGAGAATATCGGCAACTATCCCGGTGCCGGGGGCCCTCAGATCGCGAAGGCCATGGATCGCAAGCTCGCCGACGGCGGCATCGTGCTGCTGCACAACGGCTACGATGAGACGGAGGTCGCGCTGCCCTACCTGCTTGAACGCCTGCACGCGCGAGGTGTCCGGTGTGACACTGTCAGCGCTCTGATCGAATCGCGTTAGGGAAGAGACTCATTGGTCGCGTAATCGCACATCCCAAACCATCACGATGAGGCCGCGCCGGGACATACGGACCACTATCGCACCGCCGGCGACATGGCGGTAACGTCACCTGGACGCCGGGAATGAGCGGTTGTCCCTGCGCGGGTTTCACGGTATCATCATCCGATATGCCTGAATACACAGTAGAGAAGCGCAAATTGGTCGCAATCGCCACAGCGATCCTCACTGCAAGTCTGCTTGCGTCCTCCGCAGGAGCGCAGCAGGAGGTACTCTCCGAGCTACTCGGCGACCGGCTGCCGATGCTCGATTACAACTCCGAGGGTCTCCCCGACAGCAGTCTCCTTGACCTGAGTGGGATGCTGGAGAGACCAACCGGCAATCGCGGCTTCCTGTTTGCCGGACGTGACGGAAACTTCTACTTCGAAGACGGTACACGAGGTCGTTTCTGGGGGATTAACGTCGCCAAGGATGCCGTATTCCAGTCCCCTGAGCGCATCGAAGAGGCGGTTGAGAGAATCGCGCGGGCAGGCTTCAACCTGGTGCGACTGCATCACGTCGATGACGTTGAGGGACTGCTGCCTGCCGAGCGAGCCGGCAACGAAGAGCGCATCGATCCCGAGGCGCTTGCCGCCATCGATCACTGGGTGGCGGAATGCGGACGGCGCGGCATCTACGTGTACCTCGATCTGCTCGACTTTCGCACTTTCTACGAGAGCGAGGGGGTGCGGAACGGGGAAGAGCTTGGACGCGGCGCCAAGCCCTACGCAGTCTTCAACGAGCGTCTTATTGAGTTGCAGATGCAGTATGCGAAGGCATTCCTGATCGATCACGTCAACCACCGCACCGGCCTCTCGTACGCCAACGATCCTACCGTGGTAATGATCGAGCTTTGCGATGAGCACGGCCTCTTCGCGGCTCAGCGCAGGAGGACACAACTGATCTCGCCCTACCGTGAGGAACTGCAGCGGCGCTGGAACTACTGGCTGCGCTCCCGCTACGGTGACACCGAGAGCCTGCGTATGGCGTGGACCGACTGGCAGGGACACTGCGCTCTCGGCTCAGATGAGACGCTCGAGGACGGTACCGTGACCCTGCATGGCGATGCTGCTGAGCCGGGACAGATCGCGCGCAGAGTCGGCACCGGAACCCGGGGGGCCGGCAGGATAAACGATCTCTCCCAGTTCATGGCCTCCGTACACCGTGACTACTTCATGCAGATGAGGGACTTCCTGCGGGAGAGAGGGCTGCGTGTCCCCATCACGGCGGTCACGGACTTCGAGAGCATACCGGACCTGCGCTCGGTATATGAGACGCTCGACTTCATCGGCTCGAACTACTACTGGGATCACCCCATTCTCAGGGACGGGCAGTGGCATCTGCCGATGTACTTCATCAATGACTCACCGCTCGGAGATCCGACCCGCAGCTTCGCACCGGTCGCTGCGCTGAGCACAATACATCGAAAGCCCATAGTGCTGCGTGAGTGGGGAGTCTGCTGGCCGAACAAGTTCCGCGCAGGAGGAATGCTTGAAGTCATCAGTTACGCCGCACACCAGGACATTGATGCGATGATCATGTTCACCTACGACACCCGGCCGGAGCGGCGTCGGCTTGACTTCTTTGATGTCTCGCGTGATCCCACCCGTTGGGGCCTTGCAGCCATCGGAGCACGCGTCTTTCTCGAACGCGACGTCGCAAGAGCACAGCGGCATATCCACGTCGGATACTCCGAGGTGGACAGTTACTTCCGCGACGGTGATCGTTCACTGGCGCAGCTTTATCGCGCCTCGCATGTATCGGCCATCCGGGGGCACTTCTTCGATGAGGTGTTCGATGAGGAGGTCGATCTGATGGTCGCCTCCGGGCGGAGTAGCGGAGCAGTTTACGCCGGCGACCGCACCGTCATCAGCGCCGAACAGCGTGCGGAAGATCTTCTTAACCAGCGCAGACAGACAACACTCGCCGAAAAGGCCGGTTACACGATAGGAACCACGCCCCCGGGCCGTGTCGCCTTCAACTGGGGTGGGACGATCCTGCCCGCGGGTGCGCGAGACGAACGCGCAACCCACCCCGGCTTTAGCCTGTCTGAGATCGAATCCAACGATCAGTACCGCCCCATCGGCCGGGGCGGCGATGGACGCCGCGCCTTCGGTGTACGTGATCTGCGCCGCAATAACTGGATCTTCCACACACTCGAGGGTGAGGACAAGCTGCGGGCGACGCTCGATGCGTTCGGCCAACTTTACGACGAGCGCATCTCGCACGAGTACGTGGATTCGAACCGCTTCATCTCCGACACGCGAGAGATTGTGCGCGACGAGGGCCGGGAACTGCTGGTCATCAACACCCCCACCTTCCAGGTGATCGCGGGCGCCCTGCAGCACTCGCACCAAGCCACCGGCAGAATGGCAGCGCGCTCCGAGACGCCGATCGGGGCCATCTGCTGGCTCAGCCTTGACGGGTTAGGCCCGGAGGAATCGCGCCGCTGGCTGCTGAAGATGGTCTCAATCGCACTTAACACCGACGAGGAGAAGTCGCTCCACGCTCGGGAGAGGGATCGTTCCATCTTCGCGATCGACGCTCCGGGGGACGGCCCGGTGATCACGCGCGGGGAGCCGGATCGGGCGGGCACCACTGTGGACCTCGGAGGCGAGAGATTCGCCCATGTGGGCCTCGTCAACGGGACATGGGAGATCGTGCGTGACGACGGCGAGTTCCACGTTTACTGCGACACGCCAGGCGCCTTCATCGAAATACCCGGCGCCGGGGAGATCGCTGTGGCGTACACCGCCGATGGAGAGGTCAGCGAGATTGAGTATGACGGCACACTCACCTGGCCGGAGAACACTTACATGGTGACGATCAGGTAGAGGACCGCGGGCGGTCCCGTCGTTTTCCGAAGGGGCTGCCCGAACCTCCGATGCGTCAGCCTCGGCGTGGGGGTGAGGCGCGTGCCGAAGCTTCCCTGCCGGCCCGGTCGCTCGCCGTTCGCACGTCAGGATGCAACTACCGGCAATACCACGGGAGGACATTCCGATGGACCGCTTTGACTGTGTATCACCGCTGGATTTTCGCTACTACGATGACAGCCTGCGCGAGGTCTTCGACCCCTACGTGACTGAGAGCGCGCGTGTGCGCTCTGAAGCGATGGTCGAGGCCGCGGTCGCGCGGGTGCTCGCGCGCATGGGCATCTGCTCTGACGAGATCGCCGATGAGATCGCAGATGCCGCAGAGCAGGTCACACCCGCCGAGGTCGCCGAGGAGGAGGCGCGCATCCATCACAACATCCGCGCCCTTGTCAACTGCATGAAGCGCTATGTCTCCGACGAGGCGAAGCCCTACGTGCACTTCACCCTCACCAGCTTCGATGTGATCGACAGCGCGACCGCATGGCGCTTCAAGCGCGCGGCCCTCGATGGCCTGTTGCCGATGCTTGAGGATCTCGAGCGCATTCTGATCGATCTGGCGCGGCGCGAGGCCGAGACGCTTCAGGTCGGGCGTACCCACGGCCAGCACGGCTCACCGGTCACCTTCGGCCTCGCCATCGCGGAGTATGTCTCGCGCCTGGGAGGGCGCATCGAGGCGATCCGGACCACCGCCGAGAACCTGCGCGGGAAGATCTCCGGCGCGGTCGGCGCTTACAACGCTTCATCGATCATGATCGACGATCCATTGCAGTTCGAGCGCGAGGTGCTGGCCGAGCTTGGCCTCGAGCCATCGCCCGCGTCCACGCAGGTGGTCGAGGCTGAGTTCGTGACCGACTTCATCCACGCGCTCGTTTCGTGCTTCTCAGTGCTGGCGAATCTCGCCGATGATATGCGCAATCTGCAGCGCACCGAGATCAATGAGGTCGCCGAGTCCTTCGAGGCAGACCAGGTCGGCTCTTCGACGATGCCGCACAAGCGCAATCCGTGGAACTTCGAGAACGTGAAGTCCATGTGGAAGCAATTCATGCCGCGCATGATGACCGTGTACTCGGATCAGATCTCCGAGCACCAGCGTGACCTGAGCAACTCAGCCTCACAGCGCTGGCAGCCCGAGATCATCGTGGGGCTGGCGAACTCGGTCGCGCGGCTGACGAAGATCATGGGGCGGCTGGTGACCGACGCAGAGCAGATGCGAGAGAATCTGCGCATGACCGAGGGCATGATCGGCGCAGAGCCGGCGTACATACTCCTCGCCGCGCACGGTCACCCGGAGGCGCATGAGGCGGTGCGGAGGCTGACGCTGCAGGCGCAGGAGACCGGGCGGCCGCTGGGCGAGCTTCTGCAGGAATCCGAGGAGCTTGCGGGCTACTGGGCGCAGATCACCGAGCGGCAGCGCGAGATCATACTCGACCCGGCGCAGTACACCGGCATCGCCGCGGAGAAGACGCGCATGCTCTGCGACAGGTGGGAGGAGCGGTTGCAGTCGCCAGTGGCAGGCTAACGACTAACGGCTGACGACTGATGATTGCCAACGCCCGCCGTCGAAGAGGCGGGACGCTGCTCACGCCTGTGTCGTCCGTACGACGGGCGCTCTGCCAAAGGTTCTGGTCGGCAGCCGTTGTCGTTGTGGCCCCGGCGCCTCGCCAGGGGCCGTTGGCCGTCTCAGTGAGCAGGACAACGCTACCTTATGGGAGGCATTCCTATGCCCGTAGACTGGCACGCGAAAGCGATGGACGCTCTTCGCATCCTCGTTCAGCACGCGCAACAAGGCAATACGACCACCTACGGCGAGTTAGGCGAGAGCATCGGTGTTCACCACCGTAACGTAAGCCGTGCACTGCAGATTATCCGCGACGACATCTGCCAAGGGGGCGAGCGCGCCCCGATGATCAATGTCCTGGTACTGAGGAAGGGAGACGCGAATCCCGGCCCAGAGGTCCTCGGCCCCTGGGGCGATCACCTGTCTGACAACGGTCGACAAAGAACAGCCGCGTCCGAGCAGGAGAGAGTCTTCGAGTATGACGGCTGGGATGACCTGCTTGCCGAACTCGGCCTGAAGCCGATCGAGTAGCTTCGCGCCAACGATGCACGGACAGGAGTGTCCGTGCCACGGAATTGATACTACCATGTGTCGTCCGTGCGACGGGCGCTTCGCCAAAGGCCGTTGTCGGCAGCCGTTGCCGTTGTGGCCCCGGCGCCTCGCCGGGGGCCGTTGGCCCGGTAAAGGACGCACGGACAGCAGTATTCGTGCCACGAATTCACATGACCATGTCGTGCGGGAGGAACCTTCGATGCACCTCATGGGACTCGACGTGGGCAGCACCGGCGTGAAGGCCGTCGTCTTCACCCCGCAGCGTAGAATCGTCGGCAGTGCATACCGCGAGTATCCTGAGATATACCCTGACCCCGGCTGGATAGAGCTTCGCCCCGATGATGTCTGGGGCGGCGTGAAAAGCGTCATCCGTGGTGCCGCCGAGGAGGCGGGGGGTGGCGTCAAATCGCTCGCCATATCTGCACTCGGCGAGGCGTTTACGCCCGTGTCGCGCGATGGTGATTTCCTGCATAACACCATCGTCTCACCCGACACCCGCGCCACCCGGCAGGTCGAGAGCCTGCGCGAGAACCTCGGTGCGGAGCGCGTCTTCGAGCTTACCGGCATGCCGCTCAGCCCAAGCTTCACCCTGCCCAAGCTGATGTGGATGCGCGAAGAGATGCCCGAGTTGCATGAGCGCACATGGAAGTACCTCCTCTGGCCGGAGGCGATCCACTTCAAGCTCGGCCTCACCCCGCGGATCGATCACTCACTGGCGGGCCGCACGATGGCCTTCGATGTCAGGGCGCGCCGATGGGCGGAGGAGATGCTGGACGTCGCGGGCATTCGCGCGGAGATGCTGGCCGATCCAATTGCTCCCGGCGAGGTCGTCGGTGAGCTTTCCGCGGATGCCGCGCGGGAGGTCGGGCTGGAACCGGGCTGCCTCGTGGTCGCGGGTGGGCACGATCAGCCGATGAACGCCCTCGGCGCGGGCGTGGTCAGGCCCGCCATGTGCGCCGACGGCATGGGCACCGTCGAGTGCATCACCGTGGCCTTCGACGAACCGGTGCTGGGTGACGCCATGCGCGCGCACAACTACGGCTGCTACCCGCACGTCGTGCGCGACCAGTACGTGACGATCGCCTACAACTACGCATGTGGTTCCCTCCTGCGCTGGTGGCGGGACCTCTTCGGCGCAGAGGCAATCGCCGAGGCGAAGCGCACTGGCATCGATGTGTGGGAGATCATCCTCGCCGATCTGCCCGAAGGCCCGAGCGGCCTGCTCTGGCTGCCGTACTTCGCTGGATCGGGCACTCCGTATCTCGATCCCGAGGCTAAGGGCGCGATCATCGGCCTGACGCTGGGCACCGACCGCGGGCGCCTGGTGAAGGCGCTGCTGGAGGGCACCTGTTACGAACTCGACCTTAACATCAGGGCGCTGCACGAGGCCGGGGTGTCGATCGATCGGCTGCGCGCCACCGGCGGTGGCTCGCGCAGCGACACCTGGCTGCAGCTGAAGGCGGATATCACCGGCAAGCCCGTGGTGCGCCTCAATGTCAGCGAGTCCGGTTGCCAGGCGGGCGCGATTCTCGGCGGTGTCGCGCTCGGGGTGTGGCAGGATGTGCGCGAGGCGACCGACGCGCTGGTGAGCGAGGGCGAGTCCTTTCAGCCCCGTCCGGAACTGCAGGAGCGCTACCATGAGCTTCGCGCGGCCTACGCCGACACCTGGCCCGCACTGCGTGAGATCGTACATCGGCTGTGAAGCTGTTCTTCTCCTGCCCCGGGGCGGGGAAGAACCCGGCAATCGCATAGAGGGAGGAAAGGCAGATGGAGGCTTACGCGTTACTGTACGCGCTAATCGCGGTGCTCGCCTGGGGGCTGGCGCCGATCTTCGACAAGATTCTTAACCAGGGACTCTCATCGTGGACAGCCGTGCTTCTGCGCACGATGTTCGTGATGGTGATAATCGCGATCGTTGCGATCAGAACCGGTGCGCTGACCGAGATCAGCGGCATGTTCGCGGAGGGCGAGGCGGCATACGGTGAGGGGAATGAGCCGGTTTCCGCATGGCTGATCGTCGTCGCGGCACTGGGAAGCGCCCTGCTCGCCGGACTGATCGGACAGGTGGCCTACTACCATGCGCTGGGCTACGCGGACGTCTCGCGCGTGGTGCCCATTACCGCCTCGTATCCGATGGTGGCGGCTCTAACCGGAATCGCACTCTTCCGTGAACCCATCACCGTGCCCAAGCTCGTCGGCACGGTGCTGGTGGTCGTGGGGGTCATACTGGTCTCGGGTGCGCTGACTTCGTAGCAGAGAGCGTGCACCCGTCGAGGGGATCATCATCACCGATCAGAACGTTGCGCCCCATCACCGTTCTCGCAGGCAGCCTCGACGTGCCGGTGGCAGTCGAGCATGACACCTGGCATCAGCACGTGGCCGTTCGACATCCGGAAGTGATGCCTTACTTTGACCATGTGATCGCAACGATTGAGCAGCCGGAGATGGTGGCACGTGACGGACGCCACCGGGAAAGGGTATACTTCTACCGACGACGGCCGGATGTCCCGGACTTTCCGGCCGGGTGGCTTCAAGTTCAGGTGCTGCTGCCGGAAGGTGCGAAGATGGCAAGGTTCCTGCGCGCCCGGCCTGCGGCTCCCTCTGCTGAACGAACATGCCGATGAACTGCGGCAGGAAACCGCCTCCGGGGCTGTGAGCGGATAGCCTCAGGCTAAATCGGAACGACTACGCGATAGATCGCACAGGTAGTATTCGACAGGGAGAGCTTGATGACCGGAAAAGAGCGCGTGATGGCAAGCTTCGAGGGCCGCGACTTCGACCGCGTCCCGATCTACTGCGCCGGGCTTTCCTGCCGCATCGCATCGCACGTGCTGGGCCGTGAAGCCTTCGTCGGCCACGGCATGCAGCGCTACCGTGAGAGCATCGCCCGCTGGGAGGGCTGGCTCGACGAGTTCGAGGAGCGAACCCGCCGGGATGTGCTTGAGGTCAGCGAGAGGCTCGATCTCGATCTCGTGAGGCCGGCCTACTGGCGTTACCCTCACGATCCCATCGAGCGCATCGACGAGCACACCTTCAGGTACGGGGATGAGGACGGCTACTGGTGGGTGAACCGCTTCTTCCCCGAGACCGAGCTTTTCCAGGAGGTCGATCGCGCGGATCGACCGGAGCCAACCATCGAGGACGTGCGTCGCGCCGCCG
The DNA here is from genome assembly GCA_003566775.1 of candidate division WS1 bacterium. Classification (GTDB taxonomy): domain Bacteria; phylum Armatimonadota; class Zipacnadia; order Zipacnadales; family UBA5352; genus UBA5352. The sequence continues at coordinate 33,806 of PXBW01000158.1, forward strand.
GGCAGATGGAGCAGCAGGCCGAGAGCGGCTCCGCGCCGACGCCGGAGAGCTTTCCCGATCTGCTGGCGGCGAAGGAGTTCTACGGCGAGCGGCGCGCGATTCCCGGCTCCGGCACCGGTGTGTCAATTCCGCGTGAGCGCCACTGGCTCGAGGCGATGGCGCTTGAGCCAGACACCGTTCGGCGCTATCTCGTGGCGCGGGCGAAGATCAACCGCCGTACGATCCCGGTGATGGCCGAGATGGGCCTGAAGATCCTCTTCGGCGGCGGGGACTTCGCGGGCAAGCACGGTCCGCTCTACGGCCCGAAGGCCTTCCATCACTGCATGCTGCCCGCGCTGCAGATAGTCTCCGGCTGCTGTGAGGAGCATGACACCTGGCACTTCTTCGCCAGCGACGGGAATCTCTGGCCGGTGGCCGAGGACCTGTTCGTCAACTCAGGCGTGCATGGCTTCTACGAGATCGACATTCGCTGCGAGATGGACCTTGAGGTGTTGCGCGACACCTTCCCCCACCTGAGACTGTGCGGCGGCATCGCCTCGGAGACGCTGCACCAGGGGACGGTGGAGGAGGTTGTGGCAGAGACGCGAGATGCCCTCGACGTAGCGCGGCGGCGCGGGCGGATCGTGGTCGGCGTGTCGAACCAGGTGGTCGCGGCCACGCCCCTGGAGAACTTCGACGCGATGATGCAGACCCTTCACGATCAACCGTAGCGGCAGCTTTGACAGCCGCATGAGCAACGTCTGATCTGCGACTCTCCGAGCGCGGCGGCTCCTCTACCAGACTTCGTCGGTATCCTGCGAGGGAGCGGCCTTTACCACCACCACGTTCGCCGCTCGCGGACCCTTCGCGCTCTCCTCAATCTCGAACTCGACCTCGGAGCCCTCGCTCAGGCTGCGGTAGCCTTCCCCCGCAATCGCTGTGTAGTGCACGAACACGTCCTCGCCGTCTTCCTGCTCGATGAACCCGTAGCCCTTTGCGTCGTCGAACCACTTCACGATCCCGGTCGGCATAGTAAGCTGCCTCCATCCTGCGCCGATACGCCGGTGCATCAGACTGCCCCGGTCCGTGCAGTCGCCCTCAATTATAACCGCGCACAGGCAAAACGCAAGGAAGAACTCGGGACCTTCTCAGCCTTCCGGGCCGATGCTTCTGTGTCAACGCTGGTTCCTCCGGTTATCCTCCCATCAGAGCGCTGTCTCGTCGTCGGTATCCCAGAAGAATTGGAAGAACTGGGCGATATTGTACTTGAAGCGGCCGCTGCGCAGGTTCACGAACATCAGCGGCGTGTCGATGCGGCCTGCGACACGCGATGTCTTATCGCCCCAGACCTTGCGGCGGATCCAACTCTCACGCGAAGCGCCCATGATCACGAGATCGAAGTCTCTCGCGTGCTCGATGAGGGTCTCAACTACCTCACCGGTCTCGATGCGAATCCGGAAGCGGCGTTCGGGGCGACCGTTAGCAACCGTGGGCACCAAGGACCCGATATCGCGGGCTCTTAGCGATTGCACCAGCTCGCTGGCCCTTTCCGCCCGCTCACGTGAGCTGAGCTCCTCATCGACTACGTGCATCAGTTCGATGTACGCGTCCTCGTGCGCCGCCATTGACGCCGCGAATGGGGCGACGAGATGACCATGACTGGGATGCTGCACCGGGACCAGTATTCGCCTCGCAGGCAGGGTGACATCGCCACGCACTACGACCACGTTTGCGTTGGCCTCTTTAACCACTCTGTCGATGTTGCTTCCCACGATGCTGCGGGGATCCGCACTTCTGCCACCACCCCATCCCATGACAATGAAGTTGGCGCCGTAGTCCTCAACAGTGTCGATGATCCCCTCGGCGGCACGGCGCCCGATGCGCAGGATCAGGTGAGGCGTCATACTCATCTCCTCGGCGATATGCGCGGTCCTGTCCATTAGCGGCCGGGTCTCCTCGACGAAACCGTGCGATATGCTGACGGGGAGTTGATCGGGAACCGTAACCACATGCAGCAGAATCAACTCTCCCGGCTCGGTCTCGAGCAGAGATTTGGCCACCTTCAAAGGGCCGGTGATCTCCTCGTCCTCGCAGATGGGCAGCAGCACCGAGAAACGCTCGTGATCGATTCCGAGCCGCTCCTCAGCCAGCACTGGCGTGATCTCCTCTTCACGTTCGAGCCTGTGCGAGTAAAGGGCGTAGATCGCATAGCCCAGTCCCAGCCAGCCGATAGTGACGTACCAGGCCAGTGGCGAGACACTAAAAAGCTTGCCCGCCAGTAGGAACTGCAGCGCGATGACGGCGATCGGGAGGTAGGGGAAGAAGGGCGAGAGGTAACCGTAGGCCAGCTTATCGCCGTATTTGCGACGAACCGTGATCGCCGCCACATTCACCTGCATGAAGACCAGCAGGAACATGATGTTGGCAGCAGAAGCGACATCCTCGATAGCCGGGATGAATACCGCCATGCCCACAAGCAGAGCCCCCGAACACAGAAGCGCGATATGCGGAGTTCGTGTCTGCGGATGGACGGAGCCAAAGGAGGGTGGCAGATTGTGATCGCGCCCCATCGCGAATGACGCCCGCGTGGCGGCGTAGGTGGTGGCGTTGAGAGCGCTGGTCGTCGAGAACATCGCGCCCAGCGGAAGCAGAATGGAGCCGAGAGGTACGAACTGTTCACCAGCACGCAGGAGCCCGAGCACCCCGGCCTCACCAAGATACTGGTAGGTTGGCACACCTGTCGGTGAGACTACACCTCCTATCATACTGAGGCCGACGAAGATGTAAATGGGCACTACGATCAGCAGCGCGAGAAAGATCGCCCTCGGAACGTTCCGTCGCGGATCACGGACCTCTTCCCCAGCCTGAACGATGATCTCGAATCCCTCGAATGAGATGTAAGTGAGCCCCATCGCAGCCAGAACTCCGCTCCAGCCAGCAGGCGCAAATGGCTCGAACGACTGTAGCTGGGTTGGATCGCTGATGACTGTGGCAACACCGCTGAGAATGAAGATCACGAGCACCCCTATGCCGGCGCTCGTGACAAGTAGACCCGTGGTTCCGGTCTCGGAGACCCCACGGTAGTTTATGTAGATGATCACGAGCGCAATTGCGGCCGCGACTATCTTCTGTGCGATGGGGATCGAGACCCCGCCGGGTAACATGCCGATACGCTCGAGAACTTCAACAAAGTACGTCGCGAAGCCGAGGCAATAGAGGCTGCCCGCGACTGCATGGGCGAACCATCCCATCCAACCCGAGAAGAAAGCGTTAGCCCCCGGAAGCCCCTGGCGCACCCAAACGTAGTAGCCGCCGGCGATCGGCATCGACGAGCCAAGCTCTGCATGGACCATCGCCGTGAGCAGGGTGATTACTCCGTTGAGCGCAAAGGCCACGATCAGCGCGGGACCGGCCGCTCCTGCGGCGATACCGGTGAGGACATATATTCCGGCGCATACCATACCGGCGACGCCGACCAACGTGAGTTGAAACAGATTGAGATCGCGACTTAGCTCCGTTGTTGCCTTGCGCATCTTACACAGCTTCTTCCCGAGATGCTCAGATAGCACACGTCTTTGTTTGTCCCAGAGAACCGGCTGCACGATCTCATTGCAGTGCCTGTGCGACTCCTGTCTCCTGAAGCTGATCTTCAGGAGTGGTGCCGGGAACGGAAGCGCGCGTTTTTCTCAGAACGTCACACCGTGGGTAAGCCAGGTTGCCGAGCTTTCAGAAGTCACGCATCATGATCGCAACAGCCAGGCGAAGAACAGTCGGAGGACTTACTGCTACTCGTCCTCGGTGGTGACGGACTCATCGAACGAGAAGTCATCTTCCTCAGCCACAGCGGGATGCTCCCGAAGAAATCTCTCACGCTCTGTCAGGAACTCCTCGGCCTGATCGTCCACGCCCTTTACGGAGATATGGGTAATCCAGGCCATGAAGAGCATGAAAAGGCCGGTGCCGATGAATGTTATCAGGCCGCCCCCGCCATAGTACATCATCCCCAGTGTGACTGCACCAAAAAGCAGGCAGACAATGAGTTGAATGCGCTTCACGTTGGTGCTCAGATCGTGGATGCCCCATTCCTCTTCAGGAAGGACCACATTGTGCTTTTGCAGGTTCCTCAGCGACATGGCAGGTTACCTCTCTCCCCCTCAGAGCTCACTCTCGTCCTCGGTATCCCAGAAGAACTGGAAGAACTGCGAGACGTTGTACTTGAATCGGCCGCTGCGCAGGTTTAGAAGCATCAGGGGCGTGTCGATCTGACGGGCCACGCGCGAGGTCTTGTCGCCCCAGACTTTGCGACGGAACCAGCTTTCGCGCGAGGCGCCCATCATCACCAGATCGAAGCCCTTTGCGTGTTCGATCAGCTCGTTGACCACATCACCGGTTTCGATGCGAATGCGGAAGCGACGATGAGGCCGTCCGCCGGCATCGACTGAATCATCGAGTTCTATGTCATGTTCCCTGAGCGACTCCAGCAGTTCGGAGGCTCGTTCAGCCCGCTGTCTTGAGGTAAGGTCCTCGCCGACCACGTGCACAAGCTCGATATATGCGTCGTCGTGAACCGCCATTGGAGCGGCGAGTGAGGCCACGAGGTGCCCGTGGCGGGGGTGCTGCACCGGCACCAGTATCCGCCGGGCGGGCAGGGCTACGTCCCCGCGCACAACCACGACATTGGCGTTGGCCTCCTTTACGATCCGGTCGATGTTGGTGCCAACCACGGTCTGCGGATCCCTGCTTTGCCCGCCCCAGCCCATGACCACGAAGTTCGCATTGTAGTCCTCGACCGTGTCGATGATGGCGTTAGCCGCTCGCCTCCCCACCCGCAGGACTATGTTGGGCGTCATCCCCATCTCTTCCGCGATATGAGTCGTGTGATCCATCAGCGGCCGGGTCTCCTCGACGAATTCGTGGCCGAGGCTCACCGGTATCTGACCGGGCACTGTCACTACGTGCAGGAGGATCAGCTCTCCCGGTTGGGTCTCGAGTATCGACTTCGCAACGTTAAGTAAATTCTCGACGTTCTCGGGATTGGCGACCGGCACCAGCACCGAGAAGCGCTCGCGATCGACTCGGAGCCGCTCCTCGATCAGCACCGGAGTGACCTCCTCCTCGCGTTCGAGCTTGCGCGAGTAGAGTGCATAGATCACGTAGCCAAGGGCAAGCCACCCGATGGTGACGTACCAGGCGATGGGAGATACGTCGAATAGCTTTGCGGCGAGAGCAATCTGCAGGATGATGGCGAGGATTGGAAGATAGGGGAAGAACGGAACGAGATAGCCGTAGGCGAGCTTATCGCCGTACTTGCGGCGGATAGTGATCGCCGCAACGTTTATCTGCATAAAGACCAGCAGGAACATGATGTTGGCGGCGGAGGCAACGTCCTCGATCGCCGGAATGAACACCGCCATCCCTATGAGCAGCGCACCGGAGCACAGGAGTGCGATATGCGGAGTTCGCGTCTTCGGATGGACTGAGCCGAAGGCCGGAGGCAGATTGTGATCGCGGCCCATTGCGAAGGACGCTCGGGTCGCGGCGTAGATGGTTGCGTTGAGCGCGCTGGTCGTCGCAAAGATCGCTCCCACGGTCAGCAGGATGTACCCCAGTGGCATGAACTGTTCGCCCGCCTGCAGCAATCCGAGCACCCCCGCCTCGCCGAGCCACTGGTAAGTAGGCTCGCCTGTGGGGGGCGTGACTGCTCCGATCATGCAGAAGCCGACCAGCACATAGACGGGAACCACGACGAGCAAAGCGAGAAAGATGGCCTTGGGTAGATTGCGTCGCGGATCCCTGACCTCCTCGCCCGTCTGAACGATGATCTCAAAGCCCTCGAAAGCGATGTATGTGAGCCCCATCGCCGCGAAAACCCCACTCCACCCTTCGGGAGCGAAAGGCTGGAATGACTGCAACTGTGTCGGATCACTCGCAATCGCGAACAGACCACTGACGACGAATAGTGCGAGCACGGTCGTCTGGCCGAGAGTGACGATGTTGCCCGCCTTCCCGGTCTCCGATACACCGCGGTAGTTTATGTAGAGGAAGAGAAGGGCGATGAGTAGAGCTACCAGCTTCTCTGCAAGTGAGACTGATACCCCGGCGGGTAGCATCCCCATGCGGTTGACCGCCTCAACTACGTAGGCCGAGAAGCCGAGAGCGTAGAGGCTGCCCGCCACCGCATGGGCAAACCAGCCCATCCATCCTGCGAAGAACGCGTTGCTGCCGGGCAATCCCTGGCGCACCCATACATAGTAGCCACCGGCCACCGGAATCGCCGAGCCGAGTTCGGCGTGGATCATCGCGGTCAGCAGCGTGATCACGCCGTTGAGCGCGAACGCTACGATGAGTGCAGGACCGGCGGCACCGGCGGCGATCCCGGTGAGCACGAAGATGCCGGCCCCCACCATGGCAGCAACACCCACCATCGTGATGTCGAACAGGCCGAGGTCTCGACTGAGTTCGGTGGTTGGCTCTCGCTGCATTACTCTGAAATCTCCATCTTCATCGAATTGCAGGTGCCCTTCGCGCGTAAGCCGACGGAAGCGACGAGGAAACCACGGGTGGTACAGGTAAGCGACCACTGCTCCCTGCGGATATGGGGGAGAAACGGCCGCCTCGCTGCAGTCAATATACTCCTGTGCCTCCCGTGTGTCAAATAACGGTTGGCACAGGCTCCCTCAGCGTCAGTCTCTTCTGCGACCGCCACCCGGTTAGTGTTGAGCGCCCCGGCGTGAGTTCGCATCAGGGGCTCATGGTTGATCCCCGGCTGCTGAGTAGCAGGCTCCGAGGGCGATCGCATGGGCCTCAAGGAACTCTGGAATTGCCCGCAGTGTTATACCATTTGAACGAGCAACCTGCTGATCCAGGATCAGGGTTGAATCAGCGAAGCATCGAAAGATGGATCTACGGGAGCGAAGCGGAGGTTTCCGGGTGGCCCCAACGCGATCCGCGCCGGGGGCGCCTTTGAGTTTGTGCCACGTTGTGTTATACTGATGACGAACTCATCATCGACGCATCCTCCCGTCATCCGTGAAAGGGGCGCAGTTTTTTGACCTATCGCTATGTCACGATTGTGGCCATCGCTGTCGCTGTGATCGCCATGTTTGTCGGGTGTGCAAGCCCGCCGCTTGCGACGGTTGATGGTGTGCAGATAACGGAAGAAGAGTTCAACGAACGTCTGGTGAAGCATTTCGGTGAGGACATGCTTCGGGACATGATCGATCGCGAGTTGTTCCGGAAAGCCGCGCAGGAGCGTGGCATCGAGGTCACCGAGGAGGAGCTTCAGGAAGAGTTGGAGCAGGCCGCGGCACAGTTCCCGTCCGAGGAGATGTTCGAGCAGTGGCTCGCCGATCGCCAGCTCACGCAGGAAGAGTGGGAAGAGCATGTGGAGATGGCGGTCCTGACTCGAAAGCTGGCGCTGCACGACATCGATCCGAGCGAGGAACAGTTGCGAGCGTTCTACGAGGAGCACCGCGAGCGTTTCCGGGAGCCTGCAATGGTCTCCTACAGCGAGATCGTGGTCTCGACACAGGAAGACGCTGACGAGGTTCTGGCACAACTGGAGGCCGGGGAGGCGAGCTTCGCCGATCTTGCCCGCCAGTATTCGATGTCTCCGTCAAGAGAGAGAGGCGGCGAGATCCCCGAGACGCCGATCGCGGCCATTCCGGTACCGGAGATAGCAGAGGCGGCTGAGACGGTGGAGGTCGGCGGAATCAGCGAGCCCTTCGAAGCCGGTGGCCAGTGGTACATCATTCGAGTCCGCGACCGGCAGGAGGAGCGGCAGATTGAGTGGGAGGCCGACAGAGATCAGATACTCGAGGCCTATCAGATGGCCAATGCCCGCTCGCTGCAGGAGATCCTCAGCGAGCAGATAGAGCAGACTAACGTCAATATCGTGGATCCGCGCTTCCAGGGTCTCGCGGAGGTCTATACCGCGATGCCGAGCGACATCCCCGGATTCGGCGTTGAAGAGGGCATGCCGATGCCCGAGGGAGCCGTTCCTGTCGAGCCTGAGGCACCGCCGGTAGGCCAGTAAGATCCGCCTGACGAAAGGTACAGGGCAAGGCGTGCCCTGATGGTCGCTGAGATGGAGCAGTTCGACGAACTCGTAAGGGTCATGGCCCGGTTGCGGGGGCCCGATGGTTGTCCGTGGGACGGGGAGCAGACGCATAGTTCCCTGCGGCAGTACCTGTTGGAGGAGACCTACGAGGCACTCGAGGCGATCGAGCAGCAGGACTGGGCGCGCCTCGCCGACGAGTTGGGAGATGTGCTTCTCCAGGTGGTCTTCCACTCACAACTTGCCTCAGAGCGCGGCGACTTCACGATCGAGGATGTCTGCGAGCACATTGTCACCAAGTTGAAGACCCGACACCCGCACGTGTTCGCGGACACCCTCGTGGCCGACAGCGACGAGGTAATCACCAACTGGGAGTCGCTGAAGCGCCAGGAGGAAGGCTACTGCGAGCGCGAATCGGCGCTCGATGGAGTGCCGACGACACTGCCGGCACTGCAGCGGGCATACAAGCTGCAGAAGCAGGCCTCCCGCGCGGGCTTCGACTGGGAAGAGATCAGCGGACCGCGTGCGAAGATCGATGAAGAACTTCGCGAGGTGGATGAGGCCGAAGCCGAGGCCGTTGAGCATGAGATCGGAGATCTGCTCTTCGCGGTGGTGAATCTCGCTCGGTTCCTCGGGGTCGAACCCGAGAGCGCGCTGCGCCGTGCCAATGAACGATTTGCGAGCCGGTTTCGCACTGTAGAACAGGCGGCGGGCGACACAGAGCGCCTGCGCGAGATGAGCCCGACCGAGATGGATGTCTTATGGGAGCAGGCGAAATCGGAGGAGGCGTAGTTCTTAGAGGGATCCTGCGTTGAATGTGGAATACAGTATTGACTCGCTCGCGCCGAGCGATGTCCGCAGGCGGGATCCGCTGTACTCATGGCCATGCGATTGGACAGGTACCTCAAGAACGTCGGCATCGTCAAGCGTCGCACCCTCGCTAAGCGCCTCGCGGACGAGGGCAACGTGGAGGTTAACGAGCGCACGGCGAAGCCCAGCACCGAGGTGTCGGTGGGTGATCGCATCCAGGTACAGATAGGGATGCAGATCACCGAGTATGAGGTGCTGGATACAGCAGAGCGCCCGGTTGCGAAGAAGAAGCGTGAGGAATACGTCCGACTGCTCAACTCAGAGCGGGTGCAGCCGCTGGATGATCTATGAACGCCGCAGCCGCAGAGCTGAGTTTTACATAACGTGATCGCACAGTGCAGCACAACAGTTCGAATTATCACACGACGGTAGTATCCCATGGTTGTGACAAGAAACAGGGAGGACGCTTCATGGCTCTGGACAAGCACGTGTTTTTGTTCAACGAGAACGTCAAAGAGGTCGAGGCTGAGGTGGAGGCAGAGGGCCGCGGGCTGAGGGATCTGCTCGGCGGCAAGGGCGCGAACCTGATGCGGATGACCAATTCGGGCATCCCGGTTCCGCCCGGCTTCACGATCGACACTGACAGTTGCATCGAGTACATCGAGGCCGGTAATGAGCTTCCTGACGGGCTCGCCGAAGAGATCGACGAGGCGATGACCAGCCTGGAAGACGAGGTCGACAAGAAGTTCGGTTCGAAGGACAATCCGCTGCTGGTATCGGTGCGTTCGGGCGCGAAGTTCTCGATGCCCGGAATGATGGACACCGTGCTGAATCTCGGCATGAACGACGAGGTTGCGGCCGGGATGGTAGAACTCACCGGCGACGAGCGGTTTGTCTGGGACGCATATCGCCGTTTCATCATGATGTTCGCGGACGTCGTCAAGGGCGCGGATCGCGAACTGTTCGAGGAGGCGCTGAGCGAGGTCAAGGAGGACGAGGGCGTCACTGAGGATGTTGACGTCTCCGCCGAGGGCCTCAAGCAGGTCGTTGAGATGGAGAAGGAGATCTACGAGCGGGAGGTCGGTGTCCCCTTCCCGACCGAACCGAGGCAGCAGCTCCTCGAGGCTGTCGAGGCTGTGTTCCGTTCGTGGGACATCCCCCGCGCGGTGGCGTACCGCGAGATTCACGGCATCTCACACTCGCTGGGAACGGCCGTCAACGTTCAGATGATGGTCTTCGGGAATCTGGCGGAAGACTCCGGCACCGGCGTTGCGTTCACTCGCAATCCCGCGACCGGCGCGAAGGAGATCTACGGCGACTTCCTCTTCAACGCACAGGGCGAGGACGTTGTGGCGGGCATTCGCACCCCGCTTTCGATCAGCGAGCTTGAACGCGAGATGCCCGAGATCTACGAACAGTTCCTCGAGATCTGTGAGAACCTCGAGCAGTTCTACCACGAGATGCAGGACGTTGAGTTCACAATCGAACAGGGTAAGCTGTGGATGCTGCAGACCCGTGACGGGAAGCGCACGGCCCATGCCGCCATCAAGATCGCCAACGACATGGTGGACGAGGGTCTGGTCACCGAGCGCGAGGCCGTAACCATGATGGATCCGTCGCAGCTCGACCAGCTTCTGCACCCGCAGTTCGATCCGGATACCAAGCCTGAGGCGATCACGGTAGCCGTTGACGCCTCCCCCGGCGCGGCTTCCGGTCAGGTGGTATTCACCTCCGAGGAAGCCGATGCGTGGGCCAAGGAAGGCAAGCAGGTCATCCTCGTTCGCCACGAGACCTCACCTGAGGACATTCGCGGCATGGCGGCCTCAGAGGGCATCCTGACCACGACCGGTGGCAAGACCTCGCATGCTGCAATCGTCGGTCGCCAGATGGGCACTCCGTGTGTCGTCGGCGCCGGCAGCATCGACCTCAGCTACGAGAAGAAGCAGTTCAGCGTGGGCGACGTCACCGTCCACGAGGGCGACTGGATCAGCATCGACGGCAACACCGGTGAAGTCATGCTCGGTGAGGTCGAGACGATGCCGTCAGACGTACTCCTCGTGCTTGAGGGTGAACTGGACGAGTCCGAGTCGGAACTCTACGGAATGTTCCAGAATATGATGCTCTGGGCAGACCGGGCACGGACACTGGGTGTTCTGACCAACGCGGATACCCCCGAGGACGCCGAGACAGCCCGCAAGCTGGGCGCAGAGGGCATCGGTCTGACCCGGACGGAGCATATGTTCTTCGGCGAGGATCGTCTCCTGAACTTCCAGAAGATGATTGTGGCCGACGACGAGGCGGCACAGCGGAAGGCTCTCGATGCGCTGCTTCCGTATCAGCGCGAGGACTTCGAGGGAATACTGCGCGCGATGAATGGCCTTCCCGTCATCATCCGCCTGCTCGATCCGCCGCTGCACGAGTTCCTGCCCAAGAACGAGGCCGATCAGCGGACCATCGCCGAGGAGACGGGTAAGACGCTCGACGAGATCCAGGACATGGTGGCACGGCTGCATGAGATGAACCCGATGCTCGGGCATCGTGGCTGCCGCCTCGGGATCACCGATCCCCTTGTCTCCGAGATGCAGGTCAGGGCGATCTTCGAGGCCGCCTGCAGCCTGAAGAAGGAGGGTCTCGACCCGAAGCCTGAGGTCATGATCCCGCTGGTGAGCACCGAGGGAGAGACACAGATCCTCACTGAGCTTGCCGAGCGCGTGGCGCAGGAGGTCATGGCGGCCGAGAAGGTCGAGGTCGATTACATGATCGGCACGATGATCGAGCTTCCGCGCGCCTGTCTGGTCGCGGACGAGATCGCGCAGCATGCGCAGTTCTTCTCGTTCGGCACCAACGACCTGACGCAGACCACGTTCGGGTTCAGCCGTGATGACATCGAGGGCAAGTTCCTGCCCCAGTACATCGAGCAGCGTATCTTCGATGGCAGCCCATTTGCCGTCATCGACGAAGATGGCGTGGGCGCACTCGTCGAGATGGGCGTGAAGAAGGGCCGCGAGGCCCGATCGGACATAGAGATCGGCATCTGCGGCGAGCACGGTGGAGACCCGCGTTCCATCGACTTCTGCCACCGAGTGGGTCTCGACTACGTAAGCTGCTCACCGCTGCGCGTTCCGATTGCGCGGCTGTCGGCGGCACAGTCCGCGGTGAACCACGCAGAATGACGGAGACCGGGTCCGCTTCGGCGGATCATGGGCATCGCACCAATCGGGGCGGGCGGCAATCGGCCGCCCGCCCCGAGTTATTTTTAATGCAAGTGGAGGGCTTTGGATGACAACAATAACATCAGTTCATGCGCGTGAGATCATCGACTCGCGTGGTAACCCGACGGTGGAGGTCGAGATCGAACTGGCCTGCGGCGCGTGGGGTAGAGCGGCGGTGCCGTCCGGTGCGTCCACCGGCGAGCATGAGGCCGTCGAGTTGCGCGACGGTGAGACGGATCGCTATCTCGGCAAGGGTGTGCAGCAGGCTGTCGAGAACGTCAACACGAAGATAGGCCCCGAGATCGTGGGGCTGGATGCGACCCGGCAGCGTGAAATCGACAGGGTCATGATCGACCTCGATGGCACCAGCAACAAGGGAGACCTCGGGGCAAATGCGATCCTCGGTTGCTCGCTGGCGCTATGCAAGGCAGCAGCGGCGGCCTGCGAAATGCCGCTCTACCAGTACATCGGCGGATGCAACGCCCGAGTGCTTCCGGTACCGATGATGAACATCATCAACGGCGGGGAGCACGCAGATAACAACGTCGATCTGCAGGAGTTCATGGTAATGCCGGTCGGCGCGCTGAGCTTTGACGAGGCTCTGCGCTGGTGCGCCGAGATCTTCCACGCTCTCAAGAAGGTGCTGTCCGACCGCGATCTGAGCACCTCCGTCGGCGACGAGGGAGGCTTTGCACCCAACCTCGACTCCAACGAAGAGGCGCTGAAGGTCATCATGGAGGCCATCGAGGTCGCCGGCTACAAGCCGGGCGAGCAGATCCGCATCGCCCTCGACCCCGCCGCCACCGAGTTCTTCGAAGGCGACAGGTACGTGCTGGCTGGCGAGGGGCGAGAGCTTTCGAGTGATGAGATGATCGACTTCTACGCCGAACTGTGCGAGAAGTACCCGATCATCTCCATCGAAGATGGTCTCGCCGAGGACGACTGGGACGCCTGGCCGAAGCTCGTCGAGCGCATCGGCGACAGCGTGCAGATCGTCGGCGACGACCTCACCGTGACCAACACCGAACACCTCGCGAAGGCCATCGATCTGGACGCGATCAACTCGATTCTGATCAAGGTGAATCAGATCGGGAGCCTGACTGAGACGCTCGACGCGATCGAGATGGCACGGAAGGCCAGCATGACGGCCGTCGTGTCGCATCGCAGCGGTGAGACCGAGGACACCACGATTGCGGACATCGTAGTGGGTACCAACGCGGGACAGATCAAGACCGGTGCCCCCTCGCGAACCGATCGCGTGGCGAAGTATAATCAGCTTCTGCGCATTCAGGAGTTGCTTGGTGAGATGGCCGAGTACTCAGGAATCGAGGCGTTTTACAATCTCGCGGAGAAGTAGTATACTGCGTCCCACGTGATTGGCCGACAATACTGCACTGCCACGTCCTGAGCGATGGACAGGGAGATGGATGGCCGTGGCTACTACGGACCAGGAATCGCAGAGCGTTCCATGGCAGTCAAAACGTCGCCGCATCATACTGATAGTGGTCATCGGCCTGTTTGCGGTCGGCTGGGGACCGAATGCGGCCAGCGTAGTGGTGGATAGCTGGATCAAGTCTAACCAGGTGCGCGAGTACGAAGCCGAGATCGAGGCAATGCAGGATCGGATTTCGGCACTCGAGCGTGAAGCGAACTATGGAGCGACGCCGATCGGGCGGGATGTGGAGGCGAAGCGTCGGTTCGGGGTCGGTCCAGAGGATGAGATCTGGATAACCGTCGAGGCTGAGATAGTCCCTGAGATGCGTCCGGAACCCGCTTCGATCGCCGAACGGGTCAATCGCTGGCTGACGGACGCCGGTGGCGAATTCATGGATGGCCTGCGCGAGACAGGTGCGGTGGCGCGTTATCTCGTCGGTCTGGATCGAGTGGAGGTGGGCGTGGAGAGCGCCGGGGAGGATGAAGACGGGAATGATGAGGTTCCCATCTATGAGGTGTTTTCCACGGCTGAATCCGCCGAGGAATCTGAAGACGCGCAGTAGAAGAGCGCATCTATCGTCAAGCAATGCAATCGCGGTCGCGGCTGCTCTCCGAGCGAGAGCACGCGACCGCTTCCTTTGTGAGGCGAACATAGATTACGCCCTCAGGGAGGCCGAGGCGCCAGTCATCAGAGGCGCACACTTTCCCCGTCATCGTTGAGCGCCTCCCCGGTCTCAACGAGGTGCTCGACGCGGCGGCGTATCTCGTCGCGAATCTCGCGGAAGAATGCTGTGCGCTCCTCCTCGCTGCCCTCCGCCCCCGCCGGGTCTTCGAGGTCCCAGTGGACGTTCGCGTTGGCGCCGAGGAAGATCGGGCAGGACTGCTTTGCCCCGCCGCAGACCGTGATCACGAGGTCGAAGCTCTCCTCGTCGTAGACGCCGAGGTCCTTCGGCACATGGGCGGAGATGTCGATGCCGACTTCGGCCATCGCCTTGATCGCCAGCGGATGGACGCACTCGGCAGGCTCGCTGCCCGCGGAGTGGACTTCGTAGCCCTTCCCACCGAGTTCGCGCAGAAAACCCTCACCCATCTGACTGCGGCAGGAGTTGCCGGTGCATAGAAATAGCACGCGCCTTCTGTCTGTCATCAGTGTCACCTCGAGCATGAGTTATTGTCAGATCATCAGCCACGTCGGGCTTGACCACGCCTGCGCGCCTGAGGCGCACGTAACCCGCAGATAGTAGTACACGAACGGGCCGTCGAACCATCCTGCCGGATCGAACGCGATCTCCGACAGGTCCGCGTGATCGGCGAAGTCGACCGTCGCGCGCCACGATTCGCCGCCGGGCGTGACCGAGTGTATGTCCTGCCCGTTGCGCACGACATCCACGCGTTCGATCTCAGTCTGTGTGGCGATCTCGGCCTCGATCTGCACAGGTCCGTCGCCATCGCGCCGGGAATGCACGAGGCCCATGCGATCGCCCGCGATGCACTCCTCGATGATGATGCGCTCGTCGCTGGCGGCCCAGCAGTCGCGCTGGCGGATCGCGTCGAAGACTGCCTCGTGCGAGAGCCCCGGCGCCCGGACCGCCGTAAGCCCCGGTGGCGCATGAAGCTGGCGGCTGTCATCACCGTAGCTTGAGGGCATCGTCGCGTGAGTGTCGGTGCCTGCGATGAAGCCCAGCGGGTAGCCCTGCGCCAGCAGGTCCTGCGCGAAACAAGGGCCGTCGTGGACCTCCAGCAGCGCGCGCGGATTGCCGCGGAACTCGCTGCTGCCCCACTTGGAATGTATCTCCATCACCGGCATGAGGTCCGGACCGGGGTAGATCTCATCGCAGAGTTCCCCGTGTTTACCGGTGCGGGCGGTGTGATGCGGCACCACGAAGCAGCCATCCGGCAACGCCTCCGCGAGCGTCCTCGCGTCGCCCTCCTCGTAGTGATCGACGAACTCCTCGAGGTCATCGCGGCAGTAGACGTTGTTGTCGCCGCCCGCCCCGCCCTTGTGTGAGGCCTCGTAGCCGAGCAGCACCGCGAAGTTCGGCGGATCATCGAAGACGCTGAAGGCGCGCCGCTGCGCCTCCCACTTGCCGACCGTGCAGCGCCCGTTGGAGACATGGTCGGCGGCGGTCGCCCAGTCGAGGGCGCTAAGATAGCGCGCGGCCACGTAGCAGAAGTCGAGGGAGCGGCACTGCCGGGGGTGGCAGTCGCTGATGACCGTGTGAACGTGCGGGTCGCCCCAGAAGATGCGGCGGGCATCGCGGCTGCAGTGGATCGGGTTGCTCGCGAAGCTCCTGTCGCCAAGCTCGAAGGTGAGCCGGTGCCAGCCCTCTTCGGCGATCGATGCGCCTTCGATCGACGCGATTGCTGGGCGCCCTGCCTCGAAGGTGACTTCGCCGACGCCCTCCGCCGGACCGTCGGCGAGGCGCGCCACGTCGTCGCATTCCAGCGAGGCGTAGGCCTTCGCATCGACTGC
The DNA here is from genome assembly GCA_003566775.1 of candidate division WS1 bacterium. Classification (GTDB taxonomy): domain Bacteria; phylum Armatimonadota; class Zipacnadia; order Zipacnadales; family UBA5352; genus UBA5352. Next base: position 49,770 of record PXBW01000158.1, read on the forward strand.
GGCGAGGCGGATGGCGAACTGCTCTTCGGGGCGCACGACCGACGGTGCGACGATCTGCAGGCGGTCAACCGGGCCGCCGGGCCCCTCCACCGCGAGTATCCGCTCACACAGGCTGTGATACATTGCTTCGACCTCTCTCACTGCGGATCGAACCTCAAAGACACGAGCATGGTTCGCCGCGCGCGGTAGCGATTCCTCGCGCGTCGAGAGGCCGGGGCCTCTCATACGACGTGGAGTGAGCGATCCGCCTAACGCACCTGAGGCATGGCGACCCTCGCGGGATCAACCGTAAGTCGCACCGCTGCGGTGTCTCCCGGCTCCAGCACGACCCTTGCCAACTCGGTCTCGGGCCTCTCCGCAATCGGTTCCCACGCATAAGTCTGCACCCGGATGTAATACGTACCCGGCATGAGCGGGCCGACCTGGAACTCGCCATTATGATCGAGCCAGCGGGGCGTACTGACCCTCGGCATCAAGTGTGAGAGTGGTACGGTCCAGGGTTCAGGCTCACGATCCTGCCACGCGGGTGGGCTCCCATTGTGACAGACACCGAGGTCCTCGTGACCGGTCGCCGGTAGGTCGTACGGACACTTCCCCTGATCCACGAGGCGGCCGCGCGGCTGATTGGCAACTCCAGTGAGATGTCCTCCCGCAGGTCGGTTAGCAGAGGTTCAGAACTGATCGCGTCATCTGTTCGCGCCGCGAATGCCATGCCGCCCCACGGCCTCCATCCGGAACTCGCGAATTCACCATTCTCGTCCGTAATCGCAATCGGGTCGGACAGGCCCCGGAGCCCCCTGTCCGTGCCATACATGGCCGCAGTGGTTTCGCCCAGCCACAGCACTTCTGCGCCGGTCACGGTGGATCCGTCTTCGGCCACTACTCGCCCGCGGATCGTAAGCCCTACCGGAATGGTGAAGGTTGGAAGGTTGGTCGCTTCCCCTGCGGCGACGGTGAAACTCAGCACATCGTCGACCAAATGGGAAAACACGTGATGTGAGCGGGCGCCGTAGGGGAAGAGGTGGTAGTCGCCCGGAAGCAGGTGCAATGAGTAGCGGCCTTCGGCGTCGGTGTACGTTCGGGGAGTCGCACCGCCGGCTTCACCCCGGTGGATGACCACCGCAACGTCTGCGATTGCCGCACCATCCTCTCCTCTGATGAGGCCGGAGACGGGCCACGCCGGCTGGAACTCAATCTCATGTTCAACGGTCTCGCCGGGTCTGACCGTCATGCTCTGCTGCGCCATCGTCGGAAGGAACCGGTCGCTACCGGACGGGCGCATGAACACTTCGATCTCTCCGGGGGCGCAGTGATCGATGAGAACGTGATCGCGACCGGCGAAGGTGATGGCAGGTACTGCTGAGCGGCTTCTTACGATGACTGCGCATCCGGCGTAATTCGCCGGGTCATCGGCTCCCGTTGCGCGAATCAGCACGCTGCCCCCCTGCTGCAGTCTTACGACATCCGTCGTCTCACGGTAATACTCAGCCGCAAGCCCGGGAGCGATGACGGAGTATCCCAGCGGGTGGTGGTAATCGCTGGAGAGCGACAGCGTCGCATACCCGTCCGCATCGGTCTCAAGGTGCAGATCCTCTAACGACTCGGGCCTGCTAACCGTAGGTATGAGTCGCGCACCGGGGACCGGTTCATTGTCCGGGCCAAGCACGCGGACGCGCCGATCGGAAGAAGGTCTCAGCACGATGACAGGGTCCGCTTCGGGACGGGTTCTACCTTCCTCGATGGAGATGGCGTAGCCCGACCTGTACGCGTGCCATCTGGAGGCAACGCCTTCAGTTCGGCTTACGGGTGCGCGCCCCTGTGCGTCCGTGACGGCCTGGGCCTGCATTCGGGAGTAAGGGGCGTCAGGGCTGTCTGCGTCCAGGCGCCAGACGGTTGCGCCCTCCACCGGTCGTCCATGCATGTCGAAGACGTGCACGAAGCCCTCGTCCAACAGCGGCGGCGTGAAAGGCGGCCCGGAGGCCGCCTCCGTCGCCGCTCCCTGAACTGCGAGAGGATGTTCGACCCTCGCCTGCTCATCACAGCCGCAGGCCAGCACCAGGAGTGCCAGCATCATCGCGATGCCTGAGCGTGACATAGTCCCCCCTCCGATCCTCGCGCTCGTGTGCTCTGCTGGTTTAGACGCTCGGGGGGACGCGGGGTTCCGGGCCGCGAGGCCGACAGTTCAGGCGATCACCGCGATCGCGTCGGCCTCGATCATCCACTCGGGCTTGACGAGGCCGGAGACCTTGACCAGGGTCGAGGCCGGGTAGGGCTCGGTAAGGAACTCCGCGCGCACCTCGCAATACTCCGCGTACTTTGAGATGTCAGTGATGTAGACGCACAGGCGCACGATGTCTGACATGCTCCCGCCCGCCTCCTCGACCACCGCCTGCACGTTGGCGAAGACCTGCCGCGCCTGGGCCTTGAAGTCATCCTCGCCGACGAGCGCGCCGGACGCATCACACGGGACCTGCCCGGCCACATAGACCGTCTTGCGTTCGAGCAGGTGATACATCGTGCGGGCGCCGGATATCTCAACCCCCTGCGCATACTCGGCGGCGGGCTTTGATACTGATTCGGGCTGCAGTTCGCGTCGCTTCATGCTGATCGTCCTCTCTGTGCTTGAGTTCGTGAAGGGAATGGAGTGAGCAGAACTGGGCCTGCTTGCACGAATGAACCGCCGCGGCCTGAGTGCACCCAATAACGGACGCTCCCCGGCATCACTCAGGGGAGCGTCCGTGCGTCCGGAACAGGTTGGTGCAATCACGGATCCCAGCGAACGCCGGGGAAGTCCTGATAGACGGTTTCGCCTGCTTTCGCGCGCTCGTAGTTCGACTCGAAGGGTACCGGCAGCCAGCGGGCATGGCCGTCGCAGAAGCCGATGTTAGCTCCCTCGTTGTGCCGGCCGGGTATCATGCGACGGATGTTGTTGGTGCTGCTGTGCACTGAGACAGTGCGCGAGGCGTAGTAAGAGAGGGAGTTGCCCTCGTCCCAATTCTCTGCGATAAGGATCGTCTCGGACGGCCGTGTGATCTCTGCCAGCGGTGTGCCGTGAATCTGACTTGTAATTGCGTAGGCCTGTCGGCCTGAGTAATTGCCGTTCCAGCGCCAGCTCCACGAGGGGCAATTGAAGATGTCGATGTTGTTGACGTAGGGGAATATCATGACCGGCCACAGATGGTTGACGTGTGTCTGCCCGTCCGGTGAAGAAGGCAACCGTGCAGCTTCCTCGAGTGCAAACCAGCGCAGTGGTAACCGCTCATCATAATCCTGCGCGTACATCATGGTCGCTGTGGTTATCTGTCTCATGTTGGAGAGACAGGACGTCTGGCGGGCTCTCTCACGTGCTCGCGCAAAAACCGGAAACAGAATCGCAGCCAGGATCGCGATGATCGCGATCACGACCAGCAATTCAATCAGCGTGAATCCGCTGCTTCGCATCTTACGACCTCCTCCTGTCTGGATTACCTGCAGCCACTAATGACTATTACGTCGTACTCACTCGCTTCTCCTTGTTAGATTGTTAAGTCAGTCTCAGCTCACTCTGGGACCTCATGAAGCAGCAGGTAGTCGACATTCATCCCATTGCCATCTACGTTGGTGAGACGTACGCGGTGCTCACCCGCGTTGAGGTCGAGCATGACCGGCTCTCCGTCGTCGTCTCGCACCGCATCGTGTGTCCAGTCATTGGCCGAGGAACTGAAGCCTCCAGTATCCGGGAACGCGGCCTCGCCCAGCGGCTTCCCGTTGAACTCGACGGCACGACGGACGCTCTGCACGGCGCAGTACCGAAGCACCAACACGTAGCGCCCGTCCTCCGGGGCGGTGAGCGTCCACTCCATCCAGTGGCCCTCATCATCCCAGTGCGAGAAAGAGTCGCCGTCATCGCCGACCTTGTCATCACGAATCTCAACCTCGCCACCGCCCTGTGCGGTCATCGCCGTCGCCTGGGTGCGCGGCAGGTCGGTTCGTGCGAGGTCATGGGGCTGCAGTGTAAGCCCCGAATCGAGCGAAAGCTCACCCGCCGCAAGATGCGCACTCACCGACCAGCCGTGGCGGGTATAGAGCGGTGAGTCATCATCGTCGATCGTGGCCGCGACCGGATGGCGCTCCATCTCGCCTGCGGGCAGATCTACATGCACTTCATTGGCCGCTAACTCGATGTGCGAACCGGGCTCGAGTGTGACCGTTCCCTGTAATGGCTCGTCGGCGGGCGCGGTCACAACCACCTCAATCTCGGTTGCCTCGCCCGGCGTAACCCGGCGGCTCTGTGAGATCAACGCGAGGTTCGCATGGCCCGCGGAGATACAGCGCGTCATCATAGGGATCTGCAGGTAGCCCATTGCCTGGATGCACACGTCATTGCGGTAGAGCGGGTCCTGCATCAAGGTCACGCGCCGATCGGTTGCAGGGATGGTGGTCCGGTAGATGCGCAACTCGCCCGGCAGGGTGGTGATGATCTCTTCTCGCCAGTCACCCAGGATATCGGCGAAGCCGACCATGCGCCCCTCGATTCGCTCGTACACCTCGCCGCGGTACTCCTGTATCTGCCGGCCGATTATGATCTCGCGCTGCAGGTCACCGTCCCAGTGTACCGCGCGGGGACCGAGGCCGCCGAGGTCCGAGGTGTCGATCAACTCGCCCTGGGACGACCAGAGCCACCGCGCCTCGGGAATGTCACGTTCGCCGGAGTAACACTCCATTCCGGGAAAACGGGGATCGATGTCCGCAACCAGTCCCGCACCGTGCACGTGAATCGTCGGCTCATCGAGGCCCCAGAGCCACTCGCCGGTCGCCGCGCAGTAGAGAGAGCAGCCGTCCGCCGCCTGACGGGTCTCCATGCCGTAGTACACCTCGAGGCCAGGGCGTGTGGGATCGATGTCCCCGACGTAGTGGTGATCCGGGTGGCCGAGACCGGTGGTCCATAGTTCGCTTCCGTCATCGTCAAGCACCGCTGATCCGAGGAACACCTCATCGCGGCCATCGCCATCGACATCCACCGCGTGCATTGAATGGGCGCCCTGCCCCCACCAGATTCCGGGCAGTTCCTCGTTATCCCAACTCCAGAGTTCCTGCAGTTCGCCATCATTGAGCTGCCACGCCTGCGCGCGCTTGAGCCCGTAGGTGCCGCGTAGCACCACGATGCAGGGCGTCTTTCCATCGAGGTAGGCGATGCACATCTGGTTGCGTGAGGCCAGGTTGTAGCTCGCGAATCCCTCCCGGGAAGGCCAGTCGGCACGCGCGATCTCCTCGCCGGTCATCCCATCGAAGACCGCCAGCCACTCCGGGCCCTCCTGCACCCTGCCGTCCTCGTCACGCATGTCCTCCTCGGGGCCGATCTTGAGGATGACCTCCGCACGCCCGTCGCCGGTAAGGTCGCGCACCAGCATCGGCGAGTACCATGCGCCCTGCTCAATCGACCAGCCGAGGTCCTTGCGCCACAGGAAGGTGCCGTCCGACAAATACGCCTCAACTTTGTATGTGCTCTCACTGGGGTACCAGACCACGTGCCAGGGATCCACGTTCTTGTTCGGCTGTTTGATGACGAAGTCGTATTCGCCGTCACCGTTCAGGTCGCCGACGCCGACCTTCTGGAAGTCATAGTCGCCCTGCAGCGGGATCGAGATGTAGTTGCGCCCTTCCTCGGACGGCGTGACGCTCACCTCCGGAGATGGCGTTCCAAGGGTACCGGCGACGACGGTCCTCACGAGGTAGTGATTCTCGACACCTTCGACCGGATTGTCGTCAATAAAGTCGCAGGTCTTCGTGATCGGCTCGTCATTGAGCAGTTGGGGTATCTCTTCAACCGTCCGGCGGTAGATGTTGAAGCCCACGTCCGAAGGGTCCTCGCGCAGCAGGCGCCAACTAAGGTAGACTCTCCCTTCATCCATCGGCATCGCAACGACGCCGCGTCCGAGACGCTCCTCGACGCGCTCAGTGGCCCATCCTTCCACCGGCGTCCTCTCAGGACGATCGGTCAGCTCCGGCCAGCCGCGCTGGACAGACACATCGTCGACCCACGCGCGAATATCGCCCTGACCTGTGAAGCGCACGTAAACCTCGTCGATGTTGCGTCGCACGGTGCTGAGCGCCTGCACCCTCGTCCACTCGGTCGTTTCGCCCACTCGCATCGAACCCATGTCCCACGTTACCACCTCACCGTCACTGAGGCCCACGAAGGCGAGGGTCAGACGGCCCTCGTCCTCGACCTCGGTTCTTACCCAGGCCGTTGCGGTCAATCGCTCACGCGGCTCTACAGTCAGTCGCCCTCGGTTGCTGAAGGCAAAATCGCGTTCACCGCTGTGTTCGATGTGCGCCGCGTAGCGCCCCTCATGGACGACGTCGGTCACCAACTCGACGGTGCCCACGTCCTCCTCGCGCGTCCACCACGTCCATCCGGGGATGCCCTCCTCATCCTCGATCACGAACTCAAAGCTGCCGTTCTCCACTCCGCTGATAACGGGTGCGGCAGGGTTGAACTCGAGATAGTCATAGTAGCTTGATCCCGGATCGTCGGCACTTGCGAAGCGGTCATCCACCCACAGTTCGAAGCGCCCGTC